>NZ_JAGGMS010000001.1:3680000-4000000 GCF_017875555.1 Amycolatopsis magusensis | reverse complement strand
GCCGAAGAGGAGGTGGCCCGATGAGCCTGCCGGTGGCGACGCCCGCCGAGGTCCGGCGGGCGACCTGGCAGCTGGTCCGCGCCGATCGCCGGGCGATGGCGGTGGTGCTGGCGCTGAACGGGCTGGCCGCGCTGGCCGGACTGGCCGCGCCCTGGCTGGTCGGGCGGATCGTCGACCTGGTCGGCGCCGGCCGGGCGGACACGTCCACTGTGGACCTGCTCGCGGCGGCGATCGTGGCCTGCGCGCTGGCCCAGGTGCTGCTCACCCGCTTCGCCCGCAACGCCGGGCACCGGCTCGGCGAGCGGACGCTGGCGCGGCTGCGGGAGGACTTCGTCGACGAGACGCTGGCGCTGCCCGCGCCGGTGGTCGAGCGGACCGGGACCGGCGACCTGATGGCCAGGGGCGCGGCGGACGTGTCCACGGTGGGCGTGACCCTGCGCGACGCGGCTCCGACGCTGTTCATCTCCACGGTGCAGCTGACCTTCGTCTTCACCGCGCTCTTCGTGCTGGACCCGCTGTTCGGGCTGTGCTCGATGGTCGGGTTGCCGTTGCTCATGGTGATCAGCCGGTGGTACCTGAAGCGGGCGAGGGACGCCTACCTCCACGAAGGACAGACGCTTTCGGAGATGTCCGACAGCCTGGTGGAAACCGCGGAAGGCGCGCGCACGGTCGAGGCGTTCGGCCTGGGGTCGCGGCAGATCGAAGCGACGGACGCCCGCGTGCGCGAGGCCCACACGGCGCGGGTGCGGACGTTGTTCCTGCGCAGCGTGCTGTACCCGGTGGTGGACTTCGTCTACGCGCTGCCCGCCGCGGTGCTGTTGCTGGCCGGGGGCTTCTTCGTGGCGAACGACCTGGTCACCCTGGGTGCGGCGATCTCGGCGGTGCTCTACGCGTGGCAGCTGACCGAGCCGATGGACTTCCTGCTGGACTGGCTCGACCAGTTGCAGCGCAGCGGCGCTTCGTTCGCGCGGCTGAAGGGCGTCGGCAAGGCGGTGCCCGACCGGGCCCCGACCACCGAGGTGCCGGCCGACGACCGGCTGGTCGTCAGCGACGTGCGCTATTCGTATGGTTCCGGCAAGGATGTGCTGCACGGGGTCGACCTGTCGGTGCGCCCGGGTGAACGGCTCGCGCTGGTGGGTCCGTCGGGAGCCGGGAAGTCCACTTTGGGCAGACTGCTGGCCGGGCTGGCGGCGCCGGGCTCGGGCTCGGTGACCGTGGGCGGGGTGCCGGTGGCGGACCTGGCGCCGGAGGTGCTGCGGGAACGCGTGGTGCTGGTGACGCAGGAACACCACGTCTTCCTGGGCACGATCAGGGACAACCTGACCATCGCCGCCCCGGACGCCGACGACGCCCGCCTGCTCGCCGCCCTCGACGTGGTGGACGCCGGCTGGGTCCGGTCCCTGCCGTCCGGTTTGGACAGTGTCGATGTGCGGCTGGACGCGCCCCAGGCGCAGCAACTCGCACTGGCGCGCGTGGTACTGGCCGACCCGCACACCGTGGTGCTGGACGAGGCCACCGCCCTGCTGGACCCGCGGACCGCCCGGAACGTGGAACGCTCGGTCGCCGCCGTCCTCGCCGGACGCACGGTCGTCGCCATCGCCCACCGCCTGCACACCGCCCACGACGCCGACCGGATCGCCGTGGTGGACGGCGGGCGGATCACCGAACTCGGCACCCACGCCGCCCTGGTGGACGCCGGAGGCACCTACTCCACCCTGTGGCACTCCTGGCACGGGGACCGGGTTCCCTGATGTCACGAATGTGGCTTTCGGGACGTTATCCGTCTCGAAAGCCACATTCGTGACAGTTCGGTGGAGGCTCGCGCCACGTTCGGGTGGGGACGTCAAGTAAGGGTGGGGTGGATGAGGGAGGCGGCGGAGTGGGCTCGGTGGGCGGCGAGTTCGGCGGTGTCGCCGTGTACGAGGACGAGGCCGGTGCAGGAGCGCTGGTCGGCCAGGTGGTCGAAGGTGTCGCCCGGGGTGGCGGTGGGGTACCACTCCGGCTCCCCCGGGTGCATCGCCAGCGCATCCAGGCCGGTCCAGCCCACGAGTCGCCCGGGGCGGGTGGGGTAGATCAGGCTGAACGCGACCGCCGGGCCGCCGGGGAGGACGGCGTCGAGCAGGGAGGGGCGCCGGTCCAGCGCCATGTCGATCATCGCGTGGTAGACGTTCGTGCCCAGCGCGCGGCACAGCGCCTCCCCGACGAGCGCGCCCCCGATGCGTGCGTTGATCTCGACCAGTTCCGGTCCCTCCGCGCCCAGCACGAACTCGACGTGCGCGAAACCCCGGTCATGCCCGGCGACGGCCAGCACCTCGGAGACCCACTGCCGCAGCAGTTCGCTGTCCTTATCCCCGAAAGCCACCGGGAACGCCGCCGACTCCTCCCGGAACCGGTAGACCGGCGACAACTGACGGCTGGACACCCCGAACAGCCGCGTCTCCCCCTGCCAGGTCAGGGTTTCCGCGCTGTAGACCGGCCCGACCAGGAACGGCTCCGCGATCAGCCGTCCTTTCAAAGCCCCCGTACCCGACAGCACCGCATGCAGTTCCGCCGTCGAGCGCACCAGCGAGACATCCCGCGAGGACGTGCCCGCCGAGTCCTTCACCACCAACGGGAAGTCCGTCAGCTCCGTCGTCGCGTCCACGGCTGTACCCCGGCTCAACCCCCGTGCGTGCAACAACTGCCGTACGCGTGCCTTGTCCCGCAGAACGCGCACGGCGTCGACCGACGGGCCCGGCAAGCCGAAATCGGCAGCCAGTTGCGCGCCCGGTACAGCCCAGGTGTCGGTGGAACTGATCAACCCGGCCAAGTCCGGCACCGACGACAGCGCCTTGGTGCAAGCGCTTGCGTCGAAGGTATCGACATCCACCACGTCGATCGAGCGCCGGCTCAGCTCGTACCGGTAGATCGACCGGTCACCGGTGAACAGCACCAGCCGCTGCCCGGCCGCCGCCGCCGCGTCAGCGATGCGGCCCAGGCCGAACGAGAGCGCCTCCAACAGCACGATGGTCATCGGTACGCCCTCCGCGCCCAGTCCATTGTGGACCAGGGCAGGCTCAGTTCGGCCAGCGAACCCACCTCCACCGGGAACAGCAGCTCCGGATCCAGCGCGTCCTGGTGTCGCGAGAACACCTTGTCGACATACCGATGTCCGGTGTCCGCGCCGATCACCAGGAACGTCCGCTCCGGCTCGGCCCGCGCCTCCCACCGCGCGGCCAGGTACGCCGCCCCGGTGGACAGCCCGGCGAACACCGCGTGCTCCCGCAGCAACCCGACCGCGCCCGCCATGGCGTACCGGAAATCCACCCAGTGCAACCGGTCGTACAGCGTGTGCCGGACGTTGCCGAACGGGATCGAGCTGCCGATCCCGGCGATGATCGCCTCCGGGTCGGACAGGCGCTCGCTGCCGAAGGTGACACTGCCGAACGGCTGGATCCCGGTCAGCCGCACCTCCGGATCACGCTGCCGCAGCGACTCGACCAGCCCGCCGGTGGACGCGCCCGTGCCGACCGCGCCGACCACCGTGAGCGCCCCCGCGGGCAGCGACCGCGCGGCGATCTCCGCCAGTTCCGCATACCCCGCGTAGTGCACCTCGTCGTGGTACTGCCGCATCCAGTGCACGTCCGGCCGCTCGGCCAGCAGCGCGCGCACCCGGCCGACCCGGCGTTCCTGGTCCAGTTGCAGGCTCGCCGACGGCGGCATCTGGTCCACCGTCGCGCCGAGCACCTCCAGTTGCGCGCGGATCGTCGCGTCCACCGTGGTCGACGCGACGATGTGGCACTGCAGGCCGTAGCGGTGGCACGCCATCGCCAGCGCGAGCGCGTAGATGCCGCTGGAGGAGTCGATCAGCGTCTGCCCCGGTCGCACGATGCCGCTGTCCAGCAGCGACCGGACGGCGCCGAGCGCGGCGTAGACCTTCATCGTCTCGAACCGCGCCAGCACGAGGTTCGGCCCCAGCCGGATCAGGCTCGGGTCCTTGATCGCGTCGGTGATGTGCTCGTGCACCGCGGCGGCGACCATGGCCTCCGGCACCCGGGTCATCGGCCGATCGACCGCAGGTAGCGGGCCAGGCTTTCGGCCGCGGCCACGTTGCGCGGCCCGCTGACCAGCTCGCCGACCGACATGACGTGGAACCGGTTCTCCCGCACCGCGGGCGAGTTCTTCAGGCCCTCGAAGGACTTCACGAAGTCGATCTTCGCCTGGACCGGCTGGTCGCCGTAGTCGGCCACCACGATCACCTCGGGCTGGGCCTGCACCACCGGCTCCCACCCGACCGAGCCCCAGCCGTCGGCCAGTTCGGCGAAGACGTTGCGCCCTCCCGCCGCGGCGATGATGTCGGTGGGCGCGGCGTGCTTGCCCGCGGTGTACGGCTGGTCGGTGCCCGAGTCGTAGACGAACACCCGGGTGGGTTCCGCACCGGCGGGCGCACCTCGGCGCACCGCGTCCAGCCGGGAACGCAGCTGCCCCACCAGTTCCGTGGCCCGTGCCTCGACGTGGAAGATCTTGCCGAGGTTCTCCAGGTCGGCGAAGAGCGCGTCGAGCGGGGACACGTCGGCCTTCGCGGTGCCGTAGTCCCAGCAGGTTTCGGTGTGCAGGTAGCTGCGGATGCCGAGTTGTTCCAGCAGCTTCGGCGTGATGCCGCGCTCCTCGCTGAAGCCGGAGTTCCAGCCCGCGAACACCCAGTCGGCCTGCGCGTCGACCACGATCTCCCGGGTGATCCGTGCGGTGCCGAGCCGGGGCACCTTCGCGTAGTCGGCCTTCCACTCCGAGCCGTCGATGGACGGATCCGCCACCTTGTTGAGCACGTACCCGCGCATCCGGTCGGCCAGCCCGAGCGCGAACATCTTCTCCGTGCCGCTGATGTCGTAGGACACGGGGCGCTGCGGCGTCGGGTAGGTGACCTGCTCACCGCAGTTGGTCACCGTGGCGGTGGCCGGCGGCCCGGCGGCGGGCGCGGGCTCGACGGTGGCACCACAGGCCGCCACCAGCGGGAGCAGCGCCAGCAGCGTTACCAGGCGGGTTCTCATGCGCGCTCGGTCCTTTCGGGACTGTCAAGCTCTTCGGAGCTGTCGGGGTCGAGGTCGTAGAGCAGCTGGGTGATCCCGGTCCGCGGGTGGGCGACCACGCTGGCCCGCACGCCGAACACGTCGTGGACCAGTTCGGGGGTGAGGATTTCCGCCGGGGTGCCGCAGGCGGCCAGTTCCCCGTCGCGCAGCACGGCGATGCGCTGGCACACCGCGGCGGCCAGGTTGAGGTCGTGCAGCGCGACCAGCACGGTCAGCCCGCACCCGGCCAGGAAGCTCAGCAACTCCACCTGGTGACGCACGTCGAGGTGGTTCGTCGGCTCGTCGAGCACCAGCACGCTCGGCTCCTGCACCAGTGCCCTGGCCATCAGCACGCGCTGGCGTTCACCCCCGGAAAGCGACAGCACGCTGCGCACCGCCAGGTGCGTGATGTCCATGCGCCGCAACGCGTCCCGGCACAGCTGGCGTTCGCGCGCGGTGAGCCGGGCGTTGCCGCGCTGGTGCGGTGACCGCCCGAGCGCGACCACCTCCTCCACGGTGAAGTCCAGCTCGGCGCGGCTGTCCTGGGTGAGCGCGGCAATCGAGCGGGCGCTCTCGGCCAGCGCCACCCGGCTCAGGTCCTCGTCGTTGAGCAGCACCGCGCCGGTGGTCGGCTTCAGCGCGCGGTACACGCAGCGCAGTGCGGTCGACTTGCCGCTGCCGTTCGGCCCGACCAGGCCGACCACTTCGCCCTCCCCGACGTCGAGGTTCAGCTCGCGGACCAGTGCCCGCCCGGCGATCTCGACCGAGACCCCGCGCAGCGCGATTCTCGCCTGTCCCATCAGCGATCCCCGAACATGTAGCCGCGGCGGCGCATCAGCACGATGAACACCGGCACCCCGATCAGCGCGGTGATCACCCCGAGCGGCAGTTCCTCCGGCGCCACCACGACCCGCGCCAGCACGTCCACCCAGACCAGGAAGATGGCCCCGGCGAGCGGGGCGATCGCGAGCACGCGGCGGTGGCTGGAGCCGACCACGATCCGGACCACGTGCGGCAGCACCAGCCCGACGAACGGAATCGCGCCGCTGACCGCCACCAGTAGTCCAGTCGCCCCGGCGGTCAGCAGGAACAGCCCGCGCCGCAACGCCGCCGCGTCCACTCCGAGGCTCGCCGCGGTCTCGTCACCGAGCGAGAGGATGTCGAGCGGCCTGCTGTTGCGTAGCAGCAGAACCACCGTCACCACCACGGCGATCGCCGCGATCGGCAGCGACTGCCAGCTCGCCGCCCCGAGGCTGCCGAGCAGCCAGAACAACACCGTCTGCGCCGCCTGGCTGTTCGGCGCCAGGAAGACGATCATGCTCATCACCGCCTGGAAGGCGTACGCGAGCGCGACCCCGGTCAGCACCAGCCGCAGCGGCGTGAGCCCGAGCGCGCTGCGGGCGGCGAGGTAGACCAGCACGGTCGCGATCAGCGCGCCGAGGAAGGCCGCGACCGACATGGCGAGCACGCCGAGCGAGGCGAACACCCCGAACACCACCACGGCGGTGGCTCCGACCGAGGCCCCCGACGAAATACCGAGCACGAACGGCTCGGCCAGCGCGTTGCGGACCAGCGCCTGCAACGCCACGCCGACCACGGCGAGCCCGGCGCCGACCACCACCGCGAGCAGCACCCGCGGGGTGCGCACGTCCCACACGATCGAGTAGCCGGTGACCTCGGCCTGGCTGATCCGGCCGCCGGTGAGCGCGGCCTGCAGGTAACGCAGCACGTCGTCGAGCGGCACCACGGTCGGGCCGAGCGCGATGCCGGCGAGCACGGAAACGAGCAGTACCAGCGAAAGCACGACGATCGCGCCGGTGAGCCCACCCCTGGCGGGGGCGTCGGGCGTCGTCGGTTCGGCGAGCAGGCGCCAGCGCGGCTCGCCCTCGACCTCAGTCCGCACGTCGGCCGCGCACGATCAGGCGCCGGGCGTGGTTGTCGTACGGGCTGCCGTCGAAGTCACCGAAGCACTCCACGTCGGTGAACCCGGCCTGCTGGAACAACGCACGCAGTTCCGCGGCGCTGTACAGGAAACTGGTGATGGTGGCGCGGCGCACGGTGTCCCCGGCGACGAGTGTCCATTCGGTACGGAGGCGGGTCCAGTCGTCGAGGATGGTGTCGCGCATGAACACCGTGCCCTCGTCGACGTCCACGGCCTGCGGGCGGCCCACCCAGCTCGCCAGGACCTCCTTGCCCAGCACGTCGACCAGCAGCGTGCCGCCGCGGTCCAGGCTGGTGTGGGCGTTGTGCAGCACGCGCAGGTTGTCGGCGGGGTCGTCGAAGTAGCCGAACGAGGTGTAGAGGTTGAGCACCACGTCGAAGGCGCGGTCCTCGGCGAAGTCCAGCATGTCCGCCTGGACCAGCCGGACGTCGACACCGGCTTCCCGGCAGGTTTCGCGGGCCCGCGCCAGCATGACCTCGCTCAGGTCCACCCCGGTGACCCGGTCGCCGCGTTGCGCCAGCGGCACCACGTGGAGCGCCGGTCCGCAGCACAGGTCGAGCACTCTGGCCCCGGCCGGGAACGCCAGCAACGGCGACTTGGCGACGAGTTCGGCGGCCTCGGCCGCCCGTCGGCGGGAGAACATCGCCCCGGCGAAGCCGGCCCACAGGTCGTCATCGTCGTACCAGGCCATGCACCCCGTCCTTCGCTTCCCACGACCGTTCGCAGTAGAGGTCGCCGGAGGCGGTTCCGGAGTTCCCGGCGGTTTCGCGGGCGCACCCGGATGGAGCAGTCAGACCGGCAGGCCGTCGCGCAGCCGGGTGACCGCGGTGACGATCGCGCCCGCCTGCACCCCGGCCAGGCGGTGCGGGGGCACGAGCGTGCCCGGCGCGCGTTCGGCGACCTCGGCGCACCAGCGCTCGAAAACCGGGGTCAGCTTCGCGCGCGCCGCGTCGATCTCCGGTGACGCCGGTTCGTCGGCGAACAGGCGCAGCAGCATTCCGGCGCACCGCAGGCGGATCACGCTCGGCCACACCTCCCCGCCGGCGAACCGGAACCAGCGCAGCGCGTCGGTGATCGCGCGCTCGAACGGGCTGCGGCCGCTCAACCGCAACGGCTGCAACAAGCCGGTGAAGAAGTCCAGGTCCTGGGCGTAGCTTTCGTCGGCGTACGCCGGGCCATAGTCCACCCACAGCGGGAGTTCGCTGATCAGCACCGCACTGCCGTAGCGCGCGGAGTAGTCCCGCGTGCTCCCGCCGGTGAGCAGCGGCGCGCCCATCGCCTCGGCGATCGTGCCGAAGGACGGCATTTCGAACACCGCCGGCGCGAGCGCGCGGGCACCGGGTGCGTCCGGCTCACCGCGGTCCAGCGGGATTCCCGCGTCGTCGAGCAACGCGGTGAGCGCGGCGTAGTACTCGGCGTCGCCGCCGCTGACGTAGAAGAAGCCGCCGCCGAAGTCGGCGTTGTGCAAGGAGGCGATCAACTGCGGCCGGGTGGCGTCGATCAGCTTCATCAGCGCGCGCGTCTCCGGGATGGGCGTGCCGATGCGCTGCCCGCGCCACTCGACCGGGAAGGTCCATTCGACCTGCTCGTTGCTCGGCGGCCGGTAGAAGTTGCGCGCCACGTGGTCGCGGGTGAGCGGGCCGTCGAACCAGCCCTCGTTGAGCCGGGTGCCGTCGGGGTCGGCGCACGGCACGAAGTGCCAGGTGGCGCCGAGGGCTTCGCGCAGTTCGGTGTCCTGGGCGAGTTCGCAGAGCAGCTGCCGGATGGTCAGCAGGCCGATCGGCTCGTTGGGGTGCGGACTGCCGATCACCACCACCTGCCGCGGCCCGCCGCCGACCCGGACGTGGTGGATCGGGTCGCCCAGCTTGGACCGGCCGAGCACGGTCACCGTGACGGCGTCCGGGTGCTTTTCGGCAATCTCGGCGGTGAACCGGTGCACCTGGTCCACCGTGGGGAAGCCGGTGGCCGGCGTCATCGAACCGGTGATCCTGGCGACCTCGCGCACGGCACCCTCCGGTGGGATAATTTGATTACGCTAATAATCAGATTAGCATCACTGCCGTGAAACGGACCGTGCTGAAGGCACGCAATCGTGAAGCGCTGATCGAGGCCTGCCTCGCCGAGGTCGCCGCCCACGGCTACCGCGACGCCCGCCTCGAGGACATCGCCGAACGGGCCGAACTGAGCACAGGCGCGATCTACTCGATCTTCGGCAGCAAGCGGAACCTGCTCGCCGCGGCGATGGACCAGCTCTCCACCGAACTGGCGGGCGAGCTCGACTCGCTCACCGATCCGGAGCTGCCGGTGACCGAGGTGCTGCGGGGCGCGGCGCGGGTGTGGATGAAGATGGCCACCGAAGAAGGCGCGCGCGACCGGTTCGCCTTCGAGCTGGAAGCGACCGCCGCCTCACTGCGCGAACCGGTCCCCACCCAGCCGATCCCGGCGCAGCGGCTGCGCGACCTGCTGACCGACCGCTGCCTCGGCACCACGCGAACCACCGGCGAGCAGGCGCGGCGGCTGAGCGTGGCCGCGCACGCCCTGCTCAGCGGGCTGGCGCAACGGGCGCTGCTCGACCCGTCGGCGGTGTCCACCGCGGACGCCGAGGAGGCCGCCGCGGCGCTGGTGCGCCTGCTCGACCGGTCCGGTTCCTGACGTAGTTTGAGCACATGACGCAGGAGTTGCTCTCCGTGGAGCAGGTCGCCGACCGACTCGGGCTGCACGTGCGCACGGTCCGCAACTACGTGCGGAACGGGCGGCTCAAAGCGGTCCGCATCGGCAAGCAGTACCGCATCGCCCGCGAGGACCTCGAAGAGCTGACCGGCAAGCCGTCGATCTCCGGCACGCGCCGCGTCGAGGTGTCGAGCATCGTGCAGGTGGACGCGGTCGACAAGGCGACCGCGGACCGGATCACCTCGCTGCTGCTGGGCGCGGCGAACAGCTCCCGGGACGACGACCAGCCGCTGCGCGTGGACACCCTCTACGACGAGGAACGCGGTTCGCTGAAGGTCGTCGTGCTCGGCGGGGTCGCCGCGACCACCGAGCTGCTCCGCCTGGTCGAGGCCGTGGCCGACTAACGGCGCATGCGACCCGCCGACCTAGCCCGCGAGCACGGCCTGTCGACCCAGGCCGTCCGCAACTACGAGCAGGACGGGTGCCTGCCGCCCGCCGAACGCACCGCGAGTGGTTACCGCGTCTACACCGAGGTTCACGCGGCGGCGCTGCGTGCCTACCTCGCATTGATCCCGGCCTACGGGCACGCCACCGCCGGGCAGATCATGAACTCGGTCCACGCCGGCGATCTCGACAGCGCGCTGATCGCCATCGACCGCGGTCACCACCGGCTGCTGCGGGACCGCGACACCCTCGACGCGGTGAAGGACGCGATCGACCACCTGCCCGCGGATCGTCCCGTGGATCACGCGGTGGCTCGACGCACCATCGGGGAGCTGGCGCACCAGCTCCGCGTCACCCCGGCGACCCTGCGCAACTGGGAGGACGCCGGAATCCTGACGCCGCACCGGGAATCGGGCACCGGCTACCGCGTGTACCGCGCGCCCGACATCCGCGACGCCGAACTCGCCCACCTGCTCCGGCGCGGGGGTTATCCGCTGGAGCACATCGCCACCGTGGTCCGCCAGGTCCGCACCGCGGGCGACGTCGACGCGCTGGCCGGCGCCCTGGACGACTGGCAGCGGAAGCTGACCGCGCGGGGCCTCGCCATGCTCAAGGCCGCGACCCGGCTCAACGAATACCTGAGCCTGCGCGAGGCCTAAAGGTCGCCGAGGGCGGTGACCGGCGACTCCACGCAGTCGGCGACGAAGCGCAGGAAGCCGCCCGCGGTGCCGCCGTCGCACACCCGGTGGTCGAAGGCGAGCGTGAGCTGGCAGATCTTGCGCGCCACCAGCGCCCCGTCGACCACCCACGGCCGGTCGATGATCCGGCCCATGCCGAGGATCGCCGCCTCCGGGTGGTTGATGATCGCCGCCGAACCGTCCACGCCGAACACCCCGTAGTTGTTCACGGTGAACGTGCCGCCGGTCAGGTCCGCCGGGGTCAGCTCGCCCGCTCGCGCCGCGGCCGTGCGGTCCCGCAGAGCCGCGGAGAGCGCGCGGGTGTTGAGCGTGTGCGCGTCGCGGATCACCGGTACGACCAGCCCGCGATCGGTCTGCGCGGCGAAGCCGAGGTGCACCGAATCGAGCACCACGATCTCGTCGCGCTCGACCCGCGAGTTCAGTTCGGGGAACTTCTTCAGGCCCGCCACGGTGAACCGCGCGAGCAACGCCAGCAGGCCGACCCCATCGAGCTTGTCGCGGGCGGCGAGCAGTTCGGTGGCGTCGACGTCGACCCACACGGTCGCCTCGGGAATCTCCCGCCGCGACGTGGACAGCTTGTCGGCGACCGTCTTGCGCAGGCCCTTCAACGGAATGCGGCGGCCACCGGCCGAGCGCCCGGCGATCTCCCGTTCGATGTCGCACCGCCGGATCACGCCCTGCGGGCCGCTGCCGGACACCGCGTGCAGGTCGACCCCGTGTTCCTTGGCCAGCATGCGCACGATCGGCGAAATGACCGCCGTCGTCCGCTGCTGGGGCACGCTCGCGGGGGCACGCCCGGGCGTCCGGCGACGTCGCCGGGTGGCCGTCGACGTGCCGTAACCGATGAGCACGTTGCCGCTTTCCTCGGCGGCGGCGGCAGGCTCCGGGACCACCACGCCCGGTTCGGTGAATCCCGGAGCCGTTCCGCCCACGCTGAGCAGCGGCGCACCGACGGGCAGCGTTTCGCCCGCGGCGCCGTGCAGCGCGGTCACCTCCCCGGCGAAGGGAGACGGTACTTCGACCGCGGCCTTGGCGGTTTCCACCTCGACCACCGGCTGGTCCACGGTGATCGTGTCGCCGACCGAGACCAGCCAGCGCACGATCTCCGCCTCGGTCAGGCCCTCGCCGAGGTCGGGCAGCAGGAACTCAGGCAACGCCGATCACCTCGTCGTCCCACTGCAGGCGCGCGATCGCGTCGAGCACGCGGTCCACGTTCGGCAGGTGGTGTTCCTCGAGTTTCGGGGGTGGGTAAGGGATGTCGTAGCCGGTGACGCGCAGGATCGGCGCGTGCAGGTGGTGGAAGCAGCGCTCGTTGAGCCGGGCGGCGACCTCGGCGCCGTACCCGCAGAAGCCGGACGCTTCGTGCACCACCACCGCGCGGCCGGTCTTGCGCACGGACGCGGCGACCGTCTCGTCGTCGAACGGCGACAGCGTGCGCAGATCCACGACTTCGGCGTCCCAGCCTTCTTCCCGTGCTGCGTCGGCAGTTTCCAGTGCGACCTGCACCATCGGGCCGTAGGCGATCAGCGTGACGTCGGAGCCGGTCCGCCGCACCACCGCGCGGTCCATCGGCACCCCGGCCGCGAAGTCCACTTCGGACTTGGCCCAGTAGAGCCGCTTCGGTTCCAGGAAGATCACCGGGTCCGGCGAGTCGATCGAGGCACGCAGCAGGTGGTAGGCGTCCTCCGGGGTGCCGGGTGTGACCACGCGCAGGCCCGGCGTGTGGGTGTAGTACATCTCCGAGGAGTCGCAGTGGTGCTCGACACCGCCGATCCCGCCGCCGTACGGGATCCGGACGACCACCGGCAGTTCGACCTTGCCGCGGGTGCGGTTGCGCAGTTTGGCCAGGTGGCTGGTGATCTGCTCGAACGCGGGGTAGGCGAAGGCGTCGAACTGCATCTCCACCACCGGGCGCAGGCCGTTCATCGCCATGCCGATCGCGGTGCCGACGATGCCGGACTCGGCCAGCGGCGTGTCGAACACCCGCTTTTCGCCGAAGCGCGCGGTCAGCCCGTCGGTCACCCGGAACACACCGCCGAGCGGACCGACGTCCTCGCCGAACACCAGCACGCGGTCGTCGGCTTCGAGCGCGTCGGCCAGGCCGCGGTTCAGCGCGCCCGCCATGGACAGGGTCATCGGAGCTCCTCGGCGAGCTGGGCCGCCTGCTCGCGCAGCGCGGGCGTCGGCTCGGCGTAGACGTGCCGGAACAGGTCGGCGGGGTCGGCTGCCACCTCGGCGTTCATGCCGTCACGCACCTTCGATGCGAACGCCTCGGCCTCGGCCAGCACGGCGTCGCGGCGGGTGTCGTCGAGCAGACCGCGCGAGCGCAAGTAAGCCTCGATGCGGTCGAGGGGATCGCGGCCCAGCCAGTAGGCCACTTCGCTGGGGTCGCGGTAGCGGTTCGCGTCGTCGGCGTTGGTGTGGGCCTCGATGCGGTAGGTCCTGGCCTCGATCAGCGTCGGGCCGCCGCCTTCCCGAGCGGCTCGCACCGCGTCGCGGACCACGGCGTAGACCGCGGCCGGGTCGTTGCCGTCGACCAGCACGGACGGCACGCCGTAACCGATCCCCTTGTGCGCCAACGACGGCGCCGCGTTCTGCTTGCTCATCGGCACGCTGATCGCGTAACCGTTGTTCTGCACCAGAAAGATCACCGGCGCCTGCCACACACCGGCGAAGTTCAACGCCTCGTGCGTGTCGCCCTCGCTGGTCGCGCCGTCACCGAGCAGCACCAGCGCGACGCTGTCCTCGCCCTTGAACCGCGCGGCGTGCGCGACGCCGACCGCGTGCAGCGTGTTGGTGGCGAGCGGCGTGCACTGCGGGCCGACGCGGTGTTCGTACGGGTCGTAGCCCAGGTGCCAGCCGCCCTGCAGCAGGGTCAGCGTCTCGACCGGGTCGACGCCGCGGGTGACCAGGGCGACCGAGTCGCGGTAGGTGGGGAAAAGCCAGTCGCGTTCCTCCAGCGCGGCCACGGCGCCGACCTCGCACGCCTCCTGTCCGCGCGACGAGGGGTAGACCGCGAGCCTGCCCTGCTTGGTCAGGGCGGTGGCCTGGGCGTCGAAGCGGCGGCCGAGCACCATCTTCCGATGCAGGTCGAGCAGCACTTCGTCGGCCGGCATCGGCAGGGCCGGGTCCGCCACCAGCTCGCCCGCCGCGGAGAGCAGGGCGAGCGGCTCATCCGTGGGGAGCAGAGCGCGCTCCGCGCTGGTGACCGTCGTCATGGCGCGAATGCTCCATCGCGGTCTGGCCAATATTCCAGACCGAGGCCGATTCTCCGGACATTTGGCTCGCTAACACCGTTAGGCTGGGCCACATGGCCGCACTCGACGAGACCGACCGCCGAATCGTCAAGGAGCTGCGCGCGGACGGCAGGCTGTCCATGCGCGCGCTCGCCGAGCGTCTGCACATCTCGCGGGCGGCGGTCTACTCGCGGGTGGACCGCCTGCACCGCGACGGCGTGATCACCGGATACAGCGCGGTGATCGATCCCGAACGCGCGGGGCTGGGCATCTCGGCGTACGTGTACCTGAAGATCAGCCAGCACTCGTGGCAGGCTGTGCGCAAGCGGGTGCTGGAGATCCCGGAGGTCTGGCACGGCGCACTCGTCTCCGGCGAGCACGACATCGTGTTGCTGGTCCGCGCGCCGGACGCGTCGAGCTTGCGGCACCTGGTGCTGCACCGGCTGCAAACCATGCCCGACGTGCTGTCGAGCCACACCGTCCTGGTACTGGACGAGCTCCACAGCCTGGAGAGCATTGACGCGAATTAGAACACGTTCTACCGTGACGGGGTGCTCACCCAGCCGTTCGCCGAAGCGATCGCCGAAGCCGAGAAGATCATCGAATCCGCCCCGCACATCCGGACCGACCAGGACCTGATCGAGGGCTACGACTACCTCAGCGGCAGCATTCGCGCGTCGCTGCAGATGGCGTGGGCCTACGAGCGGGACTTCCCGTACTTCGTGCAGTCCACCGGGCCGTACACGAAGATGGGACTGGACAACCCGGACACCCTGTACTTCCACGCCTACCTGCGCGACAACGCGGAGTACGTGGTCACCGGGCGCCGGGGCAGCACCGCGGACCTGAGTTTCCAGGTGCTCGCCGGCGACTACACGCCGGTCGACGTGCCGGACAGCGTCACCGCCTTCGACGACCGGTCGATCCGGATCGAGCCGGACGGCTCCTTCGAGATCCGGTTCGGGCCGGACAAGTCGAGCGACCCCAACTACTTCACGCTGGCACCCGGCTCGGCGATGCTGGTCGCGCGCGAGGTGTACAGCGACTGGGCCGCCGAGGAACGCGGCGTGCTGCGCATCCAGCGCGCGGATCGGATCGGCCAGGTGCCGCCGCCACCTTCGCAGGACAAGATGACCAAACGGTACGGCGTGGCGGGGAAACTGCTGCTCAACCGGCTGCATACCTTCCTCAAGTTCCCGGATTGGTTCTACCTCGAGCTGCCGGTGAACACGATGACCGAACCGCGGTCCACGCCGGGCGGGCTGACCACGCAGTTCTCCTCGGCCGGGCACTACGACCTGGCCGACGACGAGGTCATGGTGGTGACCGTGCCCGCCTCCGACGCGCCGTACCAGGGCATGCAGTTGGGCAGTCGGTGGTACATCTCGCTCGACTACGTCAACCACCAGACCAGCCTGAACACCTCGCAGGCACGCATCGATCCCGACGGCCGGATCCGGTTCGTGATCAGCGAGCGCGACCCGGGTCTGGCGAACTGGCTGGAATGCACCGGGCACGCACGGGGTTTCGTGCAGATCCGATGGCAGCGGTTGGCCAGGAAGCTGAAACCCGAGGATGGCCCGGAGGTGGAGGTCGTGCCGTTCGGCGAACTCCCCCGCCGACTGCCGTACTACCAGCAGGCACGGGTTACCCCGCGTGAGTACGCGGACCGGATCGCGGCCCGGCAGGCCGCCTTCGCCACCAGGATGCTCGGATGATGCTCGAAGGCAAGGTCGTGCTGGTCTCCGGGATCGGGCCAGGGCTGGGCCGTTCGATCGCAGTACGTGCCGCGGCGGCGGGTGCGGACGTAGTGCTGGCAGCGCGTACCGAATCGCGTCTGGAGGAGGTTGCGAAGGAGGTCACCGCGCTGGGCCGTCGAGCGCTCTGCGTGCCGACCAACATCGCCGACGAGGCCGCCGCCGAACAACTCGCCGAGCAGACCATTACCGAGTTCGGCCGCCTGGACGCGCTGGTGCACAACGCTTTCGCCTTCCCGCCGATGGGTGACCTGCTCGATGCCGACCCGGCCGCGATCCGGACGGCACTGGACACCACCGTGCTCGCGGCACTGCGGCTGACCCGATTGCTCGCTCCGGCACTGTCCGGCGTGGACGGGTCGGTGGTGATGATCAACTCGGCGGTGATCCGGCATTCGCGGCGGACCTTCGGCGCGTACAAGATGTCGAAGACGGCACTGCTGTCGCTGGCACAATCGCTGGCCACCGAACTCGGGCCGAGGGGTATCCGGGTCAACTCCGTGGCACCGGGCTACATCTGGGCCGACGCGCTGAAGTGGTACTTCGGGCACCTGGCGAAGGAACGCGGGGTGACGCGCGAGGAGGTCTACGCCGAAACCGCGGCCACCACGGACCTGCGGCGGCTGCCCGAACCCGACGAGATCGCCGACGCGGTGGTCTTCTTGGCTTCGCCGATGGCCAGCGCCATCACCGGGCAGTGCTTGGACGTCAACTGCGGCGAGTTCCACCACTGAGGGAGCGGCATGGAACGGGATTCGGTGGGCACGGTCGAGGACCTGCACGCTTCGGCCACCAAAGTGACGGGCCTCGATGACTTCGGAGAGGACGACTACTCCGAGGGCCTGGCGGTCCTGCTCGACTCGTACGCTCGCGAGGCGGAACTGACTCCGTTCGGCAAGAAGATCAAGCGGGCTTTCCTGCGTGGCGCGCTGATCGCGCGACTGCTCAGCGAGGCTGGCTGGAAGCAGCACCCCGCGTACGCCGACGTGCCCATCGAGCGGCCGATCTTCGTGACGGGACTGCCGCGCACCGGCACCACCGCGCTGCATCGACTGCTCACCGCCGATCCCGCGCACCAGGGCCCGGAACTGTGGCTGACGGAGGTCCCCCAGCCGCGTCCTCCGCGGGAGACGTGGGAGTCGAATCCGGTGTTCGCCCGCATCCAGGCCGGGTACGAGCAGCACCACCAGGAACACCCGGAGTTCATGGGGCTGCACTACAGCTCGGCCGAGCAGGTCGAGGAGTGCTGGCAGATCCTGCGGCAGTCCCTGCGCTCGATTTCGTACGAATGTCTGGCCCACGTACCGTCCTATTCGGATTGGCTTCGCGGGCAGGACTGGACCACGGCCTACCGCCGGCACCGCGATGTGCTGCGCCTGATCGGCCTGCACGATGCGGAGCGGCGGTGGGTGCTGAAGAACCCGAGCCACCTGTTCGCGCTGGACGAGTTGCTCACCGTGTACCCGGATGCCCTGGTGATCCAGACCCACCGCGATCCGCGAACCGCGATCGCCTCGGTGTGCAGCCTGAACGAGAACGCCACCGCCGACTGGTCGACCGCGTTCAAAGGCGAGGTGGTCGGCCGGAGCCAGCTGGCCCTCTGGGCACGCGGCCTGTCCGACTTCCGCACCGCCCGAGGGAAGCACAGTGCCGCCCAGTTCTACGACGTCCAGTACGAGGACTTCGTTCGCGACCCGATCAGCACGGTCGAGGATGTCTATCGCCACTTCAGTCTGCCTTTGACCGACGAGGCCCGATCGCGCATGGTGTTGCTGCACGAGGAAAGCCGATCCGGGAAGCGGGCTCCCGCCCACCGATACGCTCTCTCGGACTTCGGCTTGACCGACTCCGATGTCGACGCCGCATTCTCACCGCCGGACAAGGGCTCTGGCCTGCTGGTATAGGTCTGATTGGCAGGTGTGGTGATGGTCAACTTCCCGTCGTCATCGACCTTGTGCCGCCAGCCGGGAACATCCCGGAGCCGGTGGTCCGCGCGGCAGAGCCCGACCAGAGTGGCGACGTCGGTGGGACAGCCCTGCGCCCAGCCCTTGCCTTTCGTATCGCAGTGATCGAGGTCGCCGAACTGCGCGGGCCGCGTACAGCCAGGCCGACGGCACTCGCGATCACGCACCCGGACCAGCTCGTCGAGCCCGGCCTTCGGCCGATACCGCCGACGTCCCAAATCGGTCACCTGACCGTCGATCGGGTCGGTGATGATGCGCTGGAAGACGGTGCCGGGCGCGGAAGCGATGTGGCGCGCCAGGGAGGCCGGGATCGTCCCGTGTCCCGCCAACTCCGCGGGCTCCTTGCGCAGACCCGCATATGTCAGCGCATCCAGGTACAGATACACATGCGCCTTCACCTCACCACCGAACTGCTTGCCGAGCATCATGTCCAGCGCCACGTCGGTCCGCACCTGATCCAGCGACCGGGTCTCGTCCGCGGTCTTGAGCTTCCGGGCTTGCCGATCGACACACAGATACGCCGCCACCGCCTTCTCCACGGAGGCGTTCTCCAGGAACAGGCCAGCCACTCCGGCTTCGCTGTGTCTCAGGCGGAAACTGCGGCTCTCCACCGCTTTCCTGGCCCGCGCATCGAATCCGTCGGGATCCACCCGCGCGATCGCCGCGTTGGCTGACCGTCGCGCCGACGTCGGGTTCTTGCCCAAGAGCCGCCCGGCCATCACTTCATCGACAACCGACGCCTTGGCACCTTCCAGCCACGCGCCGGCCTTGGTGACGGCCACCGCTGACGCCATCGGTACCCGCCCCTGTTCCACCAGTCCGAGGACCAGCGGAAAGCGATCCACCAGCCCCTCGGACTGGTCGATCAACGCCTGTGCCTTGAACTTCGTCAGGCACAGTGCCATCGCCAACTCCTCGGCCACCCCGCGCTTCGTCGCCGAGGCGCGGGTGAACGAGACCACCTGCCGAGTCAGCCGGGCTTCGAGCCGGGCCACCTCCGCAGCAGTGGATTTCATCTTGAGGAGCAGGTCCTCCATGGATTCCCCCATGGCGATGATGCTATCAAACACCTGTTCGATAACCGACTCGCGACGTTGCGCCATACAGGCGAGATCGAATATGACTGAGAGCAGCCTTACGCGAGGTACGAGTACCGCAATCATGAATGCATAACTCGAATGAGTGACCACGCTCGGGCTCTCGATGCAGAATTCGGCTACTCGATCGGGGATCGACTGCCTGAATGTCGAACTCGACGGCACGAACGAGGGATTCGGCCATGGTGCGCGGGTTCGGTCGCACCAGCACAGGACACCAGGGGCCGAATGTAAAACTCATGTGTGTATCTACGCACGATTCGGTACCTGGATGTGAAACTCGGCTGCACCAATGCAGAACTCGGGTTCCTGAATGTGTAACTCGGGTGCGTGAGCGTGGGTATCAGGGAGTGGGCGGAAGTCCGATCGGTCAGGCCAGGCCGCGTATAGCCCGCGAAGGCGGGCGGTTTCCCTTGATCGAGGCCACCATTTCCAGCACCTGCCGCGTCCGTCGTACCTCGTGAGCCCGGAACATGGCGGCTCCGTCCGCGGCGGCCAGGGCAGTGGCGGCGAGCGTGCCGTCCACGCGTTCCTCCAGGTCCACCCCCAGCGTCTCGCCGACGAAGTCCTTGTTGGACAAGGCCATCAGCACCGGCCAGCCTGTCTCGGCCAGGCGGTCGGCGTAGCGGAGCAGGGCCAGGCTGTGCCAGGTGTTCTTCCCGAAGTCGTGTGTCGGGTCGATCAGGATGCCTTCGCGCGGTACGCCGAGGGCGACGGCGGCTTCCGCGCGCTGGGTCGTCTCTTCGATCACCTCGGCGACCACATCGTGGTACCGCACCCGGAACGGTCGCGTCCGGGGCACCGCGTTCCCCGTGTGCGAGCACACGTAACCCGTGCCGAACTCCGCGGCCACCTCGACCAGGCCTGGATCGGCGCCCGCCCACGTGTCGTTCAGCAGGTCCGCGCCCTCCGCGCACGCGGCTCTGGCGACGTCCGCGCGCCAGGTGTCGACACTGATCACCAGGTCCGGGTGCCGCGAGCGCACCGCCGCGACCAGCGGCACCACCCGGCGGATCTCCTCGGCGACCGTCACCTCTTCCCCCGGCCCGGCCTTGACACCGCCGATATCGACGACGTCCGCTCCTTCGGCCACTGCGCGGTCGACCGCGGCGATCGCCTTGTCGTCGGTGAAGTGGGCCCCGCGGTCGTAGAACGAATCCGGGGTGCGGTTGACGATCGCCATCACCAGGGCGCGGTCCGCGGTGATCCGGCGACCGCGGAAGCTCAGCACGTCGGCAGTCACGCGGGCTACGATTCCAGACAGTGCCGGGACCACTACCGAGGAGGCCTGGGATGCGTCAGCTGAGCGCGCTCGACGTGCAGTTCCTGAACGCCGAATCCGCCACCACCACCGGCCACGTCGGCGGCCTGTCGATCCTCGACCCGTCAACCGCGCCGAACGGGATGCTCACCGTGGAGGACGTCCGCGCGCTGATCGCCCGGCGCCTGCACCTGGCGGGCCCGCTGCACTGGCGGCTTCTCGAAGTCCCGCTGAACCTCGATCACCCGTACTGGATCGAGGACGCCGACTTCGACCTCGAGTTCCACGTCCGCGAGATCGCCCTCCCCGCCCCCGGCAACGACCAGCAGCTCGCCGAGCAGGTCGCCCGGATCGCCGCCCGGCCGCTCGACCGGCGTCGCCCGCTGTGGGAGGCCTACGTCATCCAAGGTCTCGAGCACGGCCGCGTCGGGCTGTACACCAAGGTCCACCACGCGGCGATCGACGGCGTTTCCGGCGCCGAGCTGCTCGGGGTGCTGATGGACCTGACGCCGGAACCCCGTCACGTCGATCCACGCGGCAGTCGCCAGGTGGAAGGGCCGCCGCCGAGGCTCTCCCTGCTCGCCACGGCTGCCCGCAAGCTCGCGCTCCAACCGCTCAAGTTGGCATTGTCGGTGCCGAAAATGCTGCCGCATCTGGACAAACTCCCTGGCGTGGCAGGGATTCCCGGGGCGAGCGCGCTGGCGAAGGCGGGCAACCGGCTGGCCCGGCTCAGCCCCGGGAGCGACGAAACCGAACGCCCGCGCCTGGTCCCGCCGCACACCCCGTTCAACGGGCCGATCACCCAGCACCGCCGGTTCGCCTACGGCTCGCTGCCGCTGGACGAGGTCAAGCGCATCAAGAACGCCTTCGGCCACACGGTGAACGACGTGGTGATGGCGCTGTGCGCGGCCGCGCTGCACCGCTGGCTCGCCGAGCACAAGGCCATCCCGGCGAGCCCGCTGGTCACCCTGGTGCCGCTGTCGGTGCGCACGCCGGAGCAGGCGGGCACGGCGGGCAACCAAATCTCGGTGATGCTCGCGCCGCTGCCGGTGCACGTCGCCGATCCGAAGGCTCGCCTCGACGAGGTGGTCTCGGCGATGGCACTGGCCAAGCAGCGGTACCAGCCGTTGCCCGCCTCCTGGCTGGTCGACTTCAGCGCCATGCTGCCCGCCGCGCTCGGCGCGCTGTCGGCCCGCGCGCTGATGCGGTTCGCCGGCGCGACGTCGCCGCTGGTGAACCTGGTCGTGTCGAACGTGCCCGGCGTGCAGATGCCGCTCTACACCGCGGGCGCGAAACTGCTCGGGCACTACCCGGTCTCGGCGATCACCGACGCGAGTGGCGGGATCAACATCACCGTGATGAGCTACGACGGCAAACTGGACTTCGGCATCGTGGTCTGCCGCGAGCTGGTGCCGGACGTCTGGAACCTGATCGACTACCTGCGGGACGCGCTGGACGAGCTGGGCAAGCTCGCCGACGAGGAGGGGGCTGGATGAACGAGTGCACGGTCCAGGCGAACGGGATCGAGCTCTGCTACGAGGTCTTCGGTGAGCCGGACGGGCGCCCGCTGCTGCTGATCATGGGCCTCGGCGGGCCGATGACCTGGTGGGACGAGGAGTTCTGCGAGCAGCTCGCCGAGCGTGGCTTCCGCGTCATCCGCTACGACAACCGCGACACCGGCCGCTCGACCGCCATGCACGGACGCGCCGGGCTGCTGCCCGCCCTGCTGCTGCGGCGTTCGCCGTACCAGCTGACCGACCTCGCCGACGACGCCGCCGCGCTGCTGGACGCCCTCGAGATCCCGGCGGCGCACGTGACCGGCGTGTCGATGGGCGGCATGATCGCGCAGACGCTGGCCATCCGGCACCCGACGCGCGTGCTCTCGCTCACCTCGATCATGTCGACCACCGGCAACAAGCTCGTCGGCCTGCCCAGCCCGCGCGCGATGAAGAACCTGCTGCAGCCGGCCCCGAAGGACCGCGATTCGTACATCGAGCAGATGATCCGCACCTTCCGGGTGATCGGCTCTCCCGGCTACCCCGCCGAGGAGGCCCGGCTGCGGGCCCGCGCGGCGACCACCTACGACCGCGGCGCGAACCCGGCGGGCACGGTCCGCCACCTCGGCGCGATCATGGCCGCCCCCGACCGGACCTCCGGGCTGCGCAAGCTGCGGATCCCGGCCCTCGTCATCCACGGCGCGGCAGACCCGCTGGTGAACCCGTCAGGCGGCCGGGCCACCGCGCGGGCCATCCCCGGCGCGGAACTGGACATGGTGCCCGGAATGGGACACGACACCCCGCCGGAGCTGTGGCCGCGGTTCGTCAACGGCATCGTGCGCACGGCCGATCGCGCGGAAGCCGTAGCCGATCGTCACATTGACACCACCTGAGCGGCGTCCTTACGCTCGGTCGGCCATGCGACGGTGGCCGGAAGCCGGTGAAAATCCGCACGGTCGCGCCACTGTAACCAGCACGGGAGTCAGACCCGCCGCCGTCGCGCACACCGACCGGGCCGCGAAAGCCCAAGGAGGTTCCCCGTGACCCAAGCAGCGGTTCCCCTTCCCGCGACACCCGAACTCCGCATCCCGATCCGCGAGATTCTGCCGTGGGCCGTGTTCATCGGCGTGCTCGCGCTCGTGGTGCTGTACTTCGTCAGCACCGAGCAGGGCGCGCTCGCCCTGTTCTCCAACGGTTACGTGCACGAGTTCGTGCACGACGGCCGTCACCTGCTCGCGTTCCCCTGCCACTGAGCGCGGCGTCATGATGAGGACCTTACTGGTCCGCGGGTTGCTCGCAGGCCTGGCCGCCGGCGTGCTCGCGGCCGTTTTCGCCTTCTTCGCCGGGGAACCGCCGGTCGACGCGGCCATCGGCATCGAGGAAGCGGGCACGGCCGCGCATTCGCACGTCGAACCCGGCGGACATTCGCATGGCGAGGAAGAGGCCGAACTGGTCAGCCGGGATGTGCAGAGCACGCTCGGGTTGCTGGTCGGCGTCGGCGCGTACGCCGTCGCCGGTGGTGGGCTCTTCTCGCTCGCCTTCGCTTTTTCCTACGGCCGCCTGGGTTCCCTGCGGCCACGGGTGTTGTCCGCGTTGCTCGCGGTGGCGACTTTCATCGTGGTGGTCGCGGTGCCGTTCCTGAAGTACCCGGCGAACCCGCCCGCGGTCGGACAGGGCGAGACCATCGGCGACCGGACCGCGCTGTACTTCGGTTTCGTCGCGCTGTCCCTGGTTTTCGCGGTCGGCGCGGCGGTGCTCGGGCGGAAGGTCGGCGGCTGGAACGGCGGGCTGGCCGGGGCGGGCGCCTACGTGGTGCTGGTTTCGGTGGCGGCCACGTTGCTGCCGTCGATCGACGAGGTGCCCGACGGCTTCCCCGGTTCCACGCTGTGGACCTTCCGGATCGCTTCGCTCGGCACGCAACTCGTGCTGTGGGTGGCGCTCGGGTTGATCTTCGGCGCACTGGCGGAACGCGTGCTCACCCGACAGGCGCAGCTCGTTCGATGAGTTCGAGCAGTCGGCGCGTGTCGAGGTGTTCCTCGACCGCGTCGGCCAAGCGGTCGAGCATTTCTTCTCGCAGCAACGGGAAGCTTTTCGCGCCGGCGGCGGGTGCCCAGGTGGTGCCCGCCTGCTCGGCGGCGGCCGTGAGCCACGCACGGCGGAAGTCGTCGTTGTCGAAGGCGCCGTGCCAGGTGGTGCCCCAGACCGAGCCGTGGCGCCAGCCGTCGAGGAAGGGTTCGGCGTGTCCTTCCAGTACGACCTTGCCGTGGTGGATTTCGTAGGCGTCCACGGCGTGTCCCCGCCATTCGCCGCGCGGGCGTCCGAGCACCTTCTCCGTTTCGAAGGTCACTGAGGTCGGCAGCAGGCCGAGGCCGTCGACCGCACCGGCGCCGGATTCCACGTCGTCGGTGATGCGACGCGCCAGCATCTGGTGGCCACCGCAGATGCCGAGCACCGGGCGCCCGTCGCCGGCCCTGGCCCGGACCACGTCGGCGAGGCCGCGGTCGGTCAGCCACCGCAGGTCGTCCACGGTGGCCCGGCTGCCCGGGAGTACTACGACGTCCGCGCCCGCGACCACGTCCGGATCGGCGGTCACCGACACCTCCACGCCCGGTTCTGCGGCGAGTGCGTCCACATCGGTCGCGTTGGAGGCACGGGGAAAGCGGACCACCGCGACCCGCAACGGACGGCCCCCGGAGACGCGCAGGCGATCCCGGCGCCAGCCCGCGACGGCCAGTGCGTCCTCGGAATCGATCCATACGCCGTCCAGCCACGGCAGCACGCCGTAGAACGGACGGCCGGTCCGTTCCTCCAGCGCGTCAAGGCCGGGCTTGAGCAGGGAGGGGTCACCGCGGAACTTGTTGACCACCCAGCCCGCGATCAACTCCTGGTCCTCGGGTTCGAGCAGCGCCAGGGTGCCGTACATGGCGGCGAACACCCCGCCGCGGTCGATGTCGCCGACGACCAGCACCGGCAGCCGCGCTTCGCGCGCCAACCCCATGTTGACGTAGTCGCCCGCCCGCAGGTTGATCTCCGCCGGACTGCCCGCGCCCTCACAGATGACCACGTCGAACCGTGTTCGCAGTTCGCGCAGGGCCCCGAAGGCAATCTGCGCGAGGCCCGCCCGGCCAGTGGCGAACTCCCCCGCCTCCAGCGTGCCGAACGGCTTGCCCATCGCGATCACGTGGCTGCGCCGGTCGCTGCCCGGTTTGAGCAGCACCGGGTTCATCGCGGCTTCCGGTTCGACGCGGCACGCCTGCGCCTGCAACCACTGCGCGCGACCGATCTCGGCACCATCGGCGCAGACCATCGAGTTGTTCGACATGTTCTGCGCCTTGAACGGCGCCACCCGCACGCCCCGGCGCGCGAGCCAGCGCCCGAGCGCGGCGGCGACCAGGCTCTTGCCCGCGTCCGAAGTGGTTCCGGCAACCAGCAGCCCGCTCATCGGCTCACCACCGCCGCAGCCACCGCCGCCAGCGCGCCGACGGCGAGCGACAACCGCACGGCTCGGCGCAGATCGGCCGGTCGCGGTGGGTCGCCGTCGCCGAGGCGGCCGCGTTCGGACACCTCGCCGCCGTAGCTGTTCACGCCACCCAGCCGGACGCCGAGCGCGCCGGCGAAGGCCGCTTCCACCTGGCCCGCGTTCGGGCTCGGGTGGACGTTCGCGTCGCGTCGCCACACCTTCAGCACGCGCCGGGCGTCGCGGCCCGCGCAGGCCGCGGTGAACAGGGCCGCCAAGCGCGACGGGACCAGGTTCGCCACGTCGTCGGCGCGGGCGGACGCCCAGCCGAAGCGCTCGTACCGCGGTGAGCGGTGGCCGACCATCGCGTCCAGCGTGTTCAGCGCGCGGTAGGCGAGCAGGCCGGGGACTCCGGCGACGGCACCCCAGAACAACGGCGCGACCACGGCGTCGGAGGTGTTCTCGGCGATCGACTCGGTCGCGGCCCGGGTCAGGTCGGCGAGGTCGAGCGCGGCGGCGTCACGACCGCAGAGGTGGGACAGCCGGGCACGGGCTCCCGCCAGGTCCTCGGCCTCGATCAGGTCCGCCATCGCGATCCCCTCCGAGGCCAGGCCGCGGCCGCCGAGCACGATCCAGGTGGCGGTCGCGGTGGCGAGGAAGCGCAGCGGCGGCGGGACACGCTCGGCGGCTACGCCCAAGCCGGTCGCCGTTGCGGTACAGATGAGCAGGTGAACCACGCCGCGCGGTCGCGAGTCCGCCCAGATCCGCCGTTCCACCGCCGAGGCCAGGTTGCCGAACCAGGCCACCGGGTGGGCCCGGCGCGGGTCGCCGAAGAGGCGGTCGGCGGCGTACCCGGCGAGCAGACCGGCGGCCCGGACCTGGTCACGTGGCCGAAAGAAGACATGATCCACCGGATGCACCACTGTGCGACCCTAACCGGTGGGCCAGAATGCCGGACATGAGTACGCACCTGCGGCGCGCGGCCCGGCTCGCGGCCACCAGCCTGGACACCGGCGCCAAGGTCCTGCGCCGGTACGCCCGCGGCACCCGGGACGAGAAGGTACTGGTGCTCGGCGGTGTCCGGTCCGGCAAGTCGCGGCACGCCGAGCGGCTGATGGCCCGGCACCCGCACGTGATCTACCTCGCCACCGGACTGCCGGCGAGCGAAGGCGATCCCGAATGGGCGGCGAGGGTGGCCGCGCACCGCGCGCGCAGACCGGCGGGCTGGCGCACGGTCGAGACGGCCGACCTGCCCGGTGCGCTGCGCAGCGCGTCGGCACCGGTGCTGATCGACTGCTTCGGCACCTGGCTGTCGCGGGTGCTGGGGGACGTGGGTGCCTGGGACCAGACCGACGGCTGGCAGCAGCGCCTCGACGACTACCTGCTCGACTTCATCGACGCCTGGCGGACGGCCAGGGTGCCGGTGGTGGCGGTGAGCAACGAGGTCGGCAGCGGTGTGGTGCCCGGCACGTTCTCCGGGCGCGTGTTCCGTGATGTGCTGGGCGCACTGAACAGCGAGGTGGCCGCGCATTCGGACAAGGTGCTGCTGGTGGTGGCCGGCCGGGTGCTCGAACTCTCCGGGAAGGACGGCCGATGAAGATCACGCCACCCTCGGCGGCGGCCCGCGAGGACGCGCTGGCCCGGCTCGACGGCCTGGTGAAACCGCTGGGTTCGCTGGGGCGCCTCGAAGAACTGGCGGCCTGGCTGAGCGCGGCCCACGACGCCGTCCCGCCGCGGGAACTCGCCGACGTGCGGGTCGCGGTGTTCGCCGGGGACCACGGCATCACCGCCTCGGCCGTGTCCGCGTACCCGCGTGAGATCACCGCGGCGATGGTGCAGGTCTTCCTGGCCGGGACGAGCGGGGTGACCGTGCTCGCGCGGCAGGTCGGGGCCCGGGTGAAGGTGTTCGATCTGGCGGTCGACGCCGACGGACTGCCGGACGAGGTGACCGCGTACAAGATCCGCCGCGGCTCCGGCTCGATCGATCGCGAAGACGCGCTGGCGCCGGGTGAGGCGAACCGGGCCTTCGACGCGGGCCGCCGGATCGCCGACGCCGAGATCGACGACGGCGCCGACCTGCTGATCCCCGGCGACATGGGGATCGGGAACACCACGGTGGCCGCCGCGCTGGTGGCGGCCCGGCTGGGCCTGCCTGCCGAGGAGGTCGTCGGCACCGGCACGGGCGTCGACGAGGAAGGACATGCCCGCAAGGTCGCCGCCGTCACGGCAGCGCTCACGCGCACGGGTGACCGCGCCGAGGACCCGTTCGACCGGCTCACCGCGCTCGGCAGCGCCTGCGCCGCCGCGACGGCGGGTTTCCTGGTCCAAGGCGCTGTTCGTGGTGTGCCGGTGCTGCTCGACGGGGTGTTCTCGGGTGCGGCGGCGCTGGTCGCGCAGGACATCGCGCCGGGTGCGGTGGACTGGTGGCTCGCCGGGCACCGCTCCACCGAACCGTCGCAGGCACACGCGCTCAAGGCGCTCGGGCTGGAACCGATCCTCGACCTCGGGCTGCGCCTGGGTGAGGGCAGCGGAGCCGTGCAGGCGGTGCCGGTGCTGCGGGCGGCTCGCGCGATCCTCGCCGAGATGAGCTCGCTGGCCGACCTGTCCTGATGCGAGGGGTGCTCATCCAGGACGCGATCCGCATGGCCGTCGGCACGCTGACGGTCGTTCCGGTGCCCGCGCCCCGGGTCATCGACGCGCGCGTGGCCCGTGGCGCGATGCTGCTGGCGCCGCTGGCCGTGGTGCCGCTCGCCGCGGCCGGGGCGCTGGTCACGTTGCTGCCGTTGCCCGCGCTGCCGGCCGCCGCGCTAGCGCTGGGCGTCGTCGCGCTGGGCAGCCGGGGCTTGCACCTGGACGGTTTGTCCGATACCGCTGACGGGCTCTCCGCGTCCTATGACCGCGAACGCGCGCTGAGCATCATGCGCAAGGGCGATTCGGGGCCGAGCGGGGTGGCCACGCTGGTCATCGTGCTGCTGGTCCAATGTGGAGCGCTGGCGGGCGCGATCAGCGCGGGTCACGGGATCTTCGCGGTGGTGGTGGCGGTGCTGGCGGGCCGGGTGCTGCTGGCGATCGGCTGTGCGCGCGGGGTGCCGTCCGCCCGGCCGGAGGGTCTGGGAGCGACCGTCGCGGGTTCGGTGCCGGTACTCGGCGCGGCCGTGTCGGTCGTTTTGGGCTCGGCGCTGGCCGCTTGGGGTGGCACCTTCGCCGGTTTGCCGTGGTGGCAGGGACTTCTCGCGGTCTTCGCGGCGGTGTGCGCGGGTGGTCTGCTGTTGTGGCGCTGCGTCCGGCGGCTGGGCGGCATCACGGGGGACGTGCTGGGCGCGTGCGTGGAGACCGGTGTCACCGCTGCGTTGTTGTGTCTCGCAGCGTAGTCAGGAACCCCGACATGATCGGCCGGGAACGCACGGCGATGCGCAACCAGTCCGGGCCCAGGCCGGGGAACGTGTCGCCCCGGCGCACGGCATAACCCCGATCGCGCAGGGTTTCCCGTACCTGGGCGCCATCACGGAACTCACCGAGCACGAACGGCGCCCGCGGCACCCCGTGCACGGCGACGCCCAGCTCACGCAGGCCGGTGAGCAGGAATTCCCGGTCGGCTTCGGCGGCGACCGCCAGTTCGTCGGCCTGCTTCAACGCCTCGGGACGGCAGCACGCGACCACGGCGACCGCCGCCAGCGCCGAGACCGACCACGGCGGCTGCACCGCGCGCAACCGGTCGATCAGTTCCGCAGGCCCGAGCACGTACCCGGCCCGCAGGCCCGCGATGCCCCAGGTCTTGGTCAGGCTGCGGATCACCAGCAGACCCGGGATCGCTTCGCCCGCCAGGGTTTCCGGCTCGCCGGGCACCGAATCGAGGAACGCCTCGTCGACCACGACCACGCGTCCGGGACGGCACAGCGCCCGCAGGGAGGAAGCCGGGTGCAGCACCGACGTGGGGTTGGTCGGATTGCCGACCACCACCAGATCCGCGTCCTCCGGCACCGGACCGAGCGTGAAGCCGTCCTCCGGGCGGAGCAGGACCCGCGAGACGGGCACCTCGGCGGCCAGCAACGCGGCTTCGGGCTCGGTGAACTGCGGATGCACCACGCACGCCCGCCGCGCGCCCAAACCGCGTGCGATCAGCGTGAACGCCTCGGCGGCACCGGAGGTCACCAGCACGTCGCCGGCGGACCGGCCGTGCCGGGCGGCGACGGCTTCGGTCGCCTCGGTCGAATCGGGGTAGGCGGCCAGCCGCGGCAGCGCGGCGGTCAGTTCGGTGATCAGCCAGTCGGGTGGTTCGGCGAGCCGGACGTTGACCGCGAGGTCCACCAGTCCCGGCCCGACCTCGCGATCACCGTGGTGCCACAGGTCAACCACGGCGCACCGCGCGGGCGAAGGCCGCGGCCCTGGCCGGGTGCCCGGCCCAGTGCACGTGCAGGTAGGAGGCGTTGAGCGTGGGCGAGGCGCAGCCGTGGTCGGCGTCGTTCCAGTGCCACGCGGCGGCGAACGGCCCGTCGGGGATCACCTCGGTCCGGTGGAACTCGTGCCCCGTCACCTGCTCCCCGCGTGCGGCGAGCAGGTTGTCCTCGACCGCCGTCGCGGTGCGGTAGCCGAGTGCACCGCGGGCGGTCATCCTGGCGGTCGCCGGGAGCACGCCGGTCATCGGCAGGCCGTCCAGTTCGCGGCACAGGTAGAGCAACCCGGCGCATTCGGCGACCACGGGCAGTCCGCCGGAGACCGCCTCGGCCACCTCAGCGCGCAGGGAAGCGTTGGCGGACAGGGCTTCGGCGTGCACTTCCGGGAAACCGCCGCCGAAGTAAAGCCCGGCGCACCCCTCGGGCAGGCGTTCGTCGTTGATCGGGTCGAGGTCGACCAGGTCCACCCCGAGTGCGGCCAGCAGCTCGCCGGTTTCGGTGTACCGGAAGGAGAATGCCGCGCCCCCGGCAGCCGCCACCACCGCGCGCGGACCCGGCGGCGGCTCCGGCAGCGACCACGGCGACGCCGCCACGTCAGGAGCTTCCCTGGCCGCGCGGACCACGGCCTCCAAGTCCACTCCGGACTCGACCCACGCCGCGAGCCGGTCCACCATCACCGCGCCTTCGCGGGCGCGCTCGGCCATCGGGACCAGCCCGAGGTGGCGGCTCGGCGAATGCACGTCGTCGGAGCGGCGCAACGCCCCGAGCACCGGGATCCCGGTTTTCCCGATCGCTTCACGGATCTCGCGTTCGTGCCGCTCGGACCCCAGCTTGTTCAGGATGACCCCGGCCAGCCGCACCCGCGGGTCGAAGTGTGCGAAGCCGTAGACGGTCGCGGCCACGCTGCGGCTCGCCGCGCTCGCGTCGACCACCAGCACCACGGGAGCGTCGACCAGCCGGGCGACGTGCGCCGTCGACGCGTAGCCCTCGGTGCCCAACGCGCCGTCGAACAACCCCATGACGCCCTCGATCACCGCGATCTCGGCGCCGGACGCGCCGTGCAGCAGCAGCGGCGCGACCAGGTCTTCGCTCTGCAGGTACGGATCGAGGTTGCGGCCGGGCCGCCCGGTGGCGAGCGCGTGGTAGCTCGGGTCGATGTAGTCGGGGCCGACCTTGTGCCCGGACACCGCGAACCCGCGCTTCCGCAACGCCGCCATCAGCCCGGATGCGACGGTCGTCTTGCCATGTCCGGACGCGGGTGCCGCGATGACGACCCGCGGCAGTGCCCTCACGAAGCCCTCACGAAGTCACCCATGCCACTACCACTCAATGCCTCGCTGGCCCTTCTGCCCGGCGTCCATCGGGTGCTTCACCTTGGTCATCTCCACCACCAGGTCCGCGGCCTCGATCAGCTCGGGCGGCGCGTTGCGCCCGGTGATCACCACGTGCTGGCGGCCGGGCCGGTCCCGCAGCACGCCGACCACCTCGGCGACGTCGATCCAGCCCCAGTGCAGCGGGTAGTTGAACTCGTCGAGGACGTAGAAGTCGTGCTGGGCGGCGGCGATCCGGCGGGCGATCTCGGCCCAGCCCTCGCGCGCGTTCTCGGCGTGGTCCTCCTCGGTGCCCGCCTTGCGCGCCCAGCTCCAGCCCTCGCCCATCTTGTGCCACTCGACCGGCCCGCCCTGGCCGGTGTTCGCGTGCACCTCACCGAGCGCGCGGAGCGCGGCTTCCTCACCGACCTTCCACTTCGCCGACTTGACGAACTGGAACACCCCGATCGACCAGCCCTGGTTCCACGCCCGCAGCGCCATGCCGAAGGCCGCGGTGGACTTCCCCTTCATCGCGCCGGTGTGCACGATCAGCAGCGGCCGGTTGCGCCGCTGCCGCGTGGTCAGCCCGTCGTCGGGCACGAACTCCGGTTTCCCCTGGGGCATCAGGCGGCCCTGCCCGTCCGAGCGCGGACGGCACCGGCGAGCGAATCCGCGGCGACCTCACCGAGCGGCACGTGCTCGCCGCCCAGTCGCGTGGCCAGTTCCGCCGCGAGCCCGAGCCGCATGCGCCCGCTCTCGCAGTCCATCACCACCGACGCGATGCCCTGGCGTGCGATCAGGTCCGCCGCGGCGTGCGAGCGGGCGACGGCGTTCGAGCCGCTGGTCGCGCGGCCATCGGTGACCACGACCAGCAACGGGCGGCGCCGGGGGTCTCGAATGGACTCCACGCGCAGCGCTTCGGCCGCCCGCAGCAGTCCTTCGGCGAGCGGGGTACGCCCGCCGGTGGGCAGCGCTTCGAGCCGGGCGGCCGCGGCGTCCACGCTGATCGTCGGCGGCAGCGCCAGCTCGGCGGCCGACGCGCGGAAGGTGACCAGGCCGACCTTGTCCCGTCGCTGGTAGGCGTCCAGCAGCAGGGACAGCACCGCGGACTTGACCTCGCCCATCCGCGCCCGCGCGCCCATCGAGCCCGAGGCGTCCACGCAGAACAGCACGAGGTTGCCCTCGCGCCCCTCCCGCAGGGCGTACCGCAGGTCACGCGTGCGCAGTTCCAGGCCGGGACCGGAGCGCCCACGAGCCCGCTGGTGCGGTGCCGCGGCCAGCACGGTCGCCGTGAGGTGCGGACGGCCTTCGCGCACGCTGGGCGGTTTGACGCCGATGGTGCGCCCGCTGTCGGTGATCGACCGCGACCGGCGGCCGTGCGCACCGGCGCCGGTGCCGTCCACGGTGAACAGGCGGGCGCGGAACGGCTGCCCGGACCCGACCGTCTGCTGTGGACCCTGCGGTGCCTGCTGCTGCTCGGATTCCTGTTGCTGCGGCGGAGCTTCACCGGAGGGCTCCGGCGGGGCTCCACTGCCCGGGCCGTCGTCGTCCGGCGGCCCCTGTTCCGGTGGTTCGGCGTCGCGCAGCGCCTGTTCCAACTGCTCCTCGTCGATGCCGGGCGCGTCGAACGGGTTGCGGCGGCGCCGGTGCGGCAGCGCGAGGCGAGCCGCCACGCGAATGTCCTCTGTGGTCACTTCGGTGCGGCCGGACCAGGCGGCGTGCGCGGCGGCGGTCCGCGCGGTGACGATGTCCGCGCGCATGCCGTCGACGTCGAAGGAGGCGCAGACCTCGGCGATCTGCAGCAACGCGGCGTCGTCGAGGGTGACCGCGGGCAGGCCGCGGCGGGCGTCGGCGATGCGCACGGCCAGCGCGGCCTCGGCTTCGTCGTACCGGGCGGCGAAACCGTCCGGATCGGCTTCGTAGGCGAGGCGCCGGCGCACCACCTCGACGCGCTCGGACGGCTCACGGCTGGTGCGCACTTCCACGGTCAACCCGAACCGGTCGAGCAGCTGCGGCCGGAGTTCGCCCTCCTCCGGGTTCATCGTGCCGATCAACACGAAGCGCGAGGCGTGCGAGACCGAGACGCCCTCGCGCTCGACAGTCGCGCGGCCCATGGCGGCCGCGTCCAGCAGCGCGTCGACCAGGTGGTCGTGGAGCAGGTTGACCTCGTCCACGTAGAGCAGGCCGCGATGCGCGGCGGCGAGCAGGCCGGGCTGGTAGCCGGTGACGCCTTCGCCGAGCGCGCGTTCCAAGTCGAGCGAGCCGATCACCCGGTCCTCGGCGGCGCCGACGGGCAGTTCCACCAGCCGCGCCGGGCGGCGTCCGGCGGGCGCGCCCGCTTCGTGCGGGCCGTCCGGGCAGGCGGGGTCGGGTGCGGCGGGATCGCAGGAGAACCGGCAGCCGGTCACCACGTCCACCGGCGGCAGCAACCCGGCCAGCGCCCGCACCATGGTCGACTTCGCGGTGCCCTTCTCGCCCCGGACCAGCACCCCGCCGATGGCCGGGGACACCGCCGAAAGCACCAGCGCCAGTCGCAGGTCGGCCAGGCCGACCACCGCGGTGAACGGGAACGCCCGCATGCACAACTCCCAACGCCTGCCGAGGAAACAGCCGTCGCCGATCATCGCACAGCGAAACCGCGCCGAAGACGTGAGAAGTCTGACCCCCGCGCCCGCCTCGCGCCGCGTTCGTCGGCAGCGTTTACCGTCAGGCGGTGCGGATCACCGTGGTGGGAATGGGAGCCGACGGCTGGGCGGGGCTGTCCGGCCGGGCGCGTGCGGCCGTGGAAGCCGCCGAGGTGCTCATCGGCGGTGCGCGGCACCTGGAACTGGTGCCGGGCAGCCGATCGGCGCGCGTGCCGTGGCCGAGTCCGCTGCTGCCCGGCCTGGACCGCCTGTTCGCCGAATACGACGGCCGCCGGATCTGCGTGCTGGCCAGCGGTGACCCGATGTTGTCGGGAATCGGCACCACGCTCGCGCGCAGGTTCGAGGACGTGGAGATCCTGCCGTCGTTGTCCTCACCCGTACTGGCCCGAGCGCGGCTGAAGTGGTCCGCGGAGAGCACCGAGGTGATCAGCGTGGTCGGCCGGTCGCCCTACCGGGTGAACCGCGCGCTCGCGCCGGGAGCTCGGCTGCTCGTGCTGAGCGAGGACGCCACCACGCCTGCCGTGCTCGCGGCCCAGCTCACCGAAGCCGGTTACGGGCCGAGCAGGCTGACCGTGCTGGAAGAACTCGGTGGACCGGCGGAACGTCAGGTCAGCGGCATCGCCGAGAACTGGACCGAGCCGGCCGGAGCGGCGTTGAACCTGGTCGCGATCGAGTGCGAGACCAGGGGCGAACCGCTGCCGCGCACCGGTCTGCCCGACAACGCCTTCGAGCACGACGGCCAGCTGACCAAGCGCGACATCCGCGCGGTCACCCTTGCCCGGCTCGCGCCGCTGCCCGGCGAGCTGTTGTGGGACGTCGGCGCCGGTTCGGGCAGCATCGCGATCGAGTGGTCGCGCGCGCACCCGGACAACCGCGCCATCGCGATCGAACGCGACCCCGAGCGGGCCGCCCGCATCACCCGCAACGCGCAACGCCTCGGCGTGCCGGAAGTGCGCGTGGTGGTCGGCTCCGCGCCGGACGCGCTCGACGGGCTTCCGGCGCCCGACGCGGTCTTCGTCGGCGGCGGCGTCACCGCCGAGGTATTGGACGCGTGCCTGAGCGCGCCGAAGGTGGTGGCCAACGGCGTCACCCTGGAAACCGAGACCGTGCTGGCCGGGGCCTACGCCCGGCACGGAGGAGACCTGATCCGGCTGGCCGTCGAACAGGCCGCGCCCCTCGGCGGCTTCACCGGCTGGACCCCCGCCCGCACCGTGACCCAATGGAGCTTCTCCCGATGACCGTGCACTTCATCGGCGCCGGACCGGGTGCCGCCGACCTGATCACCGTGCGCGGGCGCGACCTGCTCGCCGCCTGCGCGGTGTGCCTCTACCCCGGCAGCCTGACCCCGCCCGACCTGCTCGCGCACTGCCCGCCGGGCGCGCGGGTGGTCGACACGGCGAACCTGAGCCTCGACGAGATCATCGGCGAACTGACCGCCGCGCATGCCGCCGGACACGACGTCGCACGCCTGACCTCCGGTGATCCTTCGCTGTACAGCACGGTCGCCGAGCAGATGCGCCGCCTCGACGCGGCGGGCGTGCCATACGACGTGGTGCCCGGCGTGCCCGCGTTCGCCGCCGCGGCGGCCGTGCTGAACCGCGAGCTGACCGTGCCGGAGGTCGGCCAGAGCCTGGTGATCACCCGCGTGCAGGCCCGGTCCACCTCGATGCCGCCGGGTGAGGACCTGGCCACCTTCGCCGCCAGCGGCACCACCCTCGCGGTGCACCTGGCCATCACCAAGATCGACCGGGTGGCCGCCGAGCTCATCCCGCACTACGGCGAGGACTGCCCGGCGGCCGTGGTCGCGCAGGCCTCGCAGCCCGGCGAACGCGTCTTGCGCGGCACGCTCGCCTCACTGCCCGCGCAGGTGCACGAAGCGGGCATCGGCCGGGCCGCGGTCATCTTCGTCGGCCGGACACTGGCGGCGGAAAAGTTTCCGGACAGCTTCCTCTACTCCGCCGCCCGGGACCGCAGCCGCCAGCCGGACTCCCTCTAGCCGGTCAGGGACCGGGTGTCCCGCCAGGCGTTGGTGGTGCAGTGCACCTCCCCGCCGCCGACGTGCGCCCAGAACACGTCCTCCACCCAGGCGACCCGGATGCCACGAAGGGCACGTTCGGTCGCCTCCTTGAACAGGTCACGGCCGTGGACGACCGGGCCGTGCGGGTCCGGCGCGGCGTACCGGCCCGGGGTCACCGACAGGCCGTTGGTCACCGCGGGAGCCAGCGCCACCAGGCCCGGCGCCCGGTCGGACTCGGTGAAGAGCACCGGCACGCGGACCAGTTCCTCCGCCCGCAATCCGGTTTCCCGGAGCATGACCGCGATCTGATCGTCGATGTGGCGGGCCGCGGCTTCGTTCCGCCGCCGGAAATCCGCGTCCCCAAGAAGTTCCTCCACGGTCGGCTGGTACTCGTGGTTCGTCCCTGCGAACAACCGCGCGCCCGTGCCGTTCGCCTGATGCAGCAGGTTCTCCGCGAGCCGCGGGTCGGCCACCATCAGCGTCCAGCCGCGGGCGTTGTCCGATCGCACCACGTGCAGCGTCTCGTCGACGTGCCCGACCATCAGCCACGACGTGTCGAGCACCACCGGCGGCTGCTGCCCCTGTGCGTCGAGCATGCGCAGGAACGCCGGATCCGGCTTCCGGTCCCCCGAGGCGGCTGAGCCGTAGTAGATCCGGCCCTTCGGATAACCGCGGTAGGGCGGCAGCGCCTCGAAGTTGCCGGTCGCGTTGCGCTGGTCGGCCCAGCTGTCGACGACCGGGCCCTCGGTGAACTCCTGCACCACGCCCACGTCCGGGCCACGCAGGTCACGGAAGAGCAGCCGCCCGGCCGGGCGCAGGGTGGGTACCCCGGCGTCCCACTGGTTCGCCGAGCGGATCGCCACCCGCATCGTCTGGACCCCGTGCGCGGTGGGCATGCTCGCCACCGCCGGTTCGAACAGGTCCTGCAGCCAGACGTCCTTCCACCACAGCTCGCTGCCCGCGAGGAACCGCGTCTCGACCCCGGCGGTGGCCCGGGTGAGCGTCTCGCTGAACCGGTCCCACTCACCGGGGTGACCGGGCGGCAGACCCTCCCCCGGCCAGCCGGGTCCCTCGCCCGGTTTGCCCGCGAACACCGTGGTCGCGGGCATCAGGTCGTGTTGGAACAACAGCGGCGCCACCCGCAGCTCCTTGACCACCGCCCGGCCCGCCGAGCGCGCGGTCAGCCGCACCCGTCCGTCCCACTTCGCCGGATCGCGGACGATGTCGCGCCCCTCGACCGCCAGGTCGACGCCCCGCCGCATCTCGCGCGCGGGGAAGGTCTCGCCGGGTGTCAGCGGCCGGTACCACCCGTCCCGCCGGACGAACACCCGGACGTGGTCACCCCCGTCGACCTCGACCCGCGCGGCTTCGCTCCCCCGCAACCGCAGCTTGGTCAGGTCGTCCTCGTCCCGGCTGCCGTTGACCACCTCGTCGGCGGCGTCGTGGCAGCTCGCCAGCCGCCGGTCGACCTCGAGACCCGGACGGTCCAGGTCCCCTGGTTCGAGCATGCAGCGGCGGGTGTCGTCGTCGAGATTGGGCAGGAAGACGCCCTCGCCGCTGAGGCGCGGCACGGCGGCCGCCACCCCCGGCGCGGCCACGGACGCACCCACCACGAGCATGGTGAGCACGAGCCCCCGGATCCCCACTGGTCACTTCCCTTCGTCGGCTGCCACCGACGCTAGGAACCCCGGCGGGTGGTGTCGTGGGTCGAAGGAAGGAGATCGAGGTGGAGATCCGCGTCCTCATCCTCGGCGGGACGGCGGAGGCCCGTGCGCTGGCCGCCGCGCTCACCGAGCGCGACATTCCCGTGGTGTCCTCGCTGGCCGGCCGGGTCGCCCGGCCGCGCCTGCCCGTCGGCGAAGTCCGCGTGGGTGGTTTCGGCGGCCCGGAGGGGCTCGCGGCCTGGCTGGCCGAGCACCGGATCCGTGCCGTGGTCGACGCCACCCACCCGTTCGCGGAGCGCATTTCCGCCTCGGCCGTCGCCGCCACCCGCAGCGCGGGCGTGCCGCTGCTGCGCCTCGAACGGCCCGGCTGGGAGGCGTCGCCGGGCGACGACTGGCACTGGACCTCGTCACTGACCGAAGCCGCCGAACTGCTGCCTGAGCTGGGCGGTCGCGTGTTCCTCACCACCGGCAGGCAGGGGCTGCCCACCTTCGCCCACCTCGACGACCTCTGGTTCCTCATCCGCTGCGTCGACCCACCCGAACCCCCGCTGCCGAAGCACCACGAACTGCTGCTCAACCGCGGTCCCTACGAGGTCGACGGCGAAGCCGGGCTGCTGCGCACCCGCCGGATCGAGGTGCTCGTCACCAAGGACAGCGGCGGCTCGATGACCGCCGCGAAACTCGTCGCGGCCCGGCGGCTGGGCCTGCCGGTGGTGCTCGTCCGGCGTCCGGCACCCGCCGGGGCACCACGCACGGTCACCACCGTGCCCGCCGTGCTGGCCTGGTTACCGCGCGCGGCCTAGGGGATTCCGGTATCCCCGCGCAAGGCCCATCCGGGCGGGCGCTAGCGTTGACGCGATGCCGATCGCGACCCGTAGCCGTTCGGCCGAGCCTGACCAGGCGACAGACCCGGAACGCACTCCGGAAAGCAGCCGCATTCGAGTGTGGCGCCTGCTCGCCATCACCCTCGGCCTCTTGTCCGCCGCCTGTGCGCTGGCGGTCCCCTTCATGCCCGTGGTGCAGGACACCGCGCGCATCGCCTGGCCCGCCAACGGCGACACCAGCCAGGTGAACGCGCCGCTGACCGGGTACTGGGCCCAGGACCTCAGCGCGAACTTCCCGTGCGACACCGTGCGCTCGCTCGACGCCCGCACCGACGGGCCGGCGATGGTGTTCTCGACCGTGCCCGAAGCCAGGGTCGCCGAGGGCACCGGCATGCAGCTGCAGGTGGACAACGGGCTGCTCATCGTGTCGAACCGGGCGCAGCAGCTGGCCCGCCAGCCGCTGCCGCCGCAGAACTGCGACATCGGCGTCTCCTCGACCGTGCACGCCACCACCATCACGGTGGCCGGGCAGGTGCTGTTCGCCAACTCCAACGACGTGCGCCCGCGCCTGGTCGGCATCTACACCGACATCACCGCCGAGCAGGACCCGATCACCGGCCTGGACGTCTCGGTCACCCCGGACACCCGCTACCAGTCCTCGCCGACCGGCTGGAAGACCGCGGTCAGCGTGCTCTGCGTGCTCACCCTGATCGGCAGCCTGATCGCGGTGAACCGGCTGGACTCGCGGGTCGCGCGGCGCGCGCCGAAGTGGGCGCCGGTGGGCTGGTGGCGGCTGACCGGCCGCGACGCCACGGTGATCGTCGCGCTCGGGGTGTGGGTCTTCATCGGCCCGGTGACCTCGGACGACGGCTACATCCTGACCATGTCGAGGGTCACCGAGGACGCCGGGTTCCTGGCGAACTACCACCGGTGGTTCGGCGTGGCGGAGGCGCCGTTCGGCTGGTCCTACCACGTCTACGAGCTGATGTCGCACGTCAGCACGGTGCCGCCGTGGATCCGGCTGCCCTCCTTCCTGCTCGGCGTGATCAGCTGGCTGCTGATCAGCCGTGAGGTGATGCCTCGGCTGGGCACCCAGGTGCGCACCAGCCGCGCGGCCGGCTGGGCCGCCGCCGCGGTGTTCCTGGTCTGGTGGATGCCGTTCAACAACGGGGTCCGGCCGGAGCCGGTGGCCGCGGTCGGTTCGCTGCTGGCGATCTGCGCGGTGGAACGCGCGCTGGTCACCCGGCGGCTGCTGCCGCTGTGCCTCGGCCTGATCGCCGCCGCGCTGACCCTGGCGGCCACCCCCACCGGCCTGATCGCGGTGGCCCCGTACCTGGTGGCCGGCCGTCCGCTGTTCCACCTGCTCAAGCAGCGGGCGCGCGGCAGCTGGTCCGCGGTGCTCGCGCCGATCTCCGCCGCCGGGCTGATGGTGCTGGTGGTGGTCTTCGCCGACCAGACCTTCGCCACCGTGCAGGAGGCCACCCGCATCCGCAGCAAGGTCGGCCCCAACCTGTCGTGGTTCGAGGAACTGTCCCGCTACGAACTGCTGTTCGCGCCCACCGCGGACGGCTCGGCGGCCCGCCGGTTCCCGGTGCTGCTGCTGTTGCTGTGCACCGGCGCCTGCCTGGTGGTGCTGCTGCGGCGCGGGCGCATCCCGGGTGCCGCGCTCGGCCCGTCACGGCGGCTGATCGGCACCGTCGCACTGTTCTTCCTGCTGCTGGCGCTGACGCCGACGAAGTGGACGCACCACTTCGGCGCGTTCGCCGCGGTGGGCGCGGCGATGGCGGCGCTGACCGCGCTGGCCAGCAGTTCCACCGTGCTGCGCTCGAAACGCAACCGGGCCGGGTTCCTGGCCGGGTTGCTGGTGGTCGCGGCGCTGGCGATGACCGGGCCCAACGCGTACTGGTTCGTCTCGAACATGGGTGTGCCGTGGGCCGCGGAGGCCCCCACCATCCAGGGCGTGAGCCTGTCCACCATCCTGCTCATCGCCGCGGCGATCGCGGCGGTGGTGGCGTTCATCGAGAACGTGCGTGCCCAGCGACCGGACCGGATTTTCGGGTTGCAGAAGGAACGCAGCGGCCGGGCGCTGAAGCTGGGCTCGCTGTCGCTGGTGGTGGTGTGCGGCCTGATGGCCACCGCCGAGTTCGCCTCGATGGCCTGGGCCATCCAGACCCAGCGCTCCAGCTACAGCCTGGGCGCGGCGAACTTCGGGCACCTCTTCGGCCGCAGCTGCAACCTGTCCGACCACGTGATGGTGGAACGCGAGCCGGTCTCCAGCGTGCTGTCCGCGCTGCCACCGGACAAGCAGGCCACCGCCCCGATCGAACAGCCCGAGCAGACCGACGAGAACGCGCTCCCGCTGCCCGAGTTGGAGAACGGCCCGGTGCAGTCCGGTTTCCACCGTGAACCGATCGACACGAACGACCCGCTGGACGAGCCACCGCACGGGTTCGCCACCGACACCGTGCCGATGTGGAGCAGCTACCGGACCAAGGACACCCCGACCGGCCGCCTGCGCAGCGACTGGTACGACCTGTCCGAGCGCCCGGCGGGCGGGCAGATCGTGATCGCGGCGATCTCGCCGCCGACCAAGGCCACCACGGTGGATCTGGAGTTCGGCGCGGAGACCGACGAGGGCATGAAGACCGTGCGCAGCCTGCCGGTGCTCTTCCCCGGCGGTGGCGCGTTCCGGTGGAACGACGTGCGGATCCCGCTGGACATCCTGCCCCCGGAGGTGACCTCGGTCCGCGTGGTCGCCGCCGACAACGACCTGACCGAGGACGGCTGGGTTGCGGTCACCGCGCCCCGGGTGCCGACCTTCACCACGCTGACCGAGCGCGTCGGGGACGCCCCGGTGTACCTCGACTGGCCGGCGTCGTTCGTCTACCCGTGCATGAACCCGATGAAGGTGCGGGACGGGATCGCCGAGCTGCCGTCGTACCGCGTCACCGCGGGCGACCTGGCGTTCGAGGCGGACTGGGCGGGCAGCAAGACCGGCGGGCCGAACGGCTTCCTGGAGGAGGTCGCCGAGCAGCCGGAGGTGCCGAGCTTCCTGATGGGCCAGCCGGGTGCCCCGTGGGGTGTGCTGAAGCAGCTGGAGCCCTACGCCGACGGCGCCCCGCCGCTGGTGATCCGGGGCCAGGAAGTCCATTCGGGCTGGTGGTCACCGGGCCCGGGCCCGTCCCAGCCGGACGGCACGCAACCGACTCGCTGACTGTCACGAATGTGGCTTTCGGGGCCGAATCCGCCCCCAAAGCCACATTCGTGACAGCGCCAAGTCCCGGCGACGCGGAGGTGGCTCAGTAGGTGCGCGGGGTCCAGACGGTGCCGTCGGTGGCGCGGGTCCGGGAGGAGCCCACGATGAGCAGGCAGCGCATGTCCACTTCGGACGGCTCCAGCGTGCCCAGTGTCACCACCCGCACCGATTCCTCCGGGCCGCCGACGTCGCGGGCCACCACGACCGGGGTGTCCGCCGACCGATGCCGCAGCAGGATCGAGACGGCGCCCGCCAGCTGTGTGGTCCGGGTCCGCGAAGCCGGGTTGTAGATCGCCAGCGCGAGGTCCGCGGCTCCCACCGCGTCCAGCCGTCGTTCGATGATGTCCCACGGCTTCAACCGGTCCGACAGCGAGAGCACGCAGTAGTCGTGACCCAGCGGCGCCCCCACCCGGGCGGCCGCGGCCTGGGCGGCGGTCACCCCCGGCAGCACCCGCACGGTGAGCGAAGCGAACCGCGGGTCCGCGGCCTGCTCCAGGACCGCTGAAGCCATCGCGAAGACACCCGGATCCCCTGACGAGACCACGGCGACCGAAGCGCCGGACAGGGCCAGTTCCAAGGCGTCCACCGCCCGCTCGGCCTCCACCCGGTTCCCCGAGCTGTGCCGCTGCTGCCCGGCTCGCTGCGGCACCCGCGCCAGGTACGGGCCGTAGCCCACCAGGTGGTCCGCCTCCTGCAGTGCGGCGGCGGCTTCCGGGGTGAGCCAGTCCGGACCGGCGGGACCGAGACCTACCACGACCACGGAACCCGCGGACGGTGCCTCGGCGACAGGTTCCGGGGCGCCCCGGGTCCGCGAGGCGTAGGCCGGGCTCGGCAGGAGGGCCAGCGAGAAGTACGGCACCGACTCCGGGTCCACCTCGGCCAGCCGCTCGACGCGTTGCGTGCCCCAGGTCGCGCGTTCGACGTACCAGGCGTCTTCGAGCTTGCCCGCCTCCGCGAACGCGTCGCGGACCGTGGTGAAGGTCCGCCCGAGCTTGAGCACGGCCGCCGCGTCCGCCTCGGCGAGTTTCATCGCCAGCTGCGGCCCCGGCAGCGTGCCCGGCAGCACGGTCAGCACCTCTTCCTTCTGCACCAACGGCAGCCCGAGCACCGCGGCCGACCCGCTCACCGAGGTCACGCCGGGCACCACGTGTGCCTCGTACCGGTCGGCGAGCCGCTCGTGCATGTACATGTAGGAGCCGTAGAAGAACGGGTCGCCCTCGCACAGCACGACCACGCTCCGCCCGGCGTCGAGGTGCTCGGCGAGCCGCTTCGCGCTCAGCTCGTAGAACTCGGCGATCGCGCCGTCGTACCCGCCGGGGTGGTCGGTGGTCTCGGTGGTCACCGGGTAGACCAGCGCCTCCTCCAGCTGCCCTTCCCGCAGGTACGGCTCGGCGACCGAACGCGCGATGCTGCGCCCGTGCCGCGCGCTGTGGTAGGCGATCACGTCGGCTTCGGCGATCAGCCGCGCGGCCTTGATGGTGACCAGTTCCGGGTCACCGGGGCCCAGTCCGACCCCGTAGAGCACGCCGCTCATTCGGTCTCACTCGCGATCGCGTTCACCGCGGCCACGGCCATGGCGCTGCCGCCCCGCCGCCCGCGCACCACCAGGTACGGCGCCGGCGCCCGTTCGGCCAGCGCTTCCTTCGACTCGACCGCGCCGACGAAACCCACCGGCACACCGATGATCGCGGCGGGCGCGCCCACACCCTCGTCGAGCAGTTCGAGCAGCCGGAACAACGCCGTCGGCGCGTTCCCGATGGCCACCACCGAACCGGGGAGCTTGTCGCGCCACAGTTCCAGCGCAGCGGCCGACCGGGTGGTGCCCATCCGCTCGGCCAGCCCGGGCACCGCCGGGTCGGACAGCGTGCACAGCACCTCGTTCGCCGCGGGCAGGCGCCCGCGGGTGATGCCGCTGGCGATCATGTTGGCGTCGCAGAGCACCGGGGCGCCCGCCCGGAGCGCGGCCCGGCCCGACTCCACCACGTCCAGGGTGTAGCGCAGGTCCTCGACCAGGTCGACCATGCCGCAGGCGTGGATCATCCGCACCGCCACCGGCGAGAGGTCCTCGGGCAGCACGGCCAGTTCGGCCTCCGCCCGGATGGTGGCGAAGGAGTGGCGGTAGATCTCCGCCCCGTCCCGGATGTAGTCGATCACTCGCGTCCTTCCCGCCACTCGTCCACCGACGAGAACCCCTGCCCGTCCACCAGGTAACCACCGGCGGTGGCCACCACGTCGACATGATCGCTCCGGGGTCTACCACAGCGTCGCTCGCACCCCGAAAAATGTGCCCGGAGACTCACCGGGAGCGTGGCGGCCACCCGGCTCGCGTCGGCACGCACGTCCGCGTGGGACTTGGCGCACCCCGGCGAACCGATGCACGCGCTCAGCGCCACGCCCGGGGTCGCCGGGTCGACGAAGAACCCCGCCTCGGCGAGCGAAGGATGGGCCGAGGGCAGCACGATCGACCGCCACGGCGTGACCACCACGCCCGGCACCAGCGCGGCCAGGACGCGGGCCCGCGCGCCGGAAAGGCAGCCGAACCACGGCGCGACCACCCGGCCGTCGACCGGCGGCGGACCGGACCGGGGCGGCTCGACCGGCTCGACCACCGTCCCCAGTGGACGGACAGCGGCGAGCACCGCTTCGCGGGCGGCAGCCGACTCCCGCAGCCGCCACGCGTCTCCGCGGGAAGCCACGAATGCCAACGCGGCGGTGACCAGTGCGGCGACGGCTCGCGAACGCTCCACACGGACTCCGGTGTCCGTGCCATCGATCAGGAAAGCGCCGTCGCACCACGTGACATCGGCGCGCTCACCAGCCACATCCCCGCGCCCGCTGTCGATCGCGAAGAGGAAGCGGCCCGGCAGCGCGGCCAGTTCCGGTTCCGCGCACACGGCCTGATCCAGCGCGGCGACCAGGTCGTCCACCTCCGGCACCGGCGAAGCGAGGTAGTTGCGCACCCGTTCATGGCTGAATCGCGGCAAAAGCCCTGCGTCGGCGAGCCGGCGCGCCAGCCGTGGGTCATCCCGGTCGAGGCCGCGCAGTTGCAGGTTTCCCCGCGAGGTCAGGTGGAGTTCGCCGTCACCGAGGTCCTCCGCGCAGGAGGCCAGTTCCCGCAACTGGGCGGCGGTGACCCGGCCGCCGGGCAGCCGCACCCTGGCCAGCGCCCCGTCCGCCGCGTCGTGCGTGGCGAACACCCCGGGACAGGCGTCGGCTCGCTGACGAATCTCCACGATCGCCACCCTAAGGGATGTAGTAGGTGTACTATCATCCGCACTAGACATTAGATGGGGTGGTGAAGGTCTATGACGAGGGTGGGCGAACCGATCACCCGCGCGCCGGGACCGGGCAGCGCGGGTGGCCACGTGCTGGAGGTCCGCGACCTGCGGATGCGGTACGGCAGCAAGGACGTGCTCAAGGGGGTGGACTTCACCGCCTCCCGCGGTGAAGTCGTGGCACTGCTGGGGCCGAACGGGGCGGGCAAGACGACGACCATCGAGATCCTGGAGGGCTTCCGGATGCGGTCCGGGGGCTCGGCGTCCGTGCTGGGTGTGGACCCGGCACACGGCAACGAAGCCTGGCGCGCCCGGCTCGGCGTGGTGCTGCAGTCCTGGCGCGACCACGGCCGCTTCCGCGTGCGGGACCTGCTCGCGCACCTCGGGCGGTACTACGCGCCGTACGGCACCGACCAGATCAGCCGGCCGTGGGACACCGACCAGCTGATCGAGACGGTCGGGCTGACCGAGCACGCCGGCAAGCGGATCGGGCGGCTCTCCGGCGGGCAGCGCCGCCGCCTGGACGTGGCGATCGGCATCGTGGGCAAGCCGGAACTGCTGTTCCTCGACGAGCCGACCGCCGGGTTCGACCCGGAGGCCCGGCGCGAGTTCCACGACCTGGTGCACCGGCTCGCCGACGACGACGAGACCACCATCCTGCTCACCACGCACGACCTGGACGAGGCGGAGAAGCTGGCCGACCGCATCCTGATCCTGGCCGACGGCCGGATCATCGCCGACGGCTCGGCCGACGAGCTGTCCCGGCTGATCAGCGGCGAGGCGGAGATCCGCTGGACCCGTGACGGCCAGCGGTTCGTGCACCTGACCACCGAGTCCACCAAGTTCGTGCACGAGCTGTTCAAGCAGTACGGCGACGAGATCGGCGACCTGGAAGTGCGCCGGGCGTCGCTGGAGGACACCTACATGACGCTGGTGCGCCAGGCCGAAGCAGGCCAGGCCACCGACGCCGTCCGAGAGTTCACCGGGGAGCAGGCATGAACCCGATCACCAACGCCGTCCGCGCGGGCTTCGCCAGAGGACGGATCGAACTGCGCAACACGCTGACCAGCGGTGAGGACCTGGCGGGCACGATCATCCCGATGGTCCTGCTGCTGGTCGTGATGATCTTCATGCGCGGCGCCACCGTGCCCGGCACGGAGTTCTCGCTCGGCAGCGCCGCGGTCCCCGGCGTGCTCGGCATGCAAGTGGTATTCGGCGGCATGATCGGCGTGGCCGGGCAGCTGATGGTCGACCGCGAGGACGGCACGCTGCTGCGGGCGAAGGCGACGCCGCACGGCATGCTCGGCTACCTGATCGGCAAGATCACCACGCTCTCGGCCACCGTGGTGGTCAGCCTGCTGGTGATCCTGGTGCCCGCGTTGCTCCTGTTCGACGGGCTGTTCGGCGGTGGCCTTGGCGCCTGGGTCGGCTTCCTCGCGGTGCTGGTGCTGGGCATGGCCGCCACCATGCCGCTGGGCGCGGTGATCGGCTCGCTGACCGCGAACCCGCGCAACATGGGCCTGGTCATGCTGCCGTTCATGGGGCTGGCGGCGATCTCGGGCATCTTCTACCCGATCATCGCGCTGCCGGAGTGGGTGCAGTGGATCGCGCAGGTCTTCCCGATGTACTGGCTCGGCCTCGGCATGCGCTCGGCGATGCTGCCGGACGCGCTGGTGGTCGCCGAGCTCGGCGAATCGTGGCGGCACCTGGAGACCATCGGCGTGCTCGGGGTGTGGTCGGTGGCCGGACTCGTGCTGGCGCCGATCTTGTTGCGTAGGATGGCCCGCCGTGAGTCGGGCTCGGCAGTGGCGGCCCGCCGGGAACGGGCGATGCAGCGGGTGGGGCCATGAGCGGTGATGTCCGATGAGCGAGGCGATCTACAACCGGATCGCCGTGCTCCGGGCCGAACGGGGGATCTCGCGACGGCAGTTGTCCGAGGCGCTCGGCGTGCACTACCAGACGATCGGCTACCTGGAGCGCGGCGAGTACAGCCCCAGCCTCTACCTGGCGCTGAAGATCGCGGAGTACTTCGAGGTGGCGGTCGAGGTGATCTTCTCGACCGCCCCGTTCCCCCGCATCGGTGACTCGGAGCGCTCGGCTTAGATCACCTTGACGCGGCCGGGCGCGGCCCCGGAGAGTGAGTGGCCGACCCACACTACGGAGGCGGCCGCGTCATGATCCTGCTCCTGTCCACTTCGGACACCGACCTGCTCAGCGCCAGGGCGTCCGGCGCCGGGTACCGGCTGGCCAACCCGGCCCGGCTGGACCTCGCCGAGCTGCCGTCGCTGCTCGACGGGGTGCCGGTGGTCGTGGTGCGCATCCTCGGCAACGAGCGGACCTGGCCCGACGGGCTCGCCCAGGTCCGGGCCAGCGGGGCGCACGTGGTGGTGCTCGGCGGGGAGCAGGCGCCGGACGCGGAGCTGATGCGGCTGTCCACCGTGCCCGCCGGGATCGCCGCCGAGGCACACGCCTACCTCGCGCAGGGCGGCCCGGCGAACCTCGAGCAACTGCACCACTTCCTGTCGGACACGCTGCTGCTCACCGGCCACGGCTTCGAACCGCCGGTGGAGCAGCCGGCGTGGGGCGTGCTGGAGCGCGAGCAGCGGAACACCGACGGCCCGGTGGTGGCGATCCTGTACTACCGCGCCCACCAGCTCAGCGGGAACACCGCGTTCGTGCAGGCGCTGGCCGACGCGGTCGAGGACGCGGGCGGGCGGCCGCTGCCGATCTACTGCGCCACGCTGCGCGCCCGTGACCCGGAGATGATGGCGGAGCTGACCAAGGCGGACGCGCTGCTGGTCACCGTGCTGGCCGCGGGTGGCACCAAACCGGCCGAAGCGGGCGCGGGCGGGGACGACGAGGCCTGGGACGTGGCCGAGTTCGCCGCGCTGGACATCCCGATCCTGCAGGCGCTCTGCCTGACCAACGACCACGAGACCTGGTCGGCCAACGACGAGGGCCTCTCCCCGATCGACGCGGCTTCGCAGGTCGCGGTGCCGGAGTTCGACGGCAGGCTGATCACCGTGCCGTTCTCCTTCAAGGAGACCGACAGCGACGGCCTGCCCCGCTACGTGCCGGACACCGAACGCGCTTCGCGGGTCGCGAAGATCGCGCTGGGGCACGCGCGGCTGCGGTACATCCCGCCCGCCGAACGCCGGATCGCGCTGGTGCTGTCCGCGTACCCGACCAAGCACTCGCGCGTGGGCAACGCGGTCGGCCTGGACACCCCGGCGAGCGCGGTCAAGCTGCTGCGCGCCATGCGGGACCAGGGCTACGACCTCGGCGACGGCCTGCCCGGCCTCGACCCGACCGGCACCGACCAGCCCGACGGTGACGCCCTCATCCACGCGCTCATCGCCGCGGGCGGCCAGGACCCGGAGTGGCTGACGCAGGAACAGTTGTCCGGCAACCCGATCCGCGTACCGGCGGCGCGCTACCGCGAGTGGTTCGAAGTGCTGCCCGAGGACCTGCGCGCGAACATGGAGGAGCACTGGGGACCGCCGCCGGGTGAGCTGTACGTGGACAACGGCGACATCGTGCTGGCGTCGATCCAGGCGGGCAACGTGCTGCTGATGATCCAGCCGCCGCGCGGGTTCGGCGAGAACCCGGTGGCCATCTACCACAATCCGGACCTGCCGCCGAGCCACCACTACCTGGCCGCCTACCGCTGGCTGGAGGAGGACTTCGGCGCGCACGCCGCGGTCCACCTCGGCAAGCACGGCTCGCTGGAGTGGCTGCCGGGCAAGACGGCGGGGCTGAGCGCGTCGTGCGGGCCGGACGCGGTGCTGGGCAGCCTGCCGCTGATCTACCCGTTCCTGATCAACGACCCCGGTGAGGGCGCGCAGGCCAAGCGGCGCGCGCACGCGACCATCGTCGACCACCTGGTGCCGCCGATGGTCCGTGCCGAGAGCTACGGCGACATGGCGCGGCTGGAGCAACTGCTCGACGAGCACGCGAACATCGCCGCGATGGACCCGGCGAAGCTGCCCGCCATCCGCGCGCAGATCTGGACGCTGATCCAGGCGGCCAAGCTCGACCACGACCTCGGCGTGGAGGAACGCCCGCACGACGCGGAGTTCGACGACTTCCTGCTGCACATCGACGGCTGGCTGTGCGAGGTCAAGGACGCGCAGATCCGCGACGGCCTGCACATCCTCGGTGAGGCGCCCGAAGGTGAGGCCAGGGTGAACCTGGTGCTCGCCATGCTGCGGGCACAGCAGATCTTCGGCGGTCAGCACGGCGCCGTGCCCGGCCTGCGGTCCGCTTTGGGGCTCAAGGAGAACAGCGACGCGCCGACGTCCGAAGTGGACGCCATCGAAGCGACGGCGCGCAAGCTCGTGCTCGCGATGGAGGAGCGGGACTGGGCACCGGAAGCGGTCGGCGCGGTGTGCACCGACGTGCTCGGCGCGCCGGACGAAACCGTCCACAAAGTACTGACCTTCGCCGCCGACGAGATCGTGCCACGCCTGGCCGGGACCACCGCGGAGATCGACGCGGTGCTGCACGCGCTCGACGGCGGGTACATCGCGGCCGGGCCGAGCGGGTCCCCGCTGCGCGGGCTGATCAACGTGCTGCCCACCGGCCGCAACTTCTACACCGTGGACCCGAAGGCGATCCCGAGCAGGCTCGCCTGGGAAACCGGGCAGGCGCTGGCGGATTCACTGCTGCGGCGCTACCGCGAGGACACCGGCGAATGGCCGCCGTCGGTCGGGTTGTCGGTGTGGGGCACCGCGGCGATGCGCACCTCCGGTGACGACGCCGCGGAAGTGCTGGCGCTGCTGGGCGTCCAGCCGGTGTGGGACGAGGCTTCGCGGCGGGTGACCGGCATCGAGGCGATCCCGCTGGCCGAACTGGGCCGCCCGCGCATCGACGTGACGGTCCGGATCAGCGGCTTCTTCCGCGACGCCTTCCCACATGTGATCGAACTGCTCGACGACGCCGTCCGCCTGGTCGCCGGATTGGACGAGCCGGAGTCGGAGAACTTCGTGCGGGCGCACGCTCGCGCGGACCTGGCCGAGCACGGCGACGAACGCCGTGCCACCACCCGCATCTTCGGCTCGAAGCCGGGTTCCTACGGGGCCGGGCTGCTGCCGCTGATGGACTCGGGCAACTGGCGCGACGACGCCGACCTCGCCGAGGTCTACGCGGTGTGGGGCGGGTACGCCTACGGCCGCGACCTCGACGGTGCCCCGGCCCGGCCGGACATGGAGACCGCGTACCGGCGGATCACCGTGGCGGCGAAGAACACCGACACGCGTGAGCACGACATCGCCGACTCGGACGACTACTTCCAGTACCACGGCGGCATGATCGCCACCGTGCGCGCGCTGACCGGGAAGGCGCCGGTGTCCTACGTGGGCGACAGCACCACCCCGGACGCGGTGCGCACCCGGACACTCGGTGAGGAAACCGCGCGCGTCTTCCGCGCCCGGGTGGTGAACCCGCGCTGGCTGACCGCGATGCGGCGGCACGGGTACAAGGGCGCCTTCGAGCTGGCGGCCACCGTGGACTACCTGTTCGGCTTCGACGCGACCGCGGGCGTGGTGCAGGACTGGATGTACGAGAAGCTCTCCGAGTCCTACGTGCTGGACAAGGAGAACCAGGAGTTTCTGACCAAGGCGAACCCGTGGGCGCTGCGGGGCATCATCGAACGGCTGAACGAGGCCGCCGACCGGGGCCTGTGGGCCGAACCGGACCCGGACCTGCTTGCCCGCATGCGCGAGGTCTACCTACAACTGGAAGGCGACCTCGAAGAGTAGGGCTGAACGCTATGAGTGGGGCATTACTTGCGCTGAATGCCAGTAATGCCCCACTCATAGCATTGGCCCCTACCGAATCAGCCGGCTGGAGGCCCTGGAGCCGCGGCGGTGGTCCCGGTGTCACGAATGTGGAACTCGGCCGCCTGAATGTGGAGTTCGGTTGCACGAACGTGGGATTCGGGTGCCTGAACGTGGAACTCGGCTGCGGGAACGTGGAACTCGCCCGGCTCTCGCCGCATCCCGGGCGAGTCGCACATTCAGGCAGCCGAGTTCCACATTGCCGCAGCCGAAACCCGCACTCGCCGCATCCGGCCGGACACGAATGTGGCTTTGGGGGCGGAATCGGCCCCCAAAGCCACATTTGTGTCGCGGCGGCGGTGCCAGTGCCACGAATGTGGCTTTCGGGACGGACAACGTCTCGAAAGCCACATTCGTGACACCCCCGGGTCCTAGCTCGCTTGTTGTTCGGCGATCCAGTCCTGGTAGAAGGTGACGTCGGTCCACACGCCGAGGCCGCTGGAGCACTTCGGGTCCTCGTCGCCGTCGCGGCTGGTGGCCCCGATCAGTTCCCATTCCCCCGGCCTGCCCTTGATCTGCGGCCCGCCCGAGTCGCCGTAGCAGCCCATGGCGTTCGGCGTGTCGGTCCCGGTGCAGATTTCCTTGCCCGCGGCGAAGTTGCTGCAGTCCGTGTCCGGCATGACCTTGGTGTCCAGCTCCTGGAGGATGTCCGGCGCCCCGCAGTCCTCCTCGACGCAGTGTTCGCCCCAACCGAGGATCCGCGTCGCCGTGCCCGCGTCACCGGCGGCGCCGGCGATCTTGATCGGCGTCTCGGTCACCGCCTGGTCCAGCTGCAGCAGCGCGACGTCCCCGCCCGGCGGGTTCATCCCGGCGTAGTCCGGGTGCACGATGATCCGGCTGACGCCGGTCTCGGTGCCGCCGCTGCCGTGCTCCCGCGCCCCGACCCTCGTGGTGACCTCGTCCGGCCGCGCCCCCTGGACGCAGTGCGCCGCGGTCACCACCCAGTCCGCGCTGATCAGCGAGCCACCGCAGAAGTGGTTGCCACCCTGCTGCAGCGAAACCATGAACGAGTAGTCCTCGGTGGCGTCGCGTCCGCCGATGATGAACGGCGTCGGCCCACCGGCCGCCGCGGCGACCCCCGGTGCCAGTACCGCGCCCGCGGCGGCCAGTCCGGCCACCAGTGCCCCTGTCCTGTGAAGCATTTACGTGATCTCCCCGTAGACGACGATTTGCTGACGGGGGTCACACTATGGGGTGACGGCCACCACTGGATCAGCCCTTCGGCCCGGCGGCCATCGGCCGGATGGCCGACCCCCGGCGCCAGGCCGATTCGGCCGTTCGCAGGCGCCACGGCCGCAGCCGCAGCAGTGTGAACCGTTCGTCGAGCGGGTCGTCGACCCCGAGTATCCGCAGGTCGAAGCCCAGTGGTGGCTCGGCCGAGCCGAAGAGGTCCCACACGTGCCGCCGGTACTCCGGGGAGTCCGCGTACTCCGCGTCGCACTCCGCCACGGCCACCTCCTGCCGCGGATCCCAGTACGAACACGACACGTACGGCGAGCACGCCAGGTGAGCGCGTTTCAGCGGAGTCGGGCGCGTCGTCACCCAGCCGATAAGCGAATCGCCCACCCGTTCCCAGTACGGGTGCACCACGCGTGACCGCGGCCTGCCGCGCCGGTCGACGGTCGCCATCGAGCACCAGACCACCCGGTGGGCCACGCGCACGAACTCGTCGAGCACCGCCACCGGGGGCACCACGGTTTCCACAACCATGGTTGTGTACCTTAGCGCCATGAGCGAGCCCCCGGTAGAGCCGAGCCGGACCGAGCTGTCCCTGATCGCCTTGTTCGCCGGCTGGGCGATGACCGGCGAGGTGCAGCGCCGGATGGACGGCGACGGCTTCGGCGAACTGCGGTTCAACGACGGGTTCGTGGTGCAGCACGTGCTCGCCGGCCCGCTGACCGTCTCCGCGCTCGCCACGCGCATGGGTGTCACGCAGCAGGCGGCGTCCAAGGCGGTGGCCGACCTGGTCCGCCGGGGTGTGCTCACCAGGAAACCCGCGCCGGGTGACGGCCGGGCGCGTCTGCTCGAGCTCACCGGGTTCGGCCGCGAATCGGTCGAATCGGCGCGACGGCACCGCGCCGCACTGGAGTCCGAACTGGAGGCGGAGTGGGGCGCCGACCGGGTCGCGGACGCACGCGTGCTGCTGACGGAAATTCTCCACCGCCTCGGTGGCGCGGAAGCCGTGCGCGGGCGCCGGGTGCGACCGCCGGAGTGACCGACTTTCGGCCCATCGCCTAACCCCCGCTGACCGTCTACAGTCCTCATCCGGTGCACCCGGCGGGGCGATTCCCCTGTGGGGCAACAACTTTCTGGGAGGGCCTGGCAGTGGGCAATTCACCGGAACGACTCAGACTCCGGCGCGCGGTCACCGCGGGGGCGCTGGCCGTCGCGCTCGCGGGCGGGCTGGCTTCGGCCACCACCGCGACCGCCGCCGACAACGTGGTGCGAGCGGACAACTCGGTCGCGCGCTCGTGTTTCGCCGCGCCGTTGCCGAAGAACGCGCCCGGCGCGGACCGCCGTGAGGTGACCGCCTCGGTGAATGGTCTGGTCCAGGCCCGGCTCTCGCCCTCGCGCGGCAGCGAAGGCGACTGGGACCTCGCCGTGTTCGACAAGGCCACCGGCAAGGTGGTCGCCGCTTCGGCCGGGCTGCGCACCCGCGAACTGGCCGAAAGCTTTGTGAAGCAGGGCCAGCAGCTCGTCGTGCAGGCGTGCCGCTACAGCGGGCCGGCGCGCAACGCCGTGCTCGGCGTGGACTTCCTGGCGCTGACCCCGCAGGGCAGCGCCCCGGAGAAGGCCGAGCTGGTCCGCGTGCACACCCCGGCCAAGGCGGACAAGGACCGGCTGCTCGACCTCGGCCTGGACGTGACCGAGAAGGCCGACGCCACCGGGGTCGAGGTGGTGCTGGCCGGTGCCGAGGACCGCGGCAAGCTGGCCGCCAGCGGCCTGCAGTCCACTGTGGTCATCCCGGACCTGTCGGCGAAGTCGGTGCAGAACGCCAAGACCGACGCCGAGTTCGCGGCCAAGGCACCGCCGTCGGTGCTGCCGTCCGGGCGCACCGCCTACCGCCACCTCTACGACTACGAGTTCGAGGTCAAGGAACTCGCGCGCGCCAACCCGAACCTGGTGCGGGCGTTCACGCTGCCCGAGGCCACCATCGAAGGCCGTGAAGTGGTCGCCGCCGAGGTCGCCACGAACGTCTCGAACCCCGCCGACGGCAAGCCGGTGAACTTCACCATGGGCGTGCACCACGCCCGTGAGTGGCCGGCCGGCGAGCACGCCATGGAATGGCTGCACGACCTGGTCAAGGGCTACCGGACGAACAACGCCGAGCTGAAGAACCTGGTAGGGCGCACCCGCAACATCGTGGTGCCGATCGTCAATCCCGACGGCTTCTCCATCTCCCGCGAAGCCGAGCCGCGCGGCGACTTCACCCTGTTCGACTACGAGATGAAGCGCAAGAACTGCAACGCCGCCGACTCGCCGCCGCAGTACGCCACCGGGGTCTGCAAGGCGAACCCGGCGGGCAGGCTGCGCGGCACCGACCCGAACCGCAACTACGCCGGGTTCTGGGGCGGTCCCGGCGCGGCGACGGCGTGGAGCGACGACACCTTCCGCGGTTCCGGCCCGTTCTCCGAGCCGGAGACCCGCAACATCCGGTCGATCGTGTCCTCGCGCCAGGTGACCAACCTGATCACCCTGCACACCTACTCGAACCTGGTGCTCCGGGTGCCCGGCGTGGCCGACGTGCGGCCGCCCCTGGACGAGCCGGCCTACGCCGCGCTCGGCGCGAAGATGGCTTCCCGCAACGGGTACACCAACCAGCCGTCGTGGGCGCTCTACGACACCACCGGGTCCACCGAGGACTGGTCGTACTGGGCCACCGGTGGCTGGGGCTTCACCTTCGAGATCGGCCCGAACGAGTTCCACCCGCCGTTCGCCGACGGCGTGATCGCCGAGTACGCCGGGCTCGCCCCGGCGGCGGGCGCGGGCAAGGGCGGCAACCGCCAGGCGTTCACCGACATGCTGGCCAACGCGGCCGACCCGGCGGCGCACTCCACGCTGATCGGCTCGGCGCCCAAGGGCTACGAACTGAAGCTGCACAAGACCTTCCAGACGCCGACCTCGGCGGTGCAGAACCCGGACGGCTCGACCGGCGCGCCGATCTACGTGACCGACAAGCTGGATTCGAAGCTGACCACCACCGGCGGCCGGTTCGCCTGGTCGGTCAACCCGTCCACCCGCCCGTACGTGGCCGGTCGCTACGGCCGTGACCCGCAGGGCCCGGCGCAGGCCGGGATCCCGCTGGCCAACCCGGCGGGCGTGCCCGCGGAGAACACCGACTACCCGAGCGACGACGTCAACGTGGAGAGCGTGCCGTTCCACGTCGACGGGCTGCCCGCGGTGGACAACGGCAAGCTGACCGTGGCCGTGGACTGGGCCAGCACGGCCACCGACTGGGACGTCTACGTGTTCGACTCGACCGGCAAGCTGGTCACCCAGTCGGCGAACGGCAGCACCCGGCAGGAGCGGGCGGTGATGTTCGACCCGCCGGCCGGTGACTACGTCGCCGTGTTCGTCAACTACGACCAGGTGGACCCGGCCACGCCGGACGACTGGACCGCGCGCGTCGAGTTCGCCTCGCCGCTGCCGACCACCTACGGCCCCAAGGAGGCGTACACGCTCACCTGCACCTCGCCGCGCGGCAAGATCGTCGGGCTGACCGACGTGTTCGCCGACCGCGGGCAGACGGTGGACGTGGGCGAGGTCTGCACCCGCTCGGCCCGCGCCACGAAGGAGCGCAACGGGGGCTGACCCCGCGGCAGGAAAGGCGCCCCGGCGGACATCACCCGCCGGGGCGTCCTCGCGCTGCGAGCCGGGCACGGTCCCCGCAGGCTGTACGCGTGACCGACGAGACGCCGCTGTGGTTGTTCGCCGACCAGCTCGGCCCGCACTTCCGCGGCGGCGACCTGGCCGGGCGCCCGATCGTGCTGGTCGAGTCGGCGCACGCCTTCGCGCACAAGCGCTTCCACCGGCAGAAACTGCACCTGGTGCTGGCCGGGATGCGCCAGCTCGCGGCCGAACTCGGCGACCAGGTCACCCTCGTCCGCGCGGAGAACTACCGCGCGGGGCTGGCGGAGTTCGGCAGTCCGGTGGTGGTGCACGAACCCCATTCCCGCGCGGCCGACCGGCTGGTCCGCCGCCTGCGCGACGAGGGCGTGGTCACCGAGATCCGGCCGACGCCCGGCTTCACCCGGTCCAAAGCGGACTTCGCCGAGTGGGCACGCGACCGGCACCGGTACCTGATGGAGGACTTCTACCGCGACCAGCGCCGGCGCCTGGGCATCCTGGTGGAAGGCGACGGCGAACCGGTGGGCGGCCGGTGGAACTTCGACCACGAGAACCGGAAACCACCGCCGAAGCAGCGCACGCTCGACGTGCCGAAGCCGTGGCACCCGCGGGAGAACGAGATCGACGAACAGGTCCGCGCGGACCTGGACCGGATGGCCCGCGACGGCCGGATCTCGCCGGTCGGGGTGGACGGGCCGCGCCGGTTCGCGGTCACCAGGGCCGAAGCACGCCGGGCGCTGAAGAGGTTCCTCGACGACCGGCTGCCCACGTTCGGCCCGTACCAGGACGCGATGCTCGGGGACGACTGGGCGATGTCGCACGCGCTGCTCTCGGTGCCGCTCAACCTCGGCCTGCTCGACCCGCTCGACGTCGCCGAGCAGGCCGCCGCCCGCTACGAGGACGGCAGCGCGCCGCTCGCCTGCGTCGAGGGTTTCGTCCGCCAGATCCTCGGCTGGCGCGAATGGGTGTGGCAGCTGTACTGGCACCTCGGACCGGACTACCTCGACCACAACCGCCTGCAGGCCTGCGAACCCGTGCCGCGGTGGTGGCTCGAACTCGAACCGGAGGCGGTGACCGCGCACTGCCTGCGCACCGCGCTGACCGGCGTCCGCGACCGGGGCTACGCGCACCACATCGAACGCCTGATGGTGCTCGGGAACCACGCGCTGCAACGCGGGTACCGGCCGCGTGAGCTGACCGAGTGGTTCGCCACCGCCTTCGTCGACGGCTTCCCGTGGGTCATGCCCGCCAACGTGATCGGGATGAGCCAGTACGCCGACGGCGGCATCGTGGCGACCAAACCGTATGCCGCGGGCGGGGCGTACGTGAACCGGATGAGCGACCACTGCCGCCGCTGCGAGTTCGATCCGAAGGTCCGCGTCGGCGAGAACGCCTGCCCGTTCACCGCGGGCTACTGGGCCTTCCTCGACCGCAACGCCGGGCGCCTCAAGGACAACCACCGGATGCGGCGGCCGCTGGACGGACTGGCCCGGCTGTCCGACCTGCCCGCCGTGGTGGACCAGGAACACCGGAGGGACCACTTTTGACCGTCGCGATCGCCTTGTTCACCCGTGACCTCCGGGTGCACGACAACCCCGTGCTGACCGCGGCCGCGAAGGCGGGCCGGGTGATCCCGCTGTTCGTGCTGGACGAGCGGATCACCGGCACGCCGAACCGGGCCGCCTTCCTCGCGGACTGCCTGCGCGACCTGGACGCCGGGCTGGCGGAACTGGGTGCCCGCCTGGTGGTCCGCCGCGGTGACGTGGTCACCAGGGTGCGTGAGTTCGGGGCCGACGAGGTGCACGTCGCCGCCGACGTCAGCGCGTTCGCGCACCGGCGCGAGGACGCGCTGCGCGACGAACTGGGCGACCGCCTGATCGTCCACGACGCGGTGACCACCGTGCTCGCGCCGGGCGCGGTGACGCCCACCGGCGGCAAGAACCACTTCGCCGTGTTCACCCCGTACTTCCGGCGCTGGTCGGAGACCGACCGGCGCTCGGTGCTCGAACCGCCGAAGCTCTCCCCCGCCCGGGTCCGCGCCGGGAAAGTGCCGTCGGCGGGGGAAATCTGCGCCGGGCGGACCGCGCCGGACCTGCCGGACGGCGGTGAGCGCGCGGGCCGCGAACTGGTCGGCGACTGGCTCGACGGCCAGGTGGACGACTACCCGCGGAAGCAGGACGACCTGGCCGCGGGCGGGACCTCACGGCTGTCCCCGCACCTGCACTTCGGCTCGGTGTCGGCCAACGAACTGGTGCACCGCGCCGGCCGGTCGGCCGGTGCCGAGGCCTTCGTCCGGCAACTGGCCTGGCGGGACTTCCACCACCAGGTGCTCGCCGCGCGGCCGGACTGCACGCACGCCGACTACCGCGCCCGCGGTGACCGCTGGCGCCGGTCCGCCCCGGACCTCGATGCCTGGCGCGACGGGCGCACCGGCGTCCCGATCGTCGACGCCGGGATGCGGCAGTTGCTGCGCGAGGGCTGGATGCACAACCGCGCGCGGCTGATCGTGGGCAGCTTCCTGACCAAGACGCTGTACCTGGACTGGAGGGAGGGCGCCCGGCACTTCCTGGCGCACCTGATCGACGCCGACATGGCCAACAACCAGCTCAACTGGCAGTGGGTCGCGGGTACCGGCACCGACACGCGCCCGAACCGGGTGCTGAACCCGCTCCTGCAAGCGAAGCGGTACGACCCGCAAGGCGACTACGTGCGCCGGTACGTGCCCGAACTCGCCGGGATCGAGGGTCCGGCGGTGCACGAGCCGTGGAAGCGCGGCGGCGCCGACAACTACCCGGACCCCATCGTTGACCTGCGAGCGGGCGCCGATCGCTTCCTCGCCGCCCGGGGAAAATAAGGCGAACCGGACGAGCCGGGACGAACACTGCACGGCGGCGACGGCCGACCGCCGGTACGGTTCGGACATGCTTGGTTTGCCCGATGGGATCACCACCTGCCTGTTCGACCTGGACGGCGTGCTCACCGGCACCGCCGCCCTGCACAAGCAAGCGTGGAAGCAGACCTTCGACGAGTTCCTGCGGGCTCGCGACGGCGCGGACTTCCGTCCCTTCACCGATCGCGACTACGCCGACCACGTGGACGGGCGGCCGCGGTTCGACGGGGTCCGGCAGTTCCTGGCGTCGCGGGAAATCGTCCTGCCCGAAGGCGAACCCGGCGATCCGCCGGACCGCGAAACCGTGCACGGCGTGGGGAACCGCAAGAACGAACTCGTGCTGGCGATCATCGACGAGCAGGGGGTGAACCCGTACCCCGGCTCGGTGCGCTACCTCGAAGCCGTCCGTGACGCCGGGCTGAAGATCGGCGTGGTCACCTCGTCGGCCAACGGCGCGAAGGTGCTCGACGGCGCCGACCTGACCAAGTTCGTGCAGGCGCGGATCGACGGCATCGAGATCGTGCAACGGAAGTTGCGCGGCAAGCCCGCGCCGGACTCGTTCCTGGCCGGGGCCCGCGCGCTGGACACCGAACCGGCCGCGGCCGCCGTCTTCGAGGACGCCATTTCCGGGGTGCAGGCGGGCAAGGCTGGCGCATTCGGTTACGTGGTGGGGGTGGACCGCGAGGACCAGGCTGAACAGCTGCGTGCCGCGGGCGCCAACGTGGTGGTGGACGATCTCGCGGAACTTCTGGAGGGCTGAGTGACTCACGGGTACGAGCAGAGCGAGCGGTCGCCGTGGGAACTGCGCTGGATCGGCTTGGACGTCGAACAGTTGCAGCGCACGGAATCCACCTTCGCGCTGTCCAACGGGCACATCGGCCTGCGCGGCACGCTCGAGGAGGGTGAGCCGCGCGGGTTGCCGGGCACCTACCTCAACGGGTTCTACGAGTCGTACCAGCTGCCCTACGCCGAGGCGGGGTACGGCTATCCCGAAGACGGGCAGACCGTGGTCAACGTGACCGACGGCAAGATCATCCGGCTGCTGGTCGAGGACGAGCCGCTGGACATGCGGTACGGGCAGGCGACCGCGCACGAGCGCGTGCTCGACTTCCGGTCCGGCACGCTGCGCCGGACCACCGAGTGGTCCTCCCCGACCGGGCGCCGCGTCCGGGTGCGCACCGAGCGGCTGGTCTCGTTCACCCAGCGCGCGGTGGCGGCCATCCGGTACGAGGTGGAACCGCTGGACGGCGAGATCCAGCTGGTGGTGCAGTCCGACCTGCTGGCCAACGAGCCGATCGAGTCCCCCACCGGCGACCCGAGGGTGGCGGCGGCGCTGGACTCGCCGCTGGTCGGCGAGTTCGCCATGGCCGAGGACTACCGCGCGGTGCTGGTGCACCGCACCCGCGAGTCCGGGCTGCGCATGGCCGCGGCGATGGACCACCGCCTGGAGACCACCGACGGCCTGCGCACCCGCATCCACGCCGAAGACGACCTGGCCCGGTTGACCGCGGCGGTCGACGTGCCGAAGGGCGAGAAGCTGACGCTGATTAAGTACGTCGGCTACGGCTGGTCGGCGCAGCGCTCGGCACCGGCACTACGCGCGCAGGTGGAAGCGGCGCTCGACGGCGCGCTGCAGACCGGCTGGGAGGGCCTGCTCGCCGAGCAGCGGCAGTTCCTCGACGAGTTCTGGGAATCCGCCGACGTGCAGATCGACGGCGACCCGGAACTCCAGCAGGCCGTGCGGTTCGCGTTGTTCCACGTGCTGCAGGCCGGTGCCCGCGGCGAAAGTCGCGCCATCCCGGGCAAGGGGCTGACCGGCCCCGGCTACGACGGCCATGCCTTCTGGGACACCGAATCCTTCGTGCTCCAGGTGCTGACCTACACGATGCCGGAAGCCGCGCGTGACGCGCTTCGCTGGCGTCACACCACTTTGGACAAAGCGCGGGAGCGGGCGGCACAGCTGGGCCTGCGTGGCGCGGCCTTCCCGTGGCGGTCGATCAACGGCGCCGAGTGCTCGGCGTACTGGCCGGCCGGCACCGCGGCCTTCCACGTCAGCGCGGACATCGCCGACGCGGTCGCCCGCTACGTGGCCGCGACCGCCGACCAGGACTTCGAACGGCACTACGGCACCGAAATCCTGCTCGAAACGGCTCGGTTGTGGATCTCGCTCGGCCACCACGGCAAGCACGGCGGTTTCCGGATCGACGGCGTCACCGGGCCCGACGAGTACTCGGCCATCGCGGACAACAACGTCTACACGAACCTGATGGCGCAGCGGAACCTGCGCGAGGCCGCGGAATCCTGCGAGCGGCACCCCGACATCGCCGAATCCTTCGAGGTCGACGCCGACGAGATCGCCGAGTGGCGGCGGGCCGCGGACGAGATGGTCATCCCCTACGACGACCTGCTCGAAGTGCACCCGCAGGCGGAGCGCTTCACCCAGCACGTGGACTGGGACTTCGAGAACACCCCGGCGGAGCACTACCCGCTGCTGCTGAACTACCCGTACTTCGACCTCTACCGCAAGCAGGTGATCAAGCAGGCCGACCTGGTGCTGGCCATGCACCTGCGCGGTGACGCGTTCACCCCGGAGCAGAAGGCACGCAACTTCGCCTACTACGAGGAACGGACCGTGCGGGACTCCTCGCTCTCGGCCGGGACGCAGGCGGTGCTGGCCGCCGAGGTCGGGCACCTGGACCTGGCCTACGACTACCTCGCCGAAGCGGCCTTCACCGATCTGCACGACGTGCACAACAACGTGCGCAACGGGCTGCACATGGCGTCGCTGGCCGGGGCGTGGCTGGCCACCGTCGCCGGTCTCGGCGGCATGCGGGACCACGACGGCAGCCTGTCGTTCGCGCCCCGCCTGCCCCGCGGCCTGGACCGGGTGTCGTTCCGGCTGATCTTCCTCGGCACGCACTTCTCCGTGGAGATCACCCCCGAGGAGGCGAAGTACCAGCTGCTCAGCGGTGACGAGCTGGACATCCGGCACCACGGCGAAAAGGTGACCGTCAGCGAGTCGGCGACGGCGATGCCGATCCCGGAAGCGCCGTCGCTGCCCGAGCCCTCCCAGCCGCCGGGCCGTGCCCCGGCCCGGCGGCGGAAGGATTAGTCCGGCGGTTCGGGGTTTTCCCCGGTGGGGGGCGTTTCCGGCTTGTCCGGCGTGGTGATGTCGTCGCTGTTCGGCAGGTTGTCGATGTCGACATCCTTGGTCTGCTGCGGATCGAGGTCGGGGTGTTTGGGCGTCCGGGGCACCTCGGCCGACAGCGGCTGGTCCTCGTCTTCGTCGGCGCCGGAGCGGCGTTGTTGTTCACGCATACCCCCGGGGTACCCGCGAACGGCCGGGTTGACAACCGGGCTCAGCCGAAGGCTTCCGTGGTGGCGCGCACCCGCAGGCGTTCCACGGTTTCGCTCTGCTCCCCGGCCCGCTCCAGCAACCGGTCCAGTGCGGTGACGTCGAGCCGGGAGTCGCCGACCGCGCGGTGGCGCAGCGCGCGCCAGCACGCGGCCTTGCCTTCCACGCCGAGGCGCACGGCCTCCAGTTCCACCACCCGGCTCAGCGGGGACCGGCGGAACAGCTTGCCGTTGAACTTCAGCCGCCCGACCTTCTCGGCGGCCCAGGCCAGCGCGGCCTTGTGCCGGGCCAGCACCACGTCGAGGCCGTTCATGATTTCGAGCAGGCTGCGCCGGTCCTCGGCGATCTCGGCGGCCACCCGGCGCAGTTCGGGGCCGTAGTCGGTGTCGCGCTCGGCGGCGGCCAGGCGGCGGCTCAGGTCCACGCCGCCGGTCGCGCCGGCGAGGTGGTCGTTGAGGTAGGTGCCGAGATAGGCGTCTCGGCTCACGTGGGTGACCATTGCGGCGGGGTACCCCACCCGGGTCACGGCTAAGCGACGCGCAGGGCTCCGGCGGCCTCGCCGTCCAGCATGGTCAGCAGCAGGCCCTCGGTCGTGGACCACGGGCACACGTCCACCTGTTCACCGCAGACGGTCAGCAGTGCCTCGGCCACGATCGCGCCGGCCAGCGCCTGGCGGGAACGGCACCGCGAGATACCGGGGAGTTCGGCACGCCGGTCCGCGGGCAGCTTCGCCAGTCGCGGGATCCAGCGGCGCAGATCGTCGACGTGCAGGGTGCGCGGGACGAAGTCTCCGTCCCGCTGGGGTCTCGCCCCGGCGAGGCGGGCCAGCTGGCGCAGCACCTTCGAGCAGCCGATCGCCCGCGAGCCCCCGATCAGGTCGTCGGCGCCGTCGAGCGCCTCGCGCACGCGGTCCAGGGTGTAGGCGCGCAAGGCGTCCACGCGCTTGGCCGACGCCTGTTCGCTGCTCAGCCACGCGCGGGTCATCTCACGGGCGCCGAGCTTGAGCGAGCGTGCGAAGGTGGCCACTTCACCGGCACCCGCGGCGATTTCGACCGTGCCACCGCCGACGTCCAGCACCACCAGCGGTCCCGCCGCCGCGCCGTACCACCGGCGGGCGGCGACGAAGGACAGCTCCGCCTCGCGGCGGCCGGACAGGAAGCGCAGTTCGGTGCCGGTCGCCCTGGCGACCTTCGCGACCACCTGCCGCGCGTTCGCCGCGTCCCGCACCGACGAGGTCGCGAACGGGAAGACCGCCTGCGCGCCGTGCTCGGCCGCGACGCGGTTCGCCTTGCGGACCGCTTCGGTGATGGACTCGATGCCCCTCTGGCTCAACCGGCAGTCGGCGTCTAGCGCGCGGTCCAGCCGGAGCCGCGTCTTGTGCACGAGTGCTGGTTCCACCGGCGATCCACCGCGTTCCACCAGCACCAACCGCGCGCTGAAGGCCCCCACGTCAAGCACTCCGACCAGCTCTTGCGCCACGCACAACCTCCCACCACGTCCACCGGCAACCGATTGTTCCCCGTTGATCCGGCTGGCAAACCCCAGTAAAGAACTTTTTAACCTACCCCATACGGGTGATGTAGGGGTCCAGTGGGTCTCGGAGAGGTAACACCTGCCGTGGTCAACAGCGATCAAGAAACCATGAAAGAGGGGTGCCGCGAGGCCGGGGAAACCGGCCGGCTGGCCGGGGTGGTCGCGGCCGTGGTCGTGGTGGTCACCGGCGCGCTGACCGGCGTCACGCTCGTCGTCACCCCGCAGCGCACGGCGGTGCCGGTGACCGGCGGGGAGCTGACGGTGGCCCCGCGGGAGGCGGCCAGCCCGTCCAACCGCCCGCTGCCCCCGGCGAAACCGGTGTCGCTGGAGATCCCGGCGATCGGCCTCGCCACCGGCACGCTCGCCGAACTGGGGCAGACCGCCCGTGGCGCGATGGAGGTGCCGGGCGAGGGCAAGCGCGCGGGCTGGTACACCCCGGGCCCGGCGCCGGGCGAGACCGGCCCGTCCCTGATCAGCGGACACGCGGTGTACGCCTTCGCCAAGGGCGTGTTCGACCGGCTGCACGAGGTGCGCAGCGGCGACGTCGTGCGTGTCGGCCGCGCCGACGGCTCGACCGCGGAGTTCGAGGTCTACCGGGTGGAACACCGGCCGCGGCGGGCCGAACCGGCCACCGCCGACGACTACACCGGCGCTTCGGGTACCGGCCCGGAACTGCGCCTGGTCACCTGCGCCGCCACCTACGACCGCAGCGCCGGCACCCACACCGACGAGGTCGTGGTCTCCGCCCGCCTCAGCTGAGCCCCACCCGGCCGGTCACCCCGCCGAAGCCGAGGCGCGTGCCGTCCGGGCCCGGGGCGGTCGCGGTGATCGTCACCTCGTCGCCATCTTCGAGGAAGGTCCGGGTGCCGCCCGCCAGCTCGACCGGCTCGGTCCCGTTCCACGACAGCTCCAGCAGCGAACCCCACTGCCCGCGCTCGGGCCCGCTCACCGTGCCCGACGCGTACAGGTCACCGGTCCGCAGGCTCGCGCCGTTGACCGTCAGGTGCGCCAGTTGCTGCGCCGCGGTCCAGTACTGCGTGGCGAACGGCGGCGAGCTGAGCAGGTGCCCGTTCAGCCGCACTTCGAGCGCCAGGTCCAGTCCGGCCCCCGGCTCCCGCAGGTACGCCACCGGCTCGGGCTCCTGCCGCGGCGGCGCCACCGACGCGTGCGCCAGCGCGTCCAGCGGAACCACCCACGGCGACACCGAAGTGAGGAACGACTTGCCCAGGAAAGGGCCCAGCGGCGCGGATTCCCAGCTTTGGATGTCGCGCGCGGACCAGTCGTTGACCAGGCACACGCCGAAGACGTGCTCGGCGTAGTCGGCCACCGCCACCGGCTCGCCCGGTTCCGACGGCGTGCCGACGACGAAGCCGACCTCCGCCTCGAAGTCGAGCCGGGCACTCGGCCCGAACGCGATCTCGTCCCCGTCGCGCCGGAGACCGTGCGGCCGGCGCACCGGCGTGCCCGAGACCACCACGGTGCCCGCGCGGCCGTGGTAGCCGACCGGCAGCGAACGCCAGTTGCGCGGCACCTCGTCACGCGATTGGGGCCGGAAGATCCGGTTCGCGTTCAGCGCGTGCTGCTCGCTCGAATAGAAGTCGACGTAGTCCGCCACCTCGAACGGCAGGTGCAACTCGACCTCGGCCAGCGGCACCAGGTGCGCGCTCACGCGCTCGCGGTGCGCTTCGTCGATCAGCCAGCCGGTGATCGTCTCGCGGACCTCGCGCCACACCGGCCGTCCCGCCGCCATGAACGAGTTGAGAACCCCGGCCCGCAGCAATCCAGCGAAGTCCGTGCCGTCCGCCGCCGCGGTCAGGTCGAGCACCTGGTCGCCGATCGCCACGCCGATCCGGCGTCCGTCCCCGCCCGGCCCGGAGAACACGCCGTACGGCAGGTTCCCCAGGCCGAAGCCGGTGTCCTCCGGCAGGCCGAGCCAGGTTTCAGGCATCGGTGTAACCGGCGCCCTTCGCCACGTCCTCCGCGCCACGCAGCACCCGCAGCACGTTGCGCCCGGCGAGCTTCGTGAGGTCGTCCTCGCTCCAGCCGCGATCGAGCAGCGCGCCGAAGAGCACCGGGTACTTCGAGACGTCCTCCAGCCCGGCGGGCAGCGATTTGACGCCGTCGTAGTCCCCGCCGACCCCGATGTGGTCGATCCCGGCCACCTCACGCGCGTGCTCCAAGTGCTCGACCACGTCCTCGATGCCCACGGAATCCTTGGCGGAGACGAACCTCGGCACGAAGGTGACCATGCAGACCCCGCCGTTGCCGGCGAGCCGGGCGAGCACGTCGTCCGGGACGTTGCGCGGGTGGTCGTTGACCGCGCGGCACGAGGAGTGCGTAAACACCACCGGCGCGGTGGTCACGTCGAGCGCGTCCCGCATGGTGCTCGGCGCGACGTGCGAGAGGTCGACGAGCATGCCGATCCGGTTCATCTCGCGCACCACGTCACGGCCGAAGTCGGTCAGCCCGTCGTGCACCGGCTCGTCGGTGGCCGAGTCCGCCCACGGCGTGTTCGAGTTGTGCGTCAGCGTCATGTACCGCACCCCGAGGCGACGCAGGATCCGCAGCACCCCCAGGGATTCGGCGATGCTGTGGCCGCCCTCGGCGCCGAGCATCGAGGCGACCCGGCCGTCGCGGAACGCGGCTTCGGCCTCGTCGGCGGTGCGTGCCAGCGCGAGCTGGTCCGGGTAGCGCTCGAGCAGCTGGTAGACCACCTCGATCTGCTCCAGCACCGCGGTCACCGCGCTGTCCCCGGTGAACTCGCACGGCACGAACACCGACCAGAACTGCAGGCCGACCTTGCCCTCACGCAGGCGCGGCAGATCGGTGTGCAGCCGGTCCTGCCGCTGGAGCAGGTCGATCGCGGCCACCGCCTCCCGCGGGTCCGGCCCCGCCAGGTTCCGCAGCGCCCACGGCAGGTCGTTGTGCCCGTCGGCCAGTTGTGCCGCCGACAGCAGCGCCCGCGCCCGATCCACCCCGGCTGGAGTCATCCCCGGTCCTTCCCATCGCCCACAAGCCCATTGCCCTCGAACCCATCGCCCACAAGGTTCCTGGACGACCGTACCGGGATCAGCCCAGCACCAGCGGGACCACCGGAGCCGCGCCGTCCGACAGCGGCAGCTGGTAGCGCTGCGCCAGGTAGGAGGCGACGTCGTGGAACAGCGGCCCGGCCGAGTGCCCGGCGGGCAGCGTGGTGTCGGGCGCGTCGAGGTGGATGCCGACCACGAACCGCGGGTTGTCCGCGGGCAGCACCCCGGCGAAGGTGATGTTGTACAGCGAGTCGCTGTAGGCGTTGGTCCGCGGGTCGATCTGCTGCCCGGTGCCGGTCTTGCCGGAGATCTGGTACCCGGCCAGCGCCGCCTGGGGCGCGGTGCCGGAGTTCTGGTTCTTCCCCTTCTGCGTGGTCGCGCGCAGCATGTCCAGCACGGTCTTCGCCGTCTCCGGCGTGGTCACCTGGGTGGTCTTCGGCGCGGGCTGCTCGACCCGGGTGCCGTCCGGGTTGACCTTGGCGCGCACCACCCTCGGCTCCACGCGCAGGCCGCCGTTGGCGATCGCCTGGTACATCCCGGCCATCTGCACCACGGTCATCGACAGGCCCTGGCCGATCGGCAGGTTCCCGAAGGTGGTGCCGGACCACTGGTTGCGCGGCGGCACCGAGCCGGGGCTCTCACCGGGCAGGCCGATGCCGGTGCGCTGGCCGAGGCCGAACTTCTTGAGCATGTCGGCGAAGGGCTCCTCGCCGAGCTTCTGCGCCAGCAGCAGCGTGCCGACGTTCGAGGACTTCGCGAAGATCCCGGTGGTGGTGAAGTTCTGCGTGCCGTGCGTCCAGGCGTCGCGCACGGTGTGGTCGGCCACGCGCAGCGCGCCGGGCACCGACAGCACCGACTCCGGGGTGGCGATGCCGTGCTCCAGCGCGGCCACCGCGGTGACCACCTTGTTCACCGAGCCCGGCTCGAACGGCGTGGTGACCGCCCGGTTGTTCATCTGGTCCGGGGTCGCCTTGGCCAGGTCGTTCGGGTCGAAGGTGCGGTCGTTGGCCAGCGCGTAGACCTCGCCGGTCTTCGCGTCCATGATGACCGCGCTGCCGCCCTTGGCCCGGCTCTTGGCCACGTAGTCCGACAGCTTGCTCTGCAGGTCGTACTGCAGGTCCGCGTCGAGGGTCAGCTCCAGGTCCGAGCCGGCGGTGGCCGGCTGCAGGTCGCGCTCGGTGCCCGGGATGACCACGTCGCCGCCCTGCTCGGTGTCCACCAGGCGGCGGCCGGGGGTCCCGGCCAGCTCGTTGTCCCAGGTGGCCTCCAGCCCGGCCAGGCCGTGCAGGTTGTGCTTGGAGACGTCGGAGTCCTCCATCTGCCACTTCGCCACGCCGACCACGTTGGCCGCCAGCGTGCCGCCCGGGTACTCGCGCTTGGCGCGCGTCTCCTCGCTGATCTCCGGGAAGTTGTCGCCGTCGGTGATCTCCGCGGCGATCGAGGGCTCCACGTCGTCGACCAGGAAGGTGAAGTCGTCCGGCTTGCGGAACTTGGCCAGCAGCTCCTGCTCGTCGGTCTTGTCCGGCAGCTTCCCGGCGATGAACTTCGCGGCCGCGGCGGAGCGGGTCTCGAAGTTCTGCCCCTTGTCCGGGTGCTTCTGGGCGTACTCGGCCCAGGAATTGCGCATCAGGCGCAGGTTCACCGACAGCGTGCGGTTCTCCACGCTGAACGCCAGCTTGGTGCCGTTGCGGTCCATGATGGACCCGCGCTGCGCGGGGATGTCGATCGGCGTGGTGCGCTGGCGCTCGGCGCTGGCCGAAAGCGTCTCGGCGTCGAAGGCCTGCACCTTCACCAGCTGCAGCCCGGCGATGGACAGCAGCACCACCAGGATGATCCGCACCGAGGCGAACCGGCTGCGGGTGCTGCCGTTGGCCGCCTTGCCGTTGGCCCGGCGGATCCCGGTGGCCGAGTAGGTGCGGCGCGGGGTACCGCGCCCCGCCCCGCCCCCGGCCTGCGCGCTGGTCCGCCGGGGCTGCGCCCGGGTGCCCGCCACCCGGACCGGCCCTCGACGCGGCCTGCCCGTCATCTCACTGCCCTCCTGGCGCCTGGTTCTGCTGGTTCTGCTCGTTCTGCTGCTGCTCCTGCTGCTGCCGGTCGGCTTCCGGCTGCTGGAGCGACGGATCCGGCTGCCCGTCGGACATCGACGGCGCGGGCGGCGGCGCGCTCTCCGGCTCGGTGCCGCTGCCCGCTCCCGGCGCCGTGGGCGGCGTGGCCTGCTTCGGCTCGCCGACCACGGTGTAGCTGCCGTCCGGGTTGACGATGATCCGGGCCGGGTCGCCGCCGGGCACCATGCCGAGCGCCTTGGCGCGCTCGTCCAGCGAGGAGGTCGACTCCTGCCGGGTGACCTCGCGCTGCAGCCGTTCGGCCTGCTCGACCAGTGCGGCGTTGTCCTTGCGCAGCTCGTCGAGCCGGTAGCTGTCGGCGATGGCCTGGGTGGACAGCCACAGCGTGGCGACCACGCCCACCGCGAGCAGGCCCATCATCAGCAGCACGAAGGTCGCGCGCGAGCGGGGCAGCCGCAGCTTGAGCTTCAGCCTCGGCCGCGGCTTCGCCACCGCGGTGGCGCCTTCCGGGCCGCGCTCGGGGCGCTCCTCGGCTTCGGCGGCGCGCTGCGCCCGCCGGGCGTACGCGCGTTCGGCTGCCGAGGTCCGGGTACGGCCGGTGGTGCCGCGCTGCTCGGCGCGAGCGCGCGTGCGGGAACGCGTGGGTGCCGTCACTTTGCCGCCTCTCCGATCCGCTCCGCGGCTCGCAGCCGTACCGAGCTCGCTCGCGGGTTCGCCTCGATCTCCGCTTCGTTCGCCTGTTCCGCCCCCCGGGTCAGCAGCCGCAGCTCGGGCCCGTGCCCGGGCAGTTCGACCGGCAGTCCTTCGGGGGTGCGGGATTTCGCCTTCGCCGCCAGTGCCTGCTTGACCAGCCGGTCCTCCAGCGACTGGTAGGACTCGACGACGATCCGGCCGCCCATGGCGAGCGCGCCCAGTGCCGCGGGCATGGCCCGGCGCAGCACCTCCAGCTCGCCGTTGACCTCGATCCGCAGTGCCTGGAAGGTGCGCTTGGCCGGGTGCCCGCCGGTCCGCCTGCTCGCCGCGGGCACCGCGGCGTAGAGCAGTTCGACGAGCCTGCCGCTGCGCTCGAACGGCTCGGTCTCGCGCGCGGACACCACGGACCGGACGATCCGCTGGGCGAAGCGCTCCTCGCCGTACTCGCGCAGGATCCGGATCAGCTCACCGGGCGGGTAGGTGTTGAGCACGTCGGCCGCGGTCGGCCCGGTGGTCGGGTCCATCCGCATGTCCAGCGGGGCGTCCCTGGCGTAGGAGAACCCGCGCTCGTCGCGGTCCAGCTGCATCGAGGACACGCCGAGGTCGAACAGCAGCCCGTCCACAGTGGACATGCCGAGCCCGGCCAGTGCCTCGGGCAGTTCGTCGTACACGGCGTGCACCAGGTGCACGCGGTCGCCGTGGTGGCGCAGGCGCTCGGCGGAGCGCTCCAGCGCGGCCGGGTCGCGGTCCAGGCCGACCAGGGTCAGCCCGGGGTGCGCGGAGAGCAGGGCGTCGGAGTGGCCGCCGAGGCCGAGGGTGGCGTCCACCAGCACCGCGTCGGGCTTGCCGAGGACGGGGGCGAACAGCTCGAGGATCCGGTCCAGCAGCACCGGAACGTGTTCGGCCACAACACCCACCCCCTTCCTGGTCGACCTGGAGAAAACGCCGATGCCGCCAGGTCTCCGTCCGCCCGCTGCGAACCTGGTGCCGGGGAAGGTGCACCAGGGCCACTGAGCGGACAGAGGCCTGACGGCATCCGCGAAACCGGCGCGGCGTTCCTCCGCGCGGCCGGTGGGACCCCCGCCCCCCGACGGCGTGGGTGCCGGCGGCCGCGTGTCAGAACACGCCCGGCAAGACTTCCTCCTGTGCCTTCGCGTAGCTGTCCTCGTGTTCGTCCAGGTAGCCCTGCCACGCTTGGGCGTCCCAGATCTCCAGCCTGGTGATCGCACCGATCACCACGCACTCCTTGTTGAGCCCCGAGTACCGGCGGAGCTCGGGCGCGATGGTGATGCGCCCCTGCCCGTCCGGGCGTTGCTCATCGGTTCCGGCGAACAGATAGCGCTGGTAGGCACGCACCGCCTCGTTGGTGAACGGGGCTTCGGCGACCTTGCGGGCCATCTGCTCGAACTCGGCGCGCGGGAAGACATACAGGCAGTGGTCCTGTCCCTTGGTGACCATCAGCCCACCTGCCAGCGCGTCGCGGAACTTCGCGGGCAGTGTGAGCCGCCCCTTGTCGTCGAGCTTGGGGGTGTGGGTACCGAGGAACATCGGCCGCACCTCCCCGCCGGTCTCCGCCAAGGCGGGGATCGGCCACGGGGCTCCCTTCCGCCCCACTTGGCACCACCGTACCCCACTTTTCACCACAGTCAACGGCAATTGACCGCACATTCACCCGCCAGAGCGGACGTTTCCGCAGGTGAGAGCGGTGGGGGCCAGGTGGGGGCGCAGTGGGGGAGCTGAGCCAAGATCCCCCAAGTCGGGGGTGCCGGGCAACGGATGAATCCGCTACACGTCCTGTGCTCCCCCGGATGCGGCCCCGGTGGTGGGGAATGGTGGGGAAAGTGGGGAGTCAGCCCTCGAGCAGGCCGGCGAGCCGCTGCACCAGCCGCGGGCCGTCGATCGGGGTGACCGTCACCCAGTCCTGCCCGCCGCGGCCCGGCTCCAGCGAACTCAGGTAGGCGCCGACGTCGGTCCAGAACCAGCTGACCCCGCCGACGCGCCGCGCGTGGGCTCCGTCACGCACGCGCACGGTGAACTGCCCGGCGCCGTAGATCGGGCGCGCCTGGATCGCCAGGACCTCGCTCAGCTGCTTCTCGCGTCCGGCCGTGCGGCCGTTGCCCGCGAACACCGGGTCCTCGACACCGCCCGCCAACGCGGTCGCGGGCAGGCTCACGCCGTACCCCGGACCGGGCTCCAGCGCGGGCAGGAGTTCCACGATGGACGACAGCAGCTCGCCGTCCCGGATGGTGGACAGCCCGATCGTCCGGTTCGGCTGGGTCGCCAGCACGCCGTGCCTGCCGTCGGCCGCGGCCACCGCGCGGAACGGCGTGTCCGAGGTCATGTCCAGCAGCGCTTCGCACTCCACGTAGACGGAGGCCGTGGCCAGCGTCCGGAGGCGCTCGACGAGTGCTTCGTCGAGCCCGTCCGCCGGGTCGTAGAGGCCGCGCTCGGCGAGGTTGGCGTAGACCGACGCCCGGATCTCGGCGCGCTCGCCGTCGGTGGCGCCCACACTGCGGACACCGAGCACTTCGGGGGCGCGCGGCAGGCCGAGGTCGGCCCACAGCACGTCGAACGCGGAGGCCGAGACCCGGATCATGCCCGGGTGGTCAGCGGTGGCGGCGGCGCGAACGACTGCTCCGGGATGGCGTCCCGCAGCGCCGCGTCCCGCGCGTTCAGCACGTCGATCGCCTTCTGCCGCGCGGCTTCGGCGGCGGCCTTGGTCTCCTCCATCGCCGCGGGCAGGCCCGCCAGCGCGAGCAGGTTCCCGCTGGCCGCGGCCGAGCGGATCATGCCGGCCGGGTCGTACTCGACCGGCTCCGGCATCTCGGCCTTGGCCCTCGCGGCGATCTCCGCCTGCGCGGCCACCGAGCCGCCGACCGAAGTGGACACCCCGGCGACCTCACCGGACCAGCGTGCGGCCTGGGTCAGCACCCCGCGCAACGCCTCTCCGCCCTCCCCCGACCAGTGCTCGCGGCTGTGCTCGAGGAGCGCGGTCAGCGCCTGGGCCGACTCGTGGAACCGGCCGGCCAGCTCGTCCCACTGCCCGCCGATCGCCCCGGCCTCGCCGGGATCGTTGCCCGCGTCGACCTCGTCCTTCAGCGCCTGGTGGCTGTAGGCCTCGTATCGCCGGGTGGACACCGGCACGCTGCGGTCAGGCATTCGAAGCTCCCGTGGGCTGTGGCGGCTCAGGGCAGTTTGGGCTCCACCAGTCCGGCGACCTCGTCCGCGCGGGCGCACGCGGCCTCGGTACCGGTGAAGGTCGTGTTGCTGACGTCGATCTGCACGCTCGCCGACTCCCCCGCGCCCAGCAACACCGCACAGGTTCCGTCATCGGCCTTCGCGTCGGCGACCTTGAGGCCCTCCCGGCCGCCGACCTCGATCTGGCGCGCGCTCCGCTTCTCCGTGCGCAGGTCGGCCAGTCCCTTCGACTCGTCGACCGAGATCGCCAGGCCGAAGGTGCCCGCCTCGGTCCAGTCGCAGGTGCGCGCGGAGCCGATGGCCTTCGGCTCGCCGACCGAGGTCAGGCCCACGGTCGAGCGCTCGGCGGAGCTGAGCAGCGTGCACGGGTCGAGCCCGGCCTGGCCGGGTGGCGCGCTGTTCGGGGCGGCGGTGTCCGCGGCGGTGCTGGTGTCACCACCGGACGCGGCGGGCTCACCCTGCGCGCACGCGGTGGCGAGCGCGAGCGCGGGGAGCAGGAGCAACAGGTGGGGAACGCGGCTCATCCGGGTCAGCCACCGGTGCATTCGACGTCGTCGGCGGCCTTGCCGTCCGCGTCGGAGTAGCGCTCCAGCGCTTCGGCGATGGAGGACTTGAGGTCCTCCAGTTCCCGGCCGAAGGCGACCAGCGACTCGATCGCCGAGCCCTGCTGCCCGATCCCGTACTCGGCCATGAACTTGCCGACCTCGTCGGCGTAGCCCCCGCCGAGCGGGACCTGCCTGCCGAGCACCTTGGCGTGGCGGATCATCTCGCCGACCACGTCCTGCAGCTCGGACAGCCGCGTGTAGGCGTCACCGGCCAGCTCCGGCGCGACGGTGAAGGCCGCGGCGGTCCCGGCCGTCCTGTCCCTCGTTTCGACCTCCGGCACTGTAACCGCCCTCCCGTCTCCCACCGCCACCCTCAACCGAGCTGCGCACTGCGCACACCTTGAGTAGCCGGGCGGATCCGCTGAGCAGAATACGACAGAACGCGGCGTGAGGACATCGCCCAGCCCACCAGGGCGTTACTCACCCGATCGGCCCAATATTGATGGTTGCGGACAGTGATCACAGGGTTCTCCCCAACGTTTCGCTCACGTTTGACACACTTCGTGGGAGGCTGACCGTTGAATCGGGTGGCCGGATACAGGCACGCACGGGCGCGTCCGCCCGTTGTTCCAAGACGCATGCGCGTCGGCACCAGGAGGTCGAGTGACGTCGAGAACGCAGTCCGCGGTGCCCGGCGACCAGGCGCCCTACTACCCCGCCGAGGTTTCGGCGGCGGGACCGGGCGTGCGCGGGAGCGGTGGCGCCAACGGTCACGGGTCCGCGTCGCTCAGCGAACTGCACGACACCGCGGCCCGCATCGCCGCCAACGTCGAACGGGTACTGGTCGGCAAGCCCGAAGTGGTGCGCATCGCGCTGGTCACCCTGCTCGCCGAGGGCCACCTGCTGGTCGAGGACGTCCCGGGGGTCGGGAAGACCTCGCTGGCCAAGGCACTGGCGCGCTCCATCGACTGCACGGTCAGCCGCATCCAGTTCACCCCCGACCTGCTGCCCAGCGACGTCACCGGGGTGTCCATCTACAACCGGCAGACCGGCGGCTTCGAGTTCCGGCCCGGCCCGGTGTTCGCGAACATCGTGGTCGGCGACGAGATCAACCGCGCCTCGCCGAAGACGCAGTCCTCGCTGCTCGAGTGCATGGAGGAGCACCAGGTCACGGTCGACACCAGCACGTACGAGCTGGAAGAGCCGTTCATGGTAATCGCCACGCAGAACCCGATCGAGATGGAAGGCACCTACGCCCTGCCCGAGGCGCAGCGCGACCGCTTCACCGCGCGCGTGTCGATCGGCTACCCCGACCCGCAGGCCGAGCTGGCCATGGTCGACGAGCACTCCGGGCACAACCCGATGCACGACCTGCGCCCGGTCTCCGACGCGGCCACCGTGCACCGGCTCATCCGCGCGGTGCGCAAGGTCCACATGGCACCCGAGGTCCGGCAGTACGCGGTGGAGCTGGCTTCGGCCACCCGCCAGCTGCCGGAGATCCGCCTCGGCGCCTCGCCGCGCGCCACGCTGCAACTGGTCCGCGCCGCCCGTGCGCAGGCCGCGTTGTCCGGCCGCGAGTACGTGGTCCCGGACGACCTGCACGCGGTCGCCGTGCCGGTGCTCGCGCACCGCCTGGTGCTGACCACCGAGGCGCACGCCGCCCGCCGGTCGGCCACCGACGTGGTGCGCGCGGTCGTCGCCCGGGTCCCGGTGCCGCAGGCGGGCGCGCAGGCCAACGGGCAGAGCCGCCGGTAGCCCGGTCATGCTGCGCTCGCTGTCCGGCCTGACCACCCGCGGCCGTTGCCTGCTCGCCGCGGGCGTGGCCGCCGCGGTCTGCGCCACCGTGCTCAACGAGCGCGACCTGCTGCGGGTCGCGGTGTTCGTGATCGCGCTGCCGTTGCTGGTCGCCGGGTTCATCTCGGCGGCCAAGGTGCGCATCGGCGCCAACCGCAAGCTGTTCCCGGACCGGGTGCAGGTCGGCGGGGCCGGCGAGGTCCAGCTGGAGCTGTGGCGTACCGGCCGGCTGCCGACCGGGGAGGTGCTACTCGAGGACGGCGTGCCGTACTCGCTGGGCGGGCGCCCCCGGTTCGTGGTCGAGCGGCTGCCCCAGCACCAGGCCGTCGCGCTGCGTTACCCGATCCAGCCGATGCTGCGCGGTATCCAGCAGGTCGGCCCGCTGCGGGCCACGGTCACCGATCCGTTCGGGCTGTGCGAGTTCGAGCGCGAGCTGATCGGCCACACCAAGCTGGTGGTGGTGCCGCGGTTCGTCAGCCTGTGGGGACTGCCTTCGGGCGCGGGCATCGGCGTCGGCGACGACGGCAACGTCCGCCTGCACGCCGGACAGGGCGAGTCCGACGTCATCGTCCGGCAGTACCGCCAGGGCGACGACCTGCGCAAGGTGCACTGGCGCTCGACCGCGCGCCGCGACGAGATCATGGTCCGGGTCGAGGAGCGGCCGTGGCGCGGCGGCACCACCGTGCTGCTGGACCACCGCGCGGCCGCGCACCACGGCACCGGCCCGTCGGCCAGCCTGGAGTGGGCGGTGTCCTTCGCCGCCAGCGTCTGCCTGCACCTGCGCCGCGCGGGGCACCGGGTCCGCCTGGTCACCGAGCACGGCCGGACGCTGGCCGACGCCCCCGGCGACGGCGGTGACCACCACGACCACCTCATCCTCGACGCGCTCGCCGGACTCCAGCCCGCGCACGAGCGCGACGTCACCAACGGCAGCGATCCGGCCGAAGGACAGGAGCTGATCGCCGTGCTCGGCACCGTGAGCAACGAGGCGGTGCACGAGCTGAACCGGTTCCGGCCACGCGGCATCCGCAGCCTCGCCGTGCTGCTCGACACCCCGGCGTGGTCCGGCGGCGTCAGCGCCCCCGAACACCGCGCCGCGGCCACCGAGGAGTCGGCGAGCCTGCTGCGCGCGGCCGGCTGGGGCGTCGTGGTCGCCGGTCCGGCGAGCCCGATGCCGCAGGTGTGGGCCGAGCTGTGCCGCTCGACCGCGCGCCGCGGCACGCTGATCGGCGGTTCCCTGTGACCACCGCGCCCCCGGCACCGCCGATTCCGCACACCCCCACCGAACGGCCGGAGCCCCCGGCCGCGCCGTGGGTCAGCTCGATCTTCGCCCCGCTCGCCGCGGGACTGGCCACGATCTGCGCGTCCACCTCGATCACCGGGGTGGTCGGCGGCGCGGCCTGGTTCGGTTACGTCATCGTCGCGGTCATCCTGGTCGCCTGCACCGGGCTGGCGCTGCGGACCCTGCGCACGCCGACGCTGCTGGTCGCGCTGGCCCAGCTGCTGGTGCTGAGCTTCCTGGTCACCGGGGTCTTCACCAGCCACGGCATCCTCGGGATCTTCCCCGGGCCCGCCGCCCTCTCCGAATTCCAGGACGTGCTGGGCGAGGCGTCCGAGCAGATCCGGATGGGCCTGCCGCCGGTCGAGCCGACCCCGCCGATCCTGTGCCTGGTGGTCATCGCGATCGGGCTGGTCGCGGTGCTGGTGGACACCTTCGCCGTGGCCGCTTCGGCTCCCGCGGCCACCGGGCTGATCCTGCTCTGCGTCTACGCGGTGCCCGCTTCGCTTTCCGACGGCATGCTGCCGTGGTGGACCTTCCTGCTCGGCGCGGCGGCCTTCGCCGGGCTGCTCGCGGTCGACGGCAGCCACCGGCACCGCCGCTGGCGCAACCGGACCGCCCCCGGGCTGGGCGCCTCCCCCGCGGCCGCTTCCGCGCCGGTGGCCGTGGTCGCCGTGGCGTTGTCATTGGGCCTGGTGGCCGGCGGCACGATCACCGCGATCGGCACCGTCGGCAGCATCCCCGGCGATGGGCCGGGCGGTGAGGGCAACCGGCCCACCGGCGGTCTCGGCATCAACCCGTTCACCCAGCTGCGCGGCCTGCTCGACCAGGGGCAGAACGTGGAGCTGTTCCGGGTGCGCGGGCTCAACGCCCCCGGCGACCGCCGCATGCTGCGCGCGTTCACGCTGAACTACTTCGAGCCGAACCAGGGTTGGAAGATCGCCGACGAACCGCGGATGCCGCCCGGCGTGCCGGCGAACCAGCCGAGCCTGCCGCTGGCCCCCGGTGACGACGGCAGCGGTGAGACCAAGGAAATCCAGATCGAGCCGATCAACTGGGTGGACGTCTGGCTGCCGGTCTACGGGGCACCGCGCTCGCTGCGCAACATCTCCGACGGCTGGCAGTACGACTCGGTCAGCGGCGCGGTGTACAGCGAGGCGAAGCGGCAGTCGCCGCCATACGTGCAGGAGGCGTCGCTGCGGGTCCCGACCAAGGACGCGCTGCGCGGTGCCGACACCGAGGCCGAGCAGATCCCGTCCATCTACACGCGACTGGACCAGGTCGACCCGCGCGTGGTCGCGCTGACCCAGCAGCTGACCGAGAACGCGACGAACGACTTCGACCGGGCCACCGCGGTCTGGAACTACTTCAACTCGCAGAACGGGTTCACCTACGACACCCGCACCGCCTCGGCCGCCGACTCCGACGCGCTGGCGGACTTCCTGCTCAACGGCAAGCGCGGGTACTGCGAGCAGTTCGCCTCGGCGATGGCCGTGATGCTGCGGACGCTGAACATCCCTTCGCGCGTGGCGATCGGGTTCACCCCCGGCTACACCACCGCCGACTACCGGTCGATCACCTCGCAGGACGCGCACGCGTGGGTCGAGGCGTACTTCGGCGAACTGGGCTGGGTCACCTTCGACCCGACCCCGCTGGCCGACTCGCGCGGCTACATCCCGCCGTACCTGCGCCCGGACGAAGGCCCGGACTCGGAGGCGGAGGCGGGCAGCCCCAGCGCGTCCACCTCGGCCGCGCCGCCGCGGCTGCCCGGTGAGGAGACGAACACGCCGGACCTCGGCGCGCAGCCGGATCAGCCGGAGGAGGAGCAGCGGCCGGGTGAGGGCCCGGACTGGGTGCTCTGGCTGGCGCTGGCGGCACTGGTGGCGGGCTTCGCCGTGGCCGGGATGCTGTGGCAGCGCGCCGACCGGGCCAAGAAACAGCGGCAGAGACCACCACCCGATCCGTCGGCCCCGGTGCAGACGGTCGCGCCGCCGGGCTCCGACACGTGGCTGCCGCTGCTCGCGGCCGGGTTGCTGATCGCGGGCGTCGGCCTGCTCGCCTGGCTGTGGACGGCGTTGCTGGCGGTGCCGCTGGTGCTCGCGCTGCTCGCCGCAGCCGGGCCGTCGACCATCCGCGAGGTCGTGCGACGGCAGCGGTTGCAGGTGATCGGGGCGAGCGGCCCGGAAGCCGCGAACGCGGCGTGGAAGGAACTGCTGGACGAATGCCGGGACCGCGGGGTGCCGGTGGAGCCCAGTGACACGGTGCGGACGACCGCGCAGAAGATCGCGCAACGCCACCGCCTCGACGACGAAGGCAAGGGCGGCCTGCGCACGGTCGTCGGCGTGGTGGAACGCTCGTGGTACGGCAGTTCGCCGGAAAGCGACCCCACCTTCGGCCGCGCCTTCGACGACGTCCGCACCAGCCTGACGCGCAACTCCCCCATGTCCTGGCGAGGCCGCCTCTTCCCCCGCTCCCTCTTCCGCCGCCACTGACCCACCCACCCGGCAGCCGGAGTGCGGTCTTCGGCTGCACGAGTGTGAGCCTCGCCTGCCTGAACGTGGGGTTCGCCTGCCTGAGTGTGCAACTCGCTTGCACGAGTGCGGGGTTCGCCTGCCCGAACGTGAGGTTCGCTTGCACGAGTGTGGAACTCAGCTGCACGAACGTGTAGTTCGCCTCCCCCGGCGTAAGCCTCGCCCACCCCCCAAAATCCCGAACCCCACACTCACGCACCCGAACCCCACGTTCGGGCAGCCGAGTCTCACACTCAGGTAGCCGAACCCCACATTCAGGAAGCTGAACTCCGCGTTCAGGTGGCCGAGGCTCGCGTTCAGGAAGCTGAAGTTCGCGTTCGGGTGGGCGGGGGGCGCGGGTAGGTAGGTGGGTGGGTATGCGAGTGGGGCACCACCCGGACTGGGTGGTGCCCCACTGGAGGTCGTGCTGGTGTGGGCCGCTACTGGTCTTCGAAACGCTGGCGGAAGCGCTCCTCCATCCGCTGTGTGAACGAGCTCTTGCGCGCCTGCGGCCGCCCGCGTGAGGGGCCCGCCTGCTCGCCTTCCGATCCTTCACCCTCTGGTTGCTGCCGCAACGATGTGACGGCGAGCAGAACCCCAAAGAACATCACCAGGAAGCCGAGCACGCTGATCAGCGGGATCTCGGCGACCCGGAACGGCACCACGACGCCCAGCACCAGTAGCGCGACCCCGACGACGAACAGGGCCACGCCCTGCAGGCGCCGGCGTCGGGCGGGTCGGCGCAGCCTGGTGCCACGCACCGTGGATGCGAACTTGGGGTCCTCGGCATAGAGCTCGCGCTCGATCTGGTCGAGCAGCCGCTGCTCATGCTCGGAGAGTGGCATCTTTCCTCCTCCGGCACAGCTTGTCGCGGGCGCCGGGCCGCGCAACAGTAGTGGACCCAACTTCACCCCGTCTGGGGTGTCTGCACTCCAGGATACGAGTCCGGCGCGCGAACGACTACCCGATCCCGTATCAAGCACTGAACGAATTGCCAGGAACCACCCGCAACGAGTACGCGAACCCCGGCTGAACCCCCGGAAACGACCCCTGTTCACTCTTCGTGGCTGGACAACAGGGACGCGGGCCGCACGGCCGCGGAGCCGAACTTGGAGCGTGCCACGTCGGCCGCGACCTCGGCGTCGCGCCAGCGTGGGGCGTCGGTCTCGAAGGTGAGCTGTTCGGCCGAGTCGGCGTCCTCCAGCCCTTCGACCCGCACCCCGATCAACCGCACCGCCGCGCCCTGCCCCAGCTCCGTCAGCAAGGTCACGGCCGTGGCGTGGATGAGGTGGGCCACATCGGTGGCCGAGAGCAGCGTGCGGGCCCGGGTGACGGTCTTGAAGTCGGCGAACCGCACCTTGATCGACACCGTCCGCCCGCGCAGCCCGCGCCCCCGCAGGCTCGCCGCCACCCGTTCGGACAAGCGCAGCAGCTCGCGCGCCAGCTTCGCCCGGTCGTACTCGTCCACGTCGAAGGTGACCTCGGCGCCGAGCGACTTTTCCGCGCTTTCCGGCACCACGGCCCGGTTGTCACGCCCGTGGGCCAGCGCGTACAGGTGATCGCCCACGGCGTTGCCCACGGCCCGCCGCAGCCGGGCGGGCGGCACGTTCGCCACGTCGGCGATGGTGGCCAGGCCCAGCCGCCGCAGTTGCTCCTCGGTGCGCTTGCCGACACCCCACAGCGCGGAGACCGGCAGCGGGTGCAGGAAGTCCAGCGCCTGGGCCACCGGCACCACGATCATCCCGTCCGGCTTCGACATGCCCGAGGCCAGTTTCGCGATGAACTTCGCCCCGGCCACCCCCACCGAACAGGTGATCCCGTGCTCCTCGGCGACCCGTCGCCGGATGATGGCGCCGATCCCGGCGGGCGTGGTGTTCAACCGCTTCAGCGCGCCGCTGACGTCGAGGAAGGCCTCGTCCAGGCTCAGCGGCTCCACCAGCGGGGTCAGCTCCGCGAAGATGGCCATCACGCCCGCGGAGACCTCGCTGTAGAGCCCGCGCGTCGGCGGCAGGTAGACCGCCTGCGGGCACAGCCGTTTCGCCGCGCCGACCGGCATCGCCGAGCGCACGCCGTACCTGCGCGCGATGTAGTTCGCCGAGAGCACCACCGACCGCGGCCCGGCGCCGGCGATCACCACCGGCCGGTGCACCAGCTCCGGCCGCGTGCGCAGCTCCACGGCCGCGAAGAAGGCGTCCATGTCCACGTGCAGGAAGGCGCAGCCGTCGTCCTCCGGCCAGCCCGGAGCACCCGGCCCGGCCGCTTCCGCCGCCGCGGTGACCTTGAACCGGGCGAAGTCGGCGGGCAGCCCGGCGTTCCTCCCCATGCGACCGACAGTAGCCGGTGCCTACGACAGTTTCGGACGCCGAGCCAGTACGTGCAGCCTGCTGGCGATCTCCCGCAGCGGCGCCGTGGCTCCGGCGACCGCCTCGAACTCGGCCAGGTCCTCGTCGGTGGCCGTGACCCCGTCCGGCACCACCGCGTCGGCCACCACGCCGTCACCCTGGAGCAGGCCGACCTCCAGACCGCCGGCCACCAGCAGCCCGGTCAGCGCGTCGCTGTCGAACCGGCGCAGCAGCGTGTCGCGTTCTTCGGGCAGTACCCCGTCGGCGATCAGCAGCAGGCGCCGGGCGTCGGCGAGCCGTCCGGCCAGCGCCCGGGCCAGCACGGCGGCGTTGCGGTTGGCCGCCAGCACGGAGACGGCGCCACCGGGCGCGACAGCCTCCGCCAATGCCGCCACCACGGCCGCCGGGTCGTCCACGACCTCCAGCAGGCCGTGCGCGAGCACCAGGTCGGCCGAACCGGCGCCGACGTGCTTGCCGAGCGCGTCGGAGTCGTCGGCGACCACGGTGATGCGCCCGGAGACGCCTTCCTCCTGGGCGCGCCGTCGCAAGGTGGCGAGCGCGTTGGGGTTGGGTTCGACCACGGTCACCCGGCACCCCGCCGAGGCGAAGGGCACGGCCCACACGCCGCTGCCGCCGCCCACATCGACCACGTGCGGCTCGGCCGAGCCGCGTTCCCGCGCCTGGGCGAGCTCCGATTCCAGCACCCGGCGTACCGCCGCCGGGCCGCGGGCCGCCGCGGTGTCCGTTCGCATGGGGCCACAGCGTAGTGGTGGCTTCGCCCGTAGGCTGCGTGGCGTGCACACCGTCGCCGTACTGAGCCTCAAGGGTGGGGTCGGCAAGACCACCGTCGCGCTGGGTATCGCCTCGGCAGCGCTGCGTAGGGGTACCCGCACCCTGGTGGCCGACCTGGACCCGCAGGGCAACGCCACCGCGTCGCTGGACCCGCCGCTGACCGAGGCGACGCTCGCCGAGGTGCTGGAGACCCCGCACCGGGCGGTGCTGGAGCGCGCCATCGCGCCGAGCGTGTGGGACGACCAGCTCGACGTGCTGGTCGGTTCGGAGGACCTCGAGCAGCTCAACGAACCAGGCCCGGAGAACCGGCGGCTGGAGAACCTCTCGCGCGCGCTCGACGAACTGCACCGGGAGCCGCTGCGCGGCGACCCGTTCGAACTGGTGATCCTGGACTGCCCGCCGTCGCTCGGCAGGCTGACGAAGTCGGCGCTGGTGGCCGCGGACAGCGCGCTGCTGGTGACCGAGCCGACCATGTACGCCGTGGCCGGGGCCGAGCGGGCGCTCGACGCGATCGAGGAGATCCGCGATCGGATGAACCCGGGCCTTCGCCCGGTCGGGGTACTGGTGAACAAGCTGCGGGTGCGCTCGCACGAGCACCAGTTCCGCATCGCCGAGCTGCGGGAGTCCTTCGGCTCGCTGGTGATGCCCACGGCCATCCCCGACCGCCTGGCGATCCAGCAGGCGCAGGGCGCGTGCGTGCCGATCCACGAGTGGAACTCCCCCGGCGCCCAGGAGATCGCGCTGACCTTCAACATGGTGCTGGCCAAGATCCTGCGGTCCGGCCGCGCCGGGCGGCACCGCGCCGCGTGGGAGGCCGACGACGAGCCCACCACCGGCACACTGGACGTCACCACCGGCGAGGTTCCCCGGGTGGGGCCGGGCCAAGGACGTTAGATGCCCGAAGGTGACACGGTGTTCCTGGCGGGCAAGCGGGTGGAGAAGGCACTCGCCGGCCGGGAACTGCTGCGCGCCGAGTTCCGCCACCCCCGGCTGGCCACAGTGGACCTGACCGGCCGCTCGGTGCTCGACGTCCGCACCGTCGGCAAGCACATGTTCCTGCGCTTCTCCGGTGACCTGAGCCTGCACAGCCACCTCAAGATGGACGGCGCCTGGCGCTTCCTCACCCCGGGCGCGCGCTGGCCGATGCCCGCCCACCACGCGCGGGCGATCTTCGAGAACGCCACCGCGCTGGTGATCGGTTTCCGCCTGCACGACCTCGAACTCCTTGCCACCGCGGAAGAGTCGCGTCTGGTCGGTCACCTCGGGCCCGACCTCCTCGATCCACTGTGGACAGAAGAGCACGCCGCCCGCGCGGTGGCGAACCTGACCGCGGATCCGGCCCGCGAGCTCGGGCTGGCCCTGCTCGACCAGCGGGTGATGGCGGGCGTCGGCAACATGTACATGGTGGAGATCTGCCATCTGCTGCGCGTGACCCCGTGGACTCCGGTGTCCGAAGTGGACGCCGCGCAGGTGGTCGCGCTCGCCCGCAAACTCCTGCTCGCCAACGCCTGGCGGCACGAGCAGAGCACCACCGGCGAGCTGGCGCGCGGACGGCAGAACTGGGTCTACGGCCGCACCCGGCAGGGCTGCTTCCGCTGCGGCGGCCGGGTCAAGGTGGCGAACCAGGGCGACGGCGTGCAGCGGCGGCTCAGCTGGTACTGCCCGAAATGCCAGCACGGACCGGTTCCGAGCAGCTAGGCTGCCGGGGTGACGACGTTCAAGCTGCCGCTCTACGGCGCGGACACCGAACGCGGCGACCTCGCTCCCTGATCGCGCGCGCCAGCCTTCCCGTCACCCGTTCTTCCTTTCCCAGGGAGCTTCGCCATGCCCTCGTACACCCCCGGTGCGCCCCTGCGCGCCTACGTCCAGGCCCTGCCCAAAGCCGAGTTACACGTGCACCTGGTCGGCTCGGCCGGGATCGACACCGTGCTCGACCTCGCCCGCCGCCACCCCGAGGCCGGGGTGCCCGCCGACCGCGCGGAGCTGGCGGAGTTCTTCCGCTTCCGCGACTTCGACCACTTCCTCCGCGTCTACTGGGCCGTCCAGTCCATGCTCAAGGGCCGCGACGACATCCGGACGCTCGTCGTCGGCCTCGCCGCGGACCTCGCCCGCCAGGGCGCCCGCTACGCCGAGGTGACCGTCACCCCGTACAACCACCTGCTCGACGGCATGCCCGGCGACGAGCTGCTCGAAGGCCTCACCGAAGGCCGGGCCCTCGCGGCGGCCGAACACGGCGTCGACCTGGCGTGGTGCTTCGACATCCCGGGCGAGAAAGGCCTGGTGGCGGGCCGCGAGACGCTCTTGTTCGCGCTGCGCGAACGGCCGGACGGACTGGTGAGCTTCGGGCTCGGCGGGCCGGAGGTCGGCGTCGGCCGCGCGCAGTTCGCGCCGTTCTTCACCGCCGCCCGCGAAGCCGGGTTGCACAGCGTGCCGCACGCCGGCGAGACCAGCGGCCCGGCCACCGTCTGGTCCGCCGTGCACGACCTCGGCGCCGAGCGGATCGGCCACGGCACCAGCGCCGCCGCGGACCCCGCCCTGCTGGCCCACCTGGCCGGGCACCGCATCCCGGTGGAGGTGTGCCCGACCTCGAACGTGCGCACCGGCCAGGTGCCCTCGATCGAGGCGCACCCCGTCCGGCGCCTGCTCGACCACGGCGTGGTGGTGACGCTCAACACCGACGACCCGCCGATGTTCGGCGCGACGCTGACCGGCGAATACCTCGCGGTGGCCGGGGCACTGGGGTTGCGACCGGCCGAAATCGCCCGGCTGGCGGCGAATTCCGTGACGTCCTCGTTCCTGTCCGCCGAGGCCAAGGCGGCCCTGCTCGCGGAGATCGCCGCGGTCCCCGGACCGGGTGACGAAATCTTGTTGCCGGACCGCGAAAACTTGCCTAGCGTGGGCAGTACACGAGAAGGGAGGTGGTCCGACGTTGGATATCAACAGGACTCGTGAGGTGACTGTCCGCTAGCGGACAGCAGAACGAATGGACTGACCAAGCAGGCGACTCGGCCACCTGTCGGCTCGTACCCTGCTTCGTTTTGTTGCCTGCCAGCGAATACCAGGCAGTCACCGGTTCCCCGGTGCTCCCGAGCAACGGTCCGGCACGGGCCCGCGCGTTTGACGGCGTGCGGGAGACGCACCGGGGAAACCCAACCCACCGGCAAAACTCTGGGGAATTTTGCTTCGACCCGACTTCCCGATCCGCACCGAACGACTGGTGCTCCGGGCGTTCACCCCGGCCGACCTCGACGAGCTGAACGACTTCCAGTCGCGGCCCGAGGTGGCCCGTTTCCTCTATTGGGAACCGCGCACGCGTGAGGAATCCGCGCTCGCGCTGGAAACCCGCATCCGCAATGCGACCTTGGACCGCGAGGGCGAATTCCTCGCCGTCGCCGTGGAGCTCGCCGAAACCGGGCAGCTGATCGGCGACCTCAACCTCCAGTGGCTCAGCCGCGACCACCGCCAGGGCGAGTTCGGCTTCGTCTTCCACCCCGCCCACCACGGCCGCGGGTACGCCAGGGAGTCGGCCACCGAACTGCTCCGGCTCGGCTTCGAAGAACTGGGCCTGCACCGCATCTGCGGCCGGTGTGATGCCCGCAACACCGCGTCCTGGGGCCTGATGGAACGCCTCGGCATGCGCCGCGAGGCGCACCTGCGCGAGGCCGAGGTGTTCAAGGGCGAATGGGGCGACGAGTTCGTCTACGCCATGCTCGAGGACGAGTGGAAGAGCCGGTGCGGCACCATGTAGCCGTGCTCTTCGACAACCTGGTCCGCCCCGCGCTCTACCGCCTGAGCAAGAACGACGCCGAGCTGGTGCACGAACGCACCCTCGCCGCGCTCGGCAGGCTCGCCACGGCCGAACCCGCGCTGCGCGCGCTGCACCGCGTCTACGGTGTCCAGCGCCCGGTCAAGGTGTTCGGCTTGCAGTTCCCGAACCCGGTCGGCCTGGCCGCGGGCATGGACAAGGACGGGCGCGCGCTGCGGGCCTGGCCCGCGCTCGGCTTCGGGTTCGTCGAGGTCGGCACGGTCACCCGGCTGCCACAGCCCGGCAACCCGCGGCCGCGGCTGTTCAGCCTCCCCGGCAGCGACGGGGTGATCAACCGGATGGGTTTCAACAACGCCGGCGCCGCCGCGCTGGCCGAGCGGCTGGCGCGGACCGGCAAGCCGCCGGTGCCCCTCGGCGTGAGCATCGGCAAGTCGAAGGCGGCCCCGCTGGAGGAAGCCGTCGCCGACTACCAGGAGTCGCTGCGGCTGCTGCACCCGCACGCCGACTACTTCGCGGTGAACGTCAGCTCGCCCAACACCCCGGGCCTGCGCAGCCTGCAGGACCGCGGCGCGCTGAGCGAACTGCTCAACGAACTCCAGGCCACCTCGTCCTCGCTCGCGGCGAAGGCGGGCAAACTGGCCACCCCGCTGCTGGTCAAGGTCGCGCCCGACCTCACCGACGAAGCGCTCGCCGAGCTGATCGAGGTGTGCGAGGAGCACGCCGTCTCCGGGGTCATCGCCACGAACACCACGCTCAGCCGCGAAGGCGTGATCCGGCCGGAGGCGGGCATCGCCGAGCAGGCGGGCGGGCTGTCCGGCCGCCCGCTGACCGCCCGCGCCCGCGAGGTGGTCGCCTTCGTGCACAAGGAGTCCGGCGGCAGGCTGCCGATCATCGGGGTCGGCGGCATCATGTCCGGCGACGACGCCGCGCGGATGCTGGACGCCGGTGCGAGCCTGGTCCAGCTCTACACCGGCTTCGCCCTGCACGGCCCCGGCCTGCTGCGGCGGGTGCACCGGGGCCTGGCCGCCCGCTAGGCGGCCGACTTCGACCCGGCGGTGCTGAGGAACCTCAGGTACGCCCGCCAGTCCCGATAGGACGTCAGTTCGGTGCTCTCGGCCATCGGATCACAGGTGACCGCGGGCAGCGAAACCCCGTTCTCCAGCCGGACCGTGGTGACGCGCAGCGGCGCCACCAACCCGGCTCTCAGGCGCTCGAAACCGTCCGGTGAGATGGCCCAGCGCTCACCGCTCAGCGCCTGCGCGCCCGGCACCACACCGGCTTCGGGACCGGCGAGCAGCACCATGCGGTAGTGCGACGCGGTCAGCACGTCCCCGGCGTACCGCGCGCCCAGCTCGGCGAGCCACGCGCTCAGCGGACGACCGCGCACCTGCTCCCCGAACACCACGAATTCCACGCTGGTGGCCGGATACGGCTCCCCGGCGGGCGCCGCGGTGAGCAACGCGGCCAGGTCGAAGGCCAACTGCTCCTCGAAGGCCGCGGTGGACAGGGTGATGCTGAACGGTTCCCCGCCGACCTCGCCCAGCGGCACGGACACCGACGGCGAGCCCGGCTCGGCGAGGTCCAGAGCGGACGGTGCGAGCAGGACGTCGAACGGTCCGCCCAGTGGCTGGATCCGCATGCCCGAGGCGGAGAACGCGGCGACCACGGCGTCGAACGAACGCCGGACGCCGATCGGCAGCCGCGCGAGTGCGGCCGAATTCGGGACGGCCACGCGGGGGTGGTCCCCGGCGCCCAGCCGGTACGTACGCGGCCAGGCGTCCGCTTCGGTCGCGGCGGCGAGAGCCCGCCGGGCCAGGGTCAGCTCGCGGGCGTGCACCACCGGCGTGTCCGGGATGAGCCCGGAAGTGGCCCTGAGCGCGAACGTGGTGTGCCAGCCGGGGGTTTCGGTGTCCAGCCCCAGGTCGGCGGCCTTGGCGCCGACCACGGCCGGTACCGAGGCCTTCCCGGCCCGGCCGAGCACCACCGCCCCGGCCTGCGTCAGCCGTTGCACCGCCACGGCGCTGACCTCGGCGAGGCCCGGTCCGTCGGGCAGGCCGGCGATCGCCGTCCCGGCTCCGGTGGCCAGCAACTGCCCGGCCAGTGGCAGGTCCTCGCCCGCCCGCACGCGTTCGTCGATGGCCTTGGCCTCGACCAGGACGTCCTCTTCGGAACGCAGGGTTTCCCAGTCACCCGCGCGATCGGTCTCGGCCAGGCGCTCGTAAGCGGAGATCACCCGCTGGAAAGCACTCGGCGGTGCGGTGGATACCGGCTCCGGTTCGGGAGGGAGTGTGTTCACAGCCGCCGTCCTTTCCTCGTGGGGACCCGCGATCAGCGCACTGGTGCCTCCGGAAGCAAGGTGTTCATGAGGAAAACGGTAGGCAACCGCGATTGCGACGGAAACGTCCATTCGGTTACGTACGTGTTTCACTCCGTCACAGAGTGACACCGGTCGGACACGGTGTCCATACTTGTCCACATAGGACGGCTAGAATCAAGAACCCAGCTCACGCAGGGCGATCGCGAGACCGGCCAGGCGGTCGGTGGCGTCGGTGAGGGCTTCCTTGGAGGTGCCGATGCCGTCACTGCTCGCAGCCACCGTGCGCCCGGCCGCGGCGACGAGGGCGCCGTAGCCCTCCAGGCCGTCGTCGAGCTGCTCGGCCAGGGTGCGGACGGCCCCGTCCAGCGCGGCGCGCTCACCCTTCGGGGCGGCGTTGCGGGCGCGTTCGATGGCCTGGATGCGACCGGCCAGGCCGCGCAGGCTCCTGGCGGCCTCGTCGGCGGTGGCGCGGGCGTCCTCGACGGACACCTCGGGCACGGCGGTGACCCCGGTGGTGCTCGGGATGGCCAGCTGGCGCAGCAGCTCCCGCAGCGAGGCCTCGGACTCGGCCAGCCGCTCCATCGGGCGGCGGGCCGCCGAGCCGGACGGCGGCAGGGGCGGGGGTGCGGTGCTGACCGGGATCTCCATCCGGTTCAGCCGGCGCAGCCGGGTGCCCGACCGCACGCCGAGCGTGGTGAAGGCGATGGCGCCCGCGGCGCCGCCGAGCACCGGGGGTGACATCAGCGCGGCGGTGGCGGTGGCCGCGGCGGCGAAGCCCGCGACCACCACCAGGACGCCGATCAGGGCCAGGACCAGCCACAACGTGGTGGCCCTCGATGCCCGCCGCTTGCGCCGTTCCAGCTTGGCGGCGGGTTCGTTCCACTGCACCCACTTCGCCTTGAGCCCGTCCACCGCCGGAGCGGCGGCGGTGAGCGAAGCGAGGTCGGGCAGGTTCGGCAGCTTGGGCACGAGCGGGGCGGGCTTGGCGGGCGGGGTCAGCCCGGCCTGCTCCTGCGGCGGGTAGGCCTTGCGGTACACCTGCGGGTCCCGCTGCTCACCGGCGTCGGGACCCTGGTTCGGCGGCAGGTACTTCTGCAGCTTCTCCTGGGCCTTCTGGGCGTAGTCGGGCAGGCGTTCGATGTGCTTCTCCAGCTTCGCGCCCAGCTCACCGAAGTCCCGCTTACCCGGCCCCATCGAACCCACCTGCCACTCCCCGTCGGCCCCGGCCGGTCTCAGGCCTGGTTCTTCTGCTGCTCGGCCTGGACCCGCTGCTGGATCTCCTGCTGGATGTTCGCGCTGGACTTGGTGGCCGCGGCCTGGTCCTTGGCCGCGCTCGCGGCCTGGGACCCGCTGGTCACCTGGGCCACCGAGTCGCCCTTCATCGAGGCGCGGATCTGCTCGAGCCGCGAGTGCCCGGCCAGCTGCGTGGTCGAGTGCTGGACCTCCAGCATCCGGCCCTGCACCGAGTTCTGCGCCAGCTCCGCCGAGCCGAGCGCGGTGGTGTAGCGCTTCTCGATCTTCTCGCGCACGTCCTCGAGCGACGGCGTGTTGCCCGGCGCGGCGAGCTGCGACATCTGGTTCAGCGAGTTGGAGACCTGCTCCTGCATCTTCGCCTGCTCCAGCTGCGAGAGCAGCTTGGTGCGCTCGGCCAGCTTCTGCTGCAGCATGCTGGCGTTGCGCTCGACGGCCTGCTTCGCCTGGGCGGCGGCCTGCAGCGACTGGTCGTGCAGGGTCTTCAGGTCTTCGATGTTCTGCTCGGCGGTGACCAGCTGGGCCGCGAAGCCCTCCGCCGCGTTCTCGAAGTCCTGCGCCTTCTGCTCGTCACCCTTGGCGCGGGCCTCGTCGGCGAGCACGAGGGCCTGCCGGGTCGAAGCCTGCAGCTTCTCCACGTCGCCGAGCTGGCGGTTGAGCTTCATCTCCAGCTGCCGCTGGTTGCCGATCACCGAAGCGGCCTGCTGGGAGAGCGCCTGGTGCTGGCGTTGCGCCTCCTCGATGGCCTGCTGGATCTGCACCTTGGGGTCAGCGTGCTCGTCGACCTTCGACGAGAACGAAGCCATCAGGTACTTCCAGAACTTCACGAAAGGGTTGGCCATCTCCTCCGCCTGCCTTCTTGCGTCCCACTGGTCCTGTCACCGGGTGCGCTGCGCGCCCGTCGATCGGTCGGCCCTCCCCCACTGCCTGGCGGGCGATCCATCCGAACAGGCAACGTCGAGTACCCGCCGTTGGGTTCCATCGTGTCAGGTTGACCGCCGTCGTTCCAGGCGACCCCGGGGTAATTCAGGGATGGCCCCTACCGAGAGCAACCAGGCCGAATGCCAGGAGTGGGGCATTACTTGCACCGATTGCAAGTAATGCCCCACTCATAGCGTTCGTGGCGGCCACCAGGGGCCGGAGGGTCAGGCGGCGACGATCGCGGCCAGCTCCGGGGTGGTGATGGTGGTGCGCAGGGTGGTGGACATACGCGGTGGCGAGAGCCGGAGGTCGGCCAGATCGTTACCGATCACCTCGGGCACCGGACGGCCCCCTTCGAAGCCCCGCTCGGCGGTGGCCGTCTCGACCGGCTTGGCACCACGCTCGGGGCGGTCCAGGGTCTCCTTGACCTTGTCCAGTGCGGACACGTCGGCGGCCACCTTGTGCAGCAGCTCGCTCAGCGGCAGCTCCAGCGCCTCGCAGATCGAGGCGAGCAGCTCGCTGGAAGCCTCCTTCTGCCCCCGTTCGACCTCCGACAGGTAGCCGAGGCTGACTTTGGCGGCGCGGGAGATGTCGCGCAGCGTTCGCCGCTGGTTGGTGCGGGCATGACGGAGCCGATCACCGATCGCCTCACGCAACAGCACGGTCATCGCGCGCCTCCCTTCCATCGATCTGTGTCCACGTTACCCAGAGAACTCGGTGGATAGCATCAGTACACACGTTCGTACGCCAAGGGCGAACGCCGATTTCAGGTGATTTGTTCCGCCAACAGGAGCAGCGCGGCCTCCGCCGAGCCCGCCCGGACCGCCGCCCGATCGCCGGATAACCGCAGCTCACGGGTGATCGACACGTCCGGCCCTGCCAGCCCGAGGTGCACCGTGCCAGGGGAAACACCGTCCTGGCCGCCGGGTCCGGCGACGCCGGTCAGCCCGATGCCCCAGTCGGCTCCGCAGCGTGTTCGCGCCCCGGCGGCCAGCTGCGCGGCCACCTCCGGGTCGACCGCGCCCCGAGTGGCGAGCAAGTCCGGGTCGACCCCGGCGAGGGTGGCCTTCAGCTCGGTGGCGTAGACGACCAGCCCGCCGCGGACCGCCGCACTCGAGCCAGGGACCTCGGTCAGCGCCGCGCAGACCAGCCCGGCGGTCAGCGATTCGGCCGTGGCGACCGTCTCACCGCGGCGGATCAGCGCGTCGATGACGACTTGAGCACTCCCGGCGCTCACGACGTGGTGCCGGCCCGGTCGCCGAGCGCGCGCAGCTTCAGCGCGCGCACCAGGTAGTCGACCCCGGTGACCACGGTGAGCACCAGCGCCAGGCCCATCAGCGCCCAGCCGACGAAGTTCGCCGAGGCGGGCAGCGGCAGCAGGTAGACGGTGATCGCGGCGATCTGCGCCATGGTCTTCGCCTTGCCGCCGCGGCTGGCCGGGATCACCCCGTGCCGGATCACCCAGAACCGCAGCAGGGTGACGCCGATCTCGCGGACGGCGATCACTATGGTCACCCACCAGGCCAGCTCGCCGAGCACGCTCAGCCCGACCAGCGCGGCGCCGATCAGCGCCTTGTCCGCGATCGGGTCGGCGATCTTGCCGAAGTCGGTGATCAGCCCGTACTTGCGCGCCACCCAGCCGTCCACCTGGTCGGTGAACGAGGCGACGGCGAACAACGCGGTGGCGGTGGCCCGCCAGAAGGTCTCGGTGCCGTCCCCGGCGAACAACGCGGCGATGAACAGCGGCACCAGCACCAGCCGCGACAACGTGAGCAGGTTCGCCACGTTGAGCGTGGGCACCGGCGTCGGCTCGGGCTGCGCGACCGGCCGCGGTGGCGGCACCTCGGTCCCGCCCTCGGCCGGTTCGCTGGGCGCGGCACTCACCGGTCCGCGCCCGCCGGACGCACGATCAGGTCCACTCCGGCGGAGTCGGTCACCTCGCAGCGCACGAACTCGCCGACCTCGTACTCCCCCGCGCCGACCAGCACGCACTCGCCGTCGACCTCGGGTGCCTGGTGCGCGGCGCGGCCGGTCACCTCGCCGTCCTCGACCGACTCGATCAGCACGTCCACGAAGTCGCCGATCCGCTCCTCGGCCCGCTGCGTGGTCAACTCCTCGACCAGCGCGGACACGCGGGCGACGCGCTTGGCGACGGTCTCCTCGTCGAGCTTGCCGTCGAAGGTCTCCGCCTCGGTGCCGTCCTCGTCGGAGTAGCCGAACACGCCCACCGCGTCCATCCGCGCGCCGATCAGGAACCGCTCCAGCTCGGCGACGTCGGCCTCGGTCTCGCCGGGGAAGCCGACGATGACGTTCGTGCGGATGCCCGCGTCCGGGGCGTACTCGCGGATCTGCTCGATCAGTGCGAGGAAGGAGTCGGTGGAGCCGAAGCGGCGCATCCGGCGCAGCACGGTCTCGCTGGAGTGCTGGAACGACAGGTCGAAGTAGGTGGCCACGCCCGGCGTGGTGGCGATCGCCTGCACCAGGCCCGGCCGGGTCTCGGCGGGCTGGAGATAGGACACGCGCACGCGCTCGATGCCGTCGATCTCGGCGAGCTGCGGCAGCAGCAGTTCCAGCGCCCGGGTGCCGCCGAACTCGCGGCCGAAGTCCTTGCCGTAGGAGGTCGAGTTCTCGCTGACCAGGAACAGCTCCTTGACGCCCTGCTCGGCCAGCCAGCGCGCCTCGGCGACCAGCTCGTCCGGGCGGCGGGACACGAAGGAGCCGCGGAAGGACGGGATGGCGCAGAACGAGCAGCGCCGGTCGCAGCCCGAGGCGATCTTCAGCGCGGCCACCGGCGAGGAGTCCAGGCGGGTGCGCAGCACACGCGGACCCCAGCCCTCCTGCGCGTGCCCCGGCAGGCCCACGTCCTGCGCCGCGGCCTGGCGCTGGACCGGGCTGATCGGCAGCAGGGTGCGACGGTCGGCGGGCACGTGCGAAGGCACGGCGTGCCCGGAGACGATGTCGCCCAGCCGCTCGGCGAGGTCGGGGTAGTGGTCGAAGCCGAGCACCGCGTCGGCCTCGGGCAGGCTTTCCGCCAGCTCCGCGCCGTAGCGCTCGGCCATGCAGCCCACCGCGACCACCTTCGCGCCGGTGTCGGCGGCGGCGAGCAGCGTGTCCACCGAGTCCTTCTTGGCCTGCTCCACGAAGCCGCAGGTGTTCACCACGATCACGTCGGAGCCCTCCGGCTCCTCGGCCAGCTCCCAGCCCCCGGCCGCCAGGCGGCCGGCCAGCTCCTCGGAGTCGACCTCGTTTCGGGCGCACCCGAGGGTGAGCAGCGAGACCCGCCGCGGGCTGGATGAGGCGTTCGTGGTGGAAGAAGGCACGAGGTTCAGCGTAACCGGCATTTGCCGGGGGTTCGGGGGTCGCCCCCCGGGCGCCACGGTCGGGTCCGGCGGTGCCGGGCTAGGTTGGCGGACGTGCCGATGAAGCAAGACGCGGGCCAGGTCGTCGTCCGCCGGGCCCTGATCGCCGACGTCCGTGAGATCAAGCAGCTGGTCGACGCGGACGCCGGGCGGGTGCTCCTGGAGAAGGACCTGGTCACCCTGTACGAGAACGTGCAGGAGTTCTGGGTGGTCGAGGTGGACGGCGAGGTGGTCGGCGCCGGGGCGCTCCACGTGCTGTGGGAGGACCTGGCCGAACTCCGCACGATCGTGGTGGGCAAGCAGGCGCGCGGCAAGGGCGTCGGGCGCGCGCTGGTCGGGCGGCTCATCCAGCACGCGGTGGAGCTGGGGCTGCGCCGCCTGTTCGTGCTCACCTTCGAGACCTCGTTCTTCGCCGGGCACGGTTTCCGCGAGATCGACGGCGCCCCGGTGTCCCAGGAGGTCTACGAGGAGATGCGCCGCTCGGTCGACCCCGGGGTCGCCGAGTTCCTGGACCTCCCCTTTGTGAAACCGAACACGCTGGGCAACACGCGGATGCTGCTGGAGCTCAGTTCCTGAGTTTCAGGATGTCCACGCCGCGGGTGTTGTCGGCGACGTAGACCAGGCCCTTGTGCCAGTACGGCGCCCAGGACGCGGCGTCGGCGGGCCGGTGGTAGGCGATCTGCTTCGGGTCGGTCGGGTCGCTGACGTCGAGGAAGCGGGTGCCCTGGGCGTAGAAGGACTGCACCAGGATGTCGCCGCGCAGGTCGAAGTAGTGCGCCGAGCAGTCGCCCGAGGCGGGGTCGCTGCCCTCCTGCCCGGCCACGCCCCAGGTGCCGACCGTCTTCAGCCGGAACGGGTCCTCCGGGGTGGACCGCCAGCCCTGGCCGCCGTAGGAGCCCTCCAGCGAGGAGATCACCAGCACGCCGTCGCCGGCGCAGCCGTCGAGGAAGCTCTCCTCGACCGCGTAGATCAGGTTGTTCTCGCCCCACTTGCCCTTTTCGATCGGGCGCAGGCTGTTGTGCATGAACTTCGACGGCGCGGCGGTCTCCTCGATGCCACCGCCCGCGTACGGCACAGGATTGACCGGGGTCGCCTTGCGCCACTTGCCCTGCACGGGGTCGCGGTGCCAGCCCTTCGTCCAGTACCCGCGCACGCCGCCGCGGCCGGACACCCACGCGACGCCGGTCTGGTCGACCTGCACGTCGTGCACGTAGTCGGTCTTGCCGTCGTTGCGGGCCAGCTCGATCGGCTCGGGGTGCACCTTCGGCTTGGCCGGGTCGCGCACGTCGGTCACCCAGATCGGGCGGCCGCCCCAGTCGGCGGGCTGGTTGTCGGCCTTGGCCGGGCCGCCCGTCCACAGGTAGCGGCAGTCGTCGATGCAGCTGGTGGTGTGCCCGGCGGGGACCTGGACGTAGCTGCGGACCACCGGCTTCTCGGGGTTCTTCACGTCGACCACGTAGATGCCGGATTCGCCGGTGCGCACGTTGCCGCCGAAGGCCCGCGGGTCCCTGGCCAGGAAGACCAGCTTGCGCTTGCGGTCGACCTCGGTGTTCTCGGTCTCCCACATCCCGGGCAGGCTCAGTTCGCCGATCAGCTTGGGCGCGGTCGGGTTGGCCAGGTCGTAGGTCTTCAGGCCGAACTCGCCGGACACCACCATCACGTCACGGCGGCCGTAGTCGAGGAATTCGAGCGCGATGGCGCCCTGCGCGTCCGGCACGTTGCCGACCGCCTCGACGTTCTTCACCGCCCCTGGCGCACCGGCGGCGGGGGCCGCTTTGGGCTCGGGTCCGTCTTCTTCGCCGCAGGCCCCCGCGGGCAGCGCGGTGACGAGCGCGGTGGTGGCGACGAGGACGAGGGTCAGGCAGGAGCGGAGCATCAGCGACCTCCCAGTGATGAGCCCCCGGTACTGTATGGCGCCGGATTCACCGGATACAACCGCCTTCCGTTGGTGCTAGACAGACTCCATGCGTGTGCTCCCCCTGGCTCTCGCCGCCGTGCTGGCCGTGGTTCCGGCCGCCTGCACCCCGGAGGCCGAGCCGCCGTCACCGGACGTGCTCACCGTCGGGCTGCCCGAGCCGGGCAGCCTGGTGCCCGGCGAACTTCGCGACCAGGCCGGGCGGACCGTCGCCTCGGCGCTGTGGACGCCGATCCCGCCGTCGGCGGCGACCAGTCCGGACCTGCTCACCTGGACGGTCCGGCCACCGGCCGGGCGGTTCCACGACGGCACCCCGGTCACCGCGAAGTCCTATGCGGACACTTGGCGGCTCACCGGGGGTTCCTTGGGCGCCAAGGAGATCACCGCGGTCGACGACACCACGGTGCGGATCGTGCTCGAGCAGCCGTCCGGCGAGGTACCGGCGAAGCTGACGGCTCCCGCGTTCCTGCCGCTGCCCGGATCGGTGCTCGTTTCCCGTGACTGGGCCGGGTTTTCGCGGAATCCGATCGGCAACGGGCCCTACCGGCTCGCGTCCCCGTGGGAACCGGGCCGTGGCGCGAAACTCGTGCGCGTCACCGACGAACCGGGCAAGCCCAAGGAAATCGACCTCCGGGTCGGCGATCCCGGCGCGCAATATGACGAAGTCAAGGCGGGCCAACTCGATCTGGCCGTCGAAGTCCCCGGCGCCCGGCACGAAGCGATGCACGCCGACTTCGCCGACCGGCACGCGCTGTGGCCGCTGCCGTCGGCGGGTTTCCTGGTGTTCCCCTTGGGCGACAGGCGATTCGAGGACGCGGCCGTGCGGTTCGCCTTCGCCATGGCCGCCGATCGCGCGGCACTGGCGAAGGGGCCGCTCGGCGACCAGGCCGACGCCGCCCGGGGTGCGCTGCCCGGCGAGCGCTCGGGCACCTGCCGCCCGTGCAGTCACGATCCGGCCGCGGCTAAGGCATTGGCTTCGCAGGGCGGGTTCAGCGGTGAGACCAGCCTCTACTTCGGTCCCGGCGAGGAGGCCTGGGCGCGGGCACTGGCCGAGCAGCTCCAGGGTGCGCTCGGCTTCCCCGTGGTCGCGAAACCGCGTCACGAAGGGAACTTGGACGGACCACTGGCGATCACCGTTCAAGCGGCGACGCCCGGCGAGACGGTCGCCGCGCTGACCGCCGCGACCGGGTACGCGGGCGCCGGATTCGGCGATCTGGTCGCCGCCGCTTCGTCAGCGCCTGACGAAGAAGAACGCGCGCAGCGGTACCGGCTGGTCGAAAACCAGTTGCTCCGGGATCTCCCCGCCGCGCCGATCTGGACCGGTCATGGACACGCAGTGTGGTCGCCGCGGCTGAGAAATGTCGTATCCGCGCCATTCCACGGCATCGGCCTGGCCGACGTCTCACTCTGAGTTCCCTTGGGTCACGAATCGGCGTGGTTGAACCTTTGGAAGGAATTCACTGACTTTCCTACGCAAGGCGGTGGCGGCGCGGGTCCGTTTACCCAATGCTGTGCTCGCCCGACAAGAGCACAGCGAGGGAGAACAGCGATGTCCGTGACCGCCCTGCCCGAGCCCACCACCCGTCGCAGATCAGTTCGCGGCCTGCTGCGCAAGTTCACCGTTTCCGCGGCCGTGGCCGGGAGCCTCGTGCTCGGCGCGGGCACCGCGCAGGCGATCGACGCGCGGGCGGTGACCGACGACTACCTGTTCGGCAAGTCGCTGTCGGGCTTCGTGAACGTGCGCGGGACCTACCCGAACGACCTGGACTGGTCGACCGACGCCTGCTCGTGGTCGCCGGACAAGCCGCTGGGGTACAACTTCACCCAAGCGTGCTGGCGGCACGACTTCGGGTACCGCAACTACAAGAAGCAGAGCCGGTTCACCGACGGCAACCGGCTGCGGATCGACGACAACTTCTACGCCGACATGAAGGGCATCTGCGGCGGCGCGGCGGCGTGCAACGCGGCGGCGTGGACGTACTACCAGGCCGTGCGTCAGTTCGGCGCCAGCTGAGCCTCCTCCGGCGGGTCGTGAGTGCCTAAGCTCTGGGCACTGACGACCCGTCCTGGGGGTAGGCATGGATCTCGAGGTCACCGATCACCTGCTCGGCACCACCCGCGCCGTACGCCGGAAGCTCGACCTGGACCGGCCGGTGGAGCGCGAGGTGCTCCTGGACTGCCTGCGGCTGGCGGTGCAGGCCCCGACCGCGGGCGCCACGCAGCAGTGGCGCTGGCTGGTGGTCCGCGACCAGGAGCGCCGCAACCGGCTCGGCGCGCTCTTCCGCGAAGTCGGCACGGCGTACCTGGACGCGAAGGTCGCGGACAGCCCCCAGCGGGCACGCACGCTCGCCTCGGCACGGCACCTGGTCGACATCATCGAGCGCGTCCCGGTGCTGGTCGTCCCGTGCCTGCTGGGCCGCCCGCACGGCGGCAACGACGCGCTCTCGGTCTTCTACGGCGGCATCTTCCCGGCGGTCTGGAGCTTCCAGCTGGCGCTGCGGGCCCGCGGCCTGGGCTCCACGCTGACCAGCTACCACCTCGAACGCGAGGCCGAAGCCGCGGAGATCCTGGGCATCCCGGCCGACGTCACGCAGGTCGGCCTGCTGCCCGTCGCCTACACCACGGCGACCGACTTCAAGCCCGCGCCCCGCACCCCGCCCGAGGAACTGACCTACCAGGACAGCTGGGGCAGTCCGCTCTGACTACTCGTCCGCGTCGGCAGGCCCGCCGCCGCGGATGAGGTACAGCACCGACTCCAGTTCCTCCGGCTTGATCAGCACGTCACGCGCCTTCGAACCCTCGGACGGGCCGACCACGCCACGCGACTCCAGCAGGTCCATCAGCCTGCCCGCCTTGGCGAAACCGACGCGGAGCTTGCGCTGCAGCATCGAGGTCGAGCCGAACTGCGAGGTGACCACGAGTTCGGCCGCCTGCAGCAGCACGTCGAGGTCGTCGCCGATGTCCGGGTCGATCTCCTTGGCCTCGCCGGCCTTCGCCGCGGTGACGCCGTCCTGGTAGTCCGGCTGCGCCTGCTCCTTGGCGAAGTTCACGATCGCCGAAATCTCGTCGTCGCCGACGAACGCGCCCTGCACGCGCACCGGCTTCCCGGCGCCCATCGGCAGGTACAGCGCGTCACCCATGCCGATCAGCTTCTCCGCGCCCGGCTGGTCGAGGATGACCCGCGAGTCGGTCAGCGAAGAGGTGGCGAAGGCCAGCCGCGAGGGCACGTTGGTCTTGATCAGGCCGGTCACCACGTCCACCGACGGCCGCTGCGTGGCCAGCACCAGGTGGATGCCGGCGGCTCGGGCCTTCTGCGTGATCCGCACGATCGCGTCCTCGACGTCGCGCGGCGCGGTCATCATCAGGTCGGCCAGCTCGTCGACGATGGCCATGATGTACGGGTACGGCGTGTAGACCCGTTCGCTGCCCGGCGGCGCGGTGATCTCGCCCGAGCGCACCTTCGTGTTGAAGTCGTCGATGTGGCGGACCCGGTTGGCCTGCATGTCCTGGTAGCGCTGCTCCATCTCCTCCACCAGCCAGGCCAGCGCGGCGGCGGCCTTCTTCGGCTGGGTGATGATGGGCGTGATCAGGTGCGGGATGCCCTCGTACGGGGTCAGCTCGACCATCTTCGGGTCGATCAGGATCATCCGGCACTCGTCCGGCGTGGCCCGCGCCAGCAGCGAGACCAGCATCGAGTTGACGAAGCTGGACTTACCGGAACCGGTGGACCCGGCCACCAGCAGGTGCGGCATCTTCGTCAGGTTCGCGGTGACGAAGTGGCCCTCGATGTCCTTGCCCAGCCCGATCACCATCGGGTGGTTGTCCTTGGCGGCCTTCGGCGAGCGCAGCACGTCCCCGAGGCGCACCATCTCGCGGTCGGAGTTGGGCACCTCGATGCCGACCGCGGACTTGCCCGGGATCGGCGCCAGCAGCCGCACGTTGTCGGTGGCCGCGGCGTAGGCGATGTTCTTGGTCAGCGCGGTGATCTTCTCGACCTTCACGCCGGGGCCCAGCTCGACCTCGTAGCGGGTCACCGTCGGCCCACGGGTGAAGCCGGTGACCTGGGCGTCGACGTTGAACTGCTCGAGCACGCCGGAGATCGACTCGATCATCACGTCGTTGGCCTTGCTGCGTGACTTCGGCGCGTCGCCGAGGGTGAGCAGGTCCGCCGACGGGAGCTTGTAGTCGCCCTCCACCGTGCGGGTCACCGTCATCGGCGCCTCGGCGGCGGGCTGCTTGCGCGGCTTCTTCTCCGGTACCTCGGCGGCCTTGACCTTCGGCGGAGTGGGCAGCGGCCCCGGCTCCACCGGCAGTTCGAGCTGGTCGTCCTGGTCCTCGGCGGCCTTGGCCTGACGGCGGCGCGAGGGCTTGCGCAGCCGGACGGTCTTCGTGTCCGCCTCGGTGACGTCCGCTTCACGCGCCTTGCGCTCGGCCCTGGCCTCCTGGCGCGCTTGCTCCTCTTCGAGTTCGTCGGGGTCCATGCCCCACTCGCGCAGCCGCTGCGGGATGTCGCGGACCGGGGTGCCGGTGAACACCAGCACCCCGAAACCCAGCGCGAGCGCCAGCAGCGGCGCCGCCACCCAGGTGGTCACCCCGGCGGCGAGCAGGCCGCCGGAGGCGTAGCCGAGGAACCCACCGGCGTACATCCGGTCGGCGTTGTCCGCGGGCAGCCCGGCGAACAGGTGCAGCAGGCCGAGCACGGCGAAGATCATCAGCAGCGCGCCGATCACCCGGCGCGGCCGCGTGTCCGGCTGCGGTTCCGAGCGCATCAGCGCCACCGCGGCCACGATGAGCACCAGCGGCAGGGTCACCGAACCGGCGCCGAACACCGTGCGCGTGCCGATCTGCACCCAGCCGCCGACCGGGCCGGCGGCCTGCCACCAGACCCCGACCGCGACCACGATCGCCAGCCCGATCAGCCCGAGCGCGAGCCCGTCCCGGCGGTGCTCCGGCTCCAGGTCACGGCCCCGGCCCACGGTCCTGGCCAGCGAGCCGACGCCCTTGGCCAGCAGGTTCCACCCACCGCGCACGGCCCGGCCGAACCCGCCACCGGACTTGCGGCGCGGCGCCGGTTTGCGCGCGGGCGGCCGCTTGGCCGCCGCCGCGCGCGGGCGGCTCCCGCCGCGTGTGCTCCGAGCGGGCGCCTTTCCACCACGTCCCTTGGTTGGTCCCTTGGTTGCCGAGCCACCTGCCATGGGCTCCACGGTAACCCTCGGTCCCGTCCCGTCACATCTGCCACTCGCAGCACACCGGGAACAATTCTCACGTTACCGCTCGGCCGGTCCCCAAACCGGGTGAATCACCGCTCGTGACATGCTCTGGCGCATGTTCGCTCTCCACCGCGACGAGAACGGGCGCCGGCGCGTCCCCACGCCGGCCATCTGGCGCACGATGCTCGCGATCGACCACCGCCTGGTCAACCTGGTCGGCAGGCTGCGGATCACCGGTCAGGTGCCCAGCGGGCTGCGGGACCGGCCGCTGCTGATGGCCGCCAACCACATCGGCGTGTTCGACCCCTTCGTGCTGATGGCGGCCTGCCGCAAGATCGGCATCGCCCCCCGGTTCATGCTGGCGGGCGGCATCCTCGACGCCCCGGTGATCGGCCCGGCGCTCAAGGCCAGCGGGCACCTGCGCGTGGACCGCGGCAAGTCCGACTCGGCGGTGTCGCAGTTCGGCGCGGCGGTCGACGCCATGCGCACCACGCGGGCGCCGATCATCGTCTACCCGGAGGGCCGGATCAGCCACGACCCCGGTCTGTGGCCCGAGCGCGGCAAGTCCGGCGCGGCGCGGCTGGCGATCGCCTCGGGTGTGCCGGTGGTGCCGATCAGCCAGTGGGGTGCGCACGAGGCGGTCTACTGGGGCACCGAGACGGTCAACGGGCCGGCCGACATCCTGCCGCTGGCGAAGTCGGGGCTGACCGCGCCGCTGCGGCGGCCGGTGTTCCGGGTGCACTTCGGCGAGCCGGTCGACCTGGCCGACATCGAGCCGGAGCGGCCGGGGGCCGGGGTGCGCGCGCACGCCAAGATCATGCGCGCGATCACCGAGGGCCTGGTGCCGCTGCGCCGCGGTGAACTGGACGTCCCGCGGTTCCACGACCCCACCCGGCCGACCGACACGGTCAGCCCGTGGAAGCCGTAACCGGCTATCGGATTTAAGTAGTTACGGAATACGGGTTCCGGATGGTCGGTGCCCGGCCGTATCGTGCGGTCCATGGTCACCGAGGTCCCGGCGCGCACGCTGGTCGTCCACCGGGGCCGCGGCACGGTGCTGATCCTGGTCGCGGCCCTGTTCTTCAGCAGCTCCGGCGCGCTGGGCAAACCGGTGATGCTGGCCGGGCTGAGTCCCGAGCAGGTGGCCGCGGCGCGGATCGGCCTGGCCGCGCTGGTGCTGGCCATCGGCGTGGGGATCGCGCGGCCGTCACTGCTGCGTGTCCGGAGGTCGGACTGGCCGCTGCTGCTGGGGTACGGCCTGCTCGGCGTGGCCGGGGTGCAGCTGTGTTATTTCATCTCGGCGAGCCGGATCCCGGTGGGCATCGCGATCCTGCTGGAGTTCACCTCGCCGGTGCTGATCGCGCTGTGGGTCCGCTTCGTGCGGCGGGTGCGGCTGCCCGGGGTGATGTGGGGCGGGATCGCGCTGGCGATGCTCGGGCTGGCCATGGTCGCGCAGGCCTGGGAAGGTCTGCGGCTGGACGCCTTCGGCCTGCTCGCCGGCGTCGGCGCGGCGATCTGCTCGGCGGGGTACTTCCTGATCGGCGAGCGGGCGGTGGCCGACCGGCACCCGCTGGGGCTGGTCACGTGGGGCATGATCGTCGGCGCGGTGGCGGTGTGCGTGGTGGCGCCGCCCTGGACCATCCCGGTATCGCTGCTGTCGGCACCCGCCGACTTCGGCCCCTGGCAGCCGCCGATCTGGTTGCTGCTGGCCGCTCTGGTGCTGCTGTCGACCGTTTTCGCTTACCTGGCAGGGATTTCCTCGCTACGACACCTGCCCGCCCCGGTGGCGAGCGTGCTGGGCCTGTGCGAACCGCTGCTGGCCGCGGGTCTGGCGTGGGTCCTGCTGGGCGAGGCCCTCACCTGGGTACAACTGCTGGGCGCCGCCGTCCTGCTGGGTGGTGCCCTGATCGTCCAGCTGAACTCCCCCGGCAAACCCACCGGCGGCGCCGCTCCCGCCTGACGGGGAACCCAGCCGAATGCTATGAGTGGGGCATTACTTGCAATGAACGCAAGTAATGCCCCACTCATAGCATTCGCGGCGGAAAGTTACAGGGATTTCAGTTCGGCCAGTTCGGCTTGCTGGTCCTGGCTGATCTTGCCGGCCAGGTCCTTCGCCTGCGGGTTCTTCCCGTTCGCCTTTTCGCCGTCGGCGACTCGCACGGCGCCTTCGTGGTGCCGTGTCATGAGTTCGACGAACTTCCGGTCGAACTCCGCGCCGGTCGCGGATTCGAGGGCCATCATCTCGGCGTCGGTGACCATGCCCGAGTGGCCGCCGTGGTCGAGGCCCGGGTCCTCCGGCGGCTGCTGCCCCCACACCTCGAGCATGCCCGAGAGCTGCGCCATCTCCGCGTCCTGCGCGTCCCGGATCTTCAGCGCCAGCGCCTTGACCTTCTCGTCGCCCGACTTCTCCACCGCCAGCGCGGCCATGTCCACGGCCTGCTGGTGGTGCGGGATCATCTCGGTCGCGAAGGCCACGTCGGCTTCGTTGAACTCCGCGGACACCTGCAGCCCGGCCACCGCGGCGGGCGGCGGCGCCTGCGGACCCGGCTCGGGCGCGGCCTCCTCTCCGGAACAACCGGCGAGCACCAGCGCCGTGGTCACACCGGCGACGGCCAGGACCGGCCGTCGGGGGAAGCGGAACATGCGAAGCTCCTCGGAGGAAAACGGAAGAATCGGGTGTGCGCACTAGATTCCCAGAGCGTGCCGTTCGCACGCGCACCGGGGTCCGCCCAGGTCACCCGCAGCAGGCGAGCTTGCTCAACGCTGCGTAGAACACTTCGTTGATCTTCCCCGGATCGGGTGTGGTGAACGCCTGCCCACCCGTGGCGGCGGTGATTTCCTGCAACTCCGCCACGTCGATGTCCGGTCCGACGCCGATGCCGAGCAGCTGGATCGGCCGCTTCGGATCGGCGAGCGCACCCAACTGGGTGAGCAGGTCCGCGCGACTGATCCCCTGCGAATCCTCGTTGCGCCCGTCGGTCATCACGACCACCAGGTTCAGCCGTCCGGGTTCCCATTCGGCACGCGCGGTCTGGTAAGCGGCGAGCACGCTGTCGTACAACCCGGTCTGCCCGTCCGGCGTCGCCTGGATGCTGCCGAGCGTCGCCTCCGCGCCGCGCGCGAGCTGGTCGCTGACCGGCGCCATCGGCAGCACCTCGCGGTAGTCCTTGTCCCCGTCGAGCTTGGTGGAGAAGGTCAGCACCCGGATGTCGCTGGTCGGCCGGAACAACCGCAGCGCGCGCTGGGCCGCCTCGCGCGTCAGCTCCATGCGCGTACGCCCGGTGGCGGGCTCCACCGCGTTCATCGAGCCCGACACGTCGATCAGCACCTGCAGCCGCGAGCTCAGGTTGATGCCCGCCCACTGGTTCAGGATCAGGTCGACCTCGTCGGCGGGCGGCATCATCGCGGGCTGCATGTCGCGTGAGACCACGCGCCCGTCCTGCGACCGGTCCCGCAGCGCCTTTCCACCGGGCGTCCGGAAACCCGCGTCCGCCAGCGCCTGCAGGCCTTCCGGTGCGTCGATCGCCCGCAGGAACCGGTCCGCCGCGGCACGTTCACCGGGACCGGCCCCCGGCAGCACCACGAACGGGTGGTCCAGTGCGGGCGCCAACGGCGCGTACACCGCGACCAGGCCGTGGCCGCCCTGTTCGACGTTGTGCCGTAGCACGGAGTTCTCCGTGGTGGGGAACGCGGTCAGCGTCTCCTGCTGGGACGCCGACGGCAGCCGCCCGAACAGCTCGGGTGCGCCCGCGACCGTGTTCGGCGACAACCGGCGCAGCAGTTCGGCGAAGGCCGCGCCCGGATCGGGCTGCCCCTTGACCGTGTCCCGCGCGGCGAACAACGCCGCCACCCCGACCGGATCACGGGCCGGGTCCGCCATGCCGACCCGCAGGCCGCTGTCGGCCGGGGCGAGCACGTCCGACCAGGTGAGCGTCTTGGCGGGCCAGCCGAGCGTGGTCGCGGTCTGCTCGTCGAGCGCCAGCACCACCGGAGAACTGGCGATCGACCGGCCCGAAGCGGGCACCTCGGCCGCCCCGGCTTCCCGCGCGCGCCGCAGCATCAGCGTGGACTCCGGCACCCAGACGTGCGCCGCGTTGTCCTGGGGCAACGCGAGCTCTTCGACCGCGCGCAGCGAGTCGCGGCTCTGCACCTCGACCTTGCCGCACCCCGGGCCGGTGCCCGGCGGGAGCGCCTGCGCGATCCTCGTGAGCACCGGCGCGGTCTCCTCGGCGGCGACCACCCGCAGCGTCACCGGTTCGGCGCAGCCGTTGCGGGCGCGCACGAAGACCACCGCACCCCAGGAAATGCCGGCCACCACCAGCACGGCGGCCGTCAGCAGGACCGGCAGCCGCCGGAGTCGTCGAACCGGAACCGCGGAATGACGCCCCATGCGCGCCTCCTGGACCGTGGGGGGTCAGTCCAGATTAATCGCGAAACGCTCAGACGGGAATGACCGTGGGCACGATCATCGGCCGGCGGCGGTAGGTGTCGGCCACCCAGCGGCCCACCACCCGGCGCACCGACTGCGCGATCCGGTGCGTGTCGGTGATGCCCTCGGCCTCGGTGCGCGACAGCTCCATCTCCACCAGGGGCACCACCGCGTCCAGTGCCTTCGGGTCGTCGGAGAACCCGCGACCGGCCACCGTCGGCGGGCTGACCGCGCGCCCGGTGCTGGAGTCCACGGCCACGTTGATCGCGATGAACCCGCCTTCGCCGAGGACCAGCCGGTCGGACAACGTCGACTCGCCCACGTCACCGACCGACAGGCCGTCCACGTAGACGTGCCCGACCTCGACCCGGCCGCTCAGCCGCGCGCGGCCGTCGACCAGGTCGACCACCACACCGTCCTCGGCGATCACCACGTTCTCCGGCGCGACGCCGGTGCGGACCGCGAGTTCGCCGTTGGCCACCAGGTGCTTCCACTCGCCGTGCACCGGCATCACGTTGCTCGGGCGCACCGCGTTGTAGAGGTAGAGCAGCTCACCGGCCGAGGCGTGCCCGGACACGTGCACCTTCGCGTTGCCCTGGTGCACCACGTTCGCGCCCAGCCGGACCAGGCCGTTGACCACGCCGAACACCGCGGTCTCGTTGCCCGGGATCATCGAGCTGGCCAGCACCACGGTGTCCCCGGCCTTGATCGAGATCTGCCGGTGCTCGCCCCGCGCCATCCGCGAGAGCGCGGACAGCGGCTCGCCCTGCGAACCGGTGGAGACGAACAGGACCTTGCTCTCCGGCAGCTTCGCCGCCTGGTCGAGATCGACCAGCAGCCCGTCGGGCACGTTGAGCAGGCCGAGTTCGGCGGCGATGCCCATGTTGCGGACCATCGACCGGCCGACGAAGGCCACCCGGCGGCCGTGCTGCACGGCCACGTCGAGCACCTGCTGCACGCGGTGCACGTGGCTGGCGAAGCAGGCCACGATCACCCGCTGGTCGACGCGGCGGATCACGTCGTCGAGCACCGGGCCGATGTCGCGCTCGGGCATCACGAACCCGGGTACCTCGGCGTTGGTCGAGTCCACGCAGAACAGGTCCACGCCCTCGTCGCCGAGCCGGGAGAACCCGGCCAGGTCGGTCAGCCGCCCGTCCAGCGGCAGCTGGTCGAGCTTGATGTCACCGGTGTGCAGCACCACCCCGGCCGGGGTGCGGATGGCCACCGCCAGCGCGTCCGGGATGGAGTGGTTGACCGCGAAGAACTCCAGGTCGAACGGGCCGACCTGCCGGCGCTCGGTCTCCTTGACCTCGATCAGCTTCGGCCGCTGCTTGTGCTCCTTGCACTTGGCCGCCAGCAGCGCCAGGGTGAACCGCGAACCGTAGATCGGCAGGTCCGGGCGCAGGCGCAGGAGGAAGGGCGCGGCACCGATGTGGTCCTCGTGCCCGTGGGTGAGCACCAGCGCCTCGATCTCGTCGAGCCGGTCCTCGATCGCCCGGAAGTCGGGCAGGATCAGGTCCACCCCCGGCTGGTCGTCCTCGGGGAAGAGCACGCCGCAGTCGACGACGAGCAGGCGGCCGTCGAACTCGAAGACGGTCATGTTCCGCCCGACTTCGCCGATGCCGCCGAGCGCGACCACGCGGAGCGCGCCTTCTTCGAGTGCGGGTGGTGCCGAGGTGGGGCCGGGTCCGATGGACAGTGAGCTCAACGGTGAATTGTCCCAACGCTGGTATGGGTGGTCGGTGCGACGTACGCCGCCGCGGAGTCGGCGTGCGCCACCCGTGAACTATGCCAGTCGCTCGCCGGGGCCGCGTCCAGTGGCACGCCCGCCTGGGTCAGATCCGCCGAAATCGCGGCGATCTGCTCCTCGGTGGCCGGCACGATCGGCAGCCGCGGGTCGCCCGCATCGTACCCGCGCAGCCGCAGCGCGGTCTTGCTGAACACCACGCCGCCGACCCGGGAGAAGGCCCGGTAGACCGGCAGCATGCCGCGGTGGTTGGTGCGCGCGGTGGAGGTGTCGCCCTTTTCGTAGGCCTCGATCATCGCCCGGATGCGCCCGGCGACCACGTGCCCGACCACGCTGACCACACCGGTCGCGCCGACCGAGAGCCACGGCAGGTTCAGCCCGTCGTCCCCGGAGTAGTAGGCCAGGTCGGTGTTCGCGATGACCTCGCTGCCGGCCAGCAGGTCGCCCTTGGCGTCCTTGACCGCGAGGATCCGCGGGTGCTCGGCGAGCCGGCGCAGGGTGTCGACCTCGATCGGCACGATCGAGCGCGGCGGGATGTCGTAGAGCATGATCGGCAGGCCGGTGGCGTCGGCCACGGTGGTGAAGTGCGCGTACAGGCCCGCCTGGGTGGGCCGCGAGTAGTACGGGGTGACGACCAGCGCGCCGTGCGCACCGGCCTTCTCGGCCTGGCGCACCAGTTCCACGCTGTGCGCGGTGTCGTAGGTGCCGGCGCCGGTGACCACGGTGGCGCGCTCGCCGACCGCCTCGACCACGGCCCGGATCAGGTCCGCCTTCTCCGCGTCGGAGGTGGTCGGGCTCTCGCCGGTGGTGCCGTTCACCACCAGCCCGTCGTTGCCCAGATCCACCAGGTGCTTCGCGATCTCCTGGGCCCGGTTCAGGTCCAGCGCCCCCTCGCGGTCGAACGGGGTGATCATCGCGGTGAGCACGCGGCCGAACGGCCGTCCCGGTGCTGCCGAAGGTGGAGTGGACATGCTCCGACGGTACCTCTTCCCGGCCGGTAACCCGGCGCCGACCTCGCGATATGACATGATCGCCGCGCCTGGTCACCGGTTGGTGCAGAATCCCCGGCGCGACGGCCCGTAGACCGCAACTCCTCCGTCTACCGCACCTCGATGGCGGCCGGTCCCGTCGCCGTGGCACCGCCGCTCTTGCTCAGCACGCAGTAGGCCTGGCGGACGAGGTTGCCGGAGGTGTCCTCCTTGGCGTTCCACGCCTGCGCGGTCGGCAGCAGCGCGCGGTACTGCAACCCCGCCCGCTGATTGGCCGGCACCACGTTCGAGTGAAAAATCAGCTCGCAGCGCGTTTCCACCGAGATCCGCAGCCGCTCGGGGTCCGGGTAGGCCGCCGCGGGCGCGCTGTCGGCGACGCTGCTGTCCCCGCCCAGCGTGCCGAGCGAGGCGTAGACCTCGAAGTCGTGCTGCTCGTCGCATTCGACCTTGTTGCTCGACGAGATCGACCGGCCCGGTTCCAGCGGCACGTTGTAGCAGCGCTGCGAGGACGACGGCGTGTCGAACTGCTGGATGTCGCCCTGGGTGCCGTAGGTCAGCGCGGGCAGCATCGCCGAATCCGTCTTGGGCGCACCCCACCAGTTCCCGAGGAAGAAGCAACCGGCGAGCAGCAGGACCGCGGCCAGCGCGGCACCGGTGACCACCAGCGGCCGCTTGCCCTTGCGCGGCGCGACGACGGGCGCCTGCTGCCGGGCGTAGTGCGTGGGCGCGGGCCCGGCCATGGTCGGCGGCGGTCCGTTGTAGACCGACGTCGGGGTGTGCTGGCCGGTACCGGCGGCGGCCATCTGCAGCAGCCCGTGTGCCTGGTGCGCGGTCAGCCTGCCCTCGGGCGCGGCGACCAGCAGCCCCATCACCACCGAGGCGAGCGGGCCCTGGGTGCGGGTCAGGTACGGGACCTCGTTCATGATCGCGTGCAGGGTGGCGGCGGTGCTGGAGCGCTCGAAGGCGAGCACGCCCTCGGCGGCGAAGAACAGGGTGACGCCGAGCGACCACAGGTCCGAGGCCGGGCCGGCCTCCTGCCCGGAAACGCGTTCGGGCGCCATGAACGCGGGACTGCCGACGATCATGCCGCTGGTGGTCAGGCGGGGGTCGTCGACGGCCTGCGCGATGCCGAAGTCGGTCAGCTTCACGCGGCCGTTGGGCGCGACCATGATGTTGCCGGGCTTCACGTCGCGGTGCACGATCCCGGACTCGTGCGCGGCCTGCAGCGCGGACAGCACCTGGAGGCCGATGCTCGCCACCTGCTGCGCGGGCAGCGCGCCCCGCTCGCGCACCAGGTCCGACAGCGTCGGTGCGTCCACCAGTTCCATCACGATGTAGGTGGTGCCCGCTTCGGAGACCACGTCGAACACGGTGACCACGGCGGGGTCGTTGAGCCTGCCGCCGGTGCGCACCTCGCGCAGCACCCGCTCGGAGAACACGCCCGCGTCGTCGGCCCCCTCGGGCAGGCGCAGTTCCTTGATCGCCACCTGCCTGCCGATGACCCGGTCCTCGGCGCGGAACACCACGCCCATGCCACCGCGGCCGAGTTCGCCGAGCAGGACGTACCTGCCGGCGATCTCACGGGGCCCTGGCGCGGGCGCCTGGGCCCGCTGGGTCGTCTCCTCGGTCACGATCGGCGCGCCTCCCTCGAGTTTGGCCAGGATGGTAGTCCGACCGTGTGAACGGTCGGACGGTTCCTGCCCAAGCCGCGAAAGAATCGTGCCGTGGCCTAAGCGAAGGTCAGGTACAGCAGCGCCACGTTCAGCGCGATGATCACCGCGGCGACCAGCCAGGCCAGCGTGGTGGTGACGCGGTGGTTGGCGTCGGCGCCCATCAGCCCGCGGTCGCTGGTCAGCCGCACCAGCGGCACCAGTGCGAACGGGATGCCGAAGGACAGCACCACCTGCGAGACCACCAGCGCGCGGCTCGGGTCGACGCCGAGCGCCAGCACCACGATCGCCGGGGCCAGGGTGATCAGGCGGCGCGCCAGCAGCGGGATCCGCTTGCGCAGCAGGCCCTGCATGATCATCGCGCCCGCGTAGGCGCCCACCGAGGTCGAGGCGAGGCCCGAGGCGAGCAGGCCGATGGCGAACAGCAGCGCGACGGCCGGGCCGAGCACGTCGCCGATCGCCAGGTGCGCGCCCTCGATGGAGTCGACGCCTTCACGGCCGCGCAGCGTGGTCGCCGCGAGCAGCACCATCGACAGGTTCACCGCGCCAGCCAGCAGCATCGCCAGGCCGACGTCGTACTTGGTCGCCTTGAGCAGCCGGGCACGCCGTTCGCCGCCGACCTGGCCGTGGCGGTCGCGTGCGAGACCGGAGTGCAGGTAGACCGCGTGCGGCATCACCGTGGCGCCGAGCATGGCCGCGGCGATCAGCACGCTCTCCGTGCCGTCGAACCGCGGCACCAGCCCGCCGAGCGTGCCGGACACCGACGGCGGCTGGACCACCACGCTGGTCAGGAAGCCGATCGCGATCACCGCGAGCAGGCCGGTGATCACCCGCTCGAACGGGCGCTGGCCGCGTTTGTCCTGCACCAGCAGCAGGCCCATGGAGACCACGCCGGTGATCACGCCGCCGAGCAGCAGCGGCAGGTCGAACAGCAGGTACAGCGCGATCGCCCCGCCGACCACCTCGGCCAGGTCGGTGGCGATGGCGACCAGCTCGGCCTGCGCCCAGTACGCCAGCCGGGTCGGGCGCGAGGTGCGCTCGCGGACCGCTTCGGGCAGGGACAGGCCGGTGACCAGGCCGAGCTTGGCGGAGAGGAACTGCACCAGGCAGGCCATCAGGTTGGCGGCGACGATCACCCACACCAGCAGGTAGCCGAACTGGGCACCGGCGCTGATGTTGGAGGCCACGTTGCCCGGGTCGACGTAGGCGATCGCCGCGACGAAGGCCGGGCCGAGCAGGGTGGTCCCCGCGCGGACCCGCCGCAAGCGGGTCACCCGGGGGCTTGCGGATTGCGTCATCGCCATGGCGTACCTCCGAGTTCAGCAGTTCCAACTCGAAGTTTAGGCAAGCCGAACATCGGTGTACATGCGGCCGAAAAGGTGCTTTTGTGAGTTAGCTCGTAAGTCAGTTCCCGCTCGTGCACGACGCGGGACTACCCAGTCGCGCGCCAGGAATGTGACCTTCTTCGCGAAAGCCGCGAGAAGGCCGCACCCGCTTCACATGGAGACGTCGTGGCCCGCGGCCTGGAGCGCGTCGATCGCCCTGGTCAGGTCGTCCGACTTCACCAGGACGTGGTCGGTTTCGAAGGTGGACAGGGTGAACAGGCCCACCCCGGCCGCGGCCAGTTCGCTGGCCAGCGCGGCGATGATGCCGGTCAGCGTGAACGCCAGCGGCCCGCGCACGGACAGCAGCCGCCAGTCCGCCTCGACCTTGGCGCCGGGCGGGGCGAACTTCGCCGGGCAGATGATCGAGACCTCGCGCTGGGTCCTGGTCACCGAGACCAGCACCTGCCCGGGGTGGGTGAGCAGGTCCGCGGGCACGGCCTGGTCCGGATCGAGCCGTGCCACCGCGTACTCCAGCGGCTGCACGTCGATGACGAGTCGGCGCACCGGATCAGCCCTCGAGGACCTTCGGGCTGGACGCGACCTCGGTGCCGTCGGGCAGCTTGGAGATGGTGAAGTCGGCGAACACGTTCCCCGCCGCCTTCTGCAGCTGCCGCAGGCACTCCACGGCCAGCGCGCGGATCTCCACGTCGGCGTGCTCGGTGGCGCGCATGGCGATGAAGTGCCGCCAGGCGCGGTAGTTCCCGGTCACCACGATCCGGGTCTCGGTGGCGTTCGGCAGCACCGCCCGCGCGGCCTGGCGAGCCTGCTTGCGGCGCAAGGTCGCGCTCGGGGCGTCGGCGAACTTGTCCTCCAGCCCGGCGAGCAGCTCGGTGTAGGCGTCCACACTGGCCTGCGCGGCGGCGAGGAACTTCTTGTGCAGCTCAGGGTCCTCGCGGATCACGTCCGGCTCGACGAAGGCCGCGTCGCGCTCGGGCACGTACCGCTGCGAGAGCTGCGAGTAGGAGAAGTGCCGGTGGCGGATCAGCTCGTGGGTCAGCGAGCGCGAGATGCCCGTCAGGTAGAAGCTGACCGACCCGTGCTCGAGCACCGACAGGTGGCCGACCTCGATGATGTGGTCGATGTACCCGGCGTTGGTGGCCGTCTTCGGGTTCGGCTTCTTCCACGACTGGTAGCAGGCCCGGCCGGCGAACTCGGCGAGCGCCTGCCCGCCGTCGGCGTCGGTGGACCACGGCACGTCGTCGGGCGGGAAGAACTCCGTCTTCGCGATCAACTGCACCTTCGGTGACACCGTCTCGGCCACTGCCTGCTCCCTCGATTTCGCGCTTCCCCGTCGAACCCCGGCAGCCTAACCGGCACCCCCGGACCACTACGGGATGCCTCGGGGATGTCCCGGATGATGTCGCCGTTCCCTTGAAAGACACCACGGATGACGCCACAGTGGTGTCATGGACCTGACGACCTACATCTCCAGCCTCCGCGAGGACCTCGCCACCGCGGCCTCGGCCGGGGACGAGCAGACGCGGCAGACCGCCGCGGTGCTCGCCGCCGCCCTGGAACCGGCCATGCGGCTGGCCCTGATGAACGCGCTCGCCGACCTCGCCGCCGAGGTCACCGCCGGCCAGCCCGACTACCTGGTCGACGTCCGGCTCGACGGCCGCGACGTGCGCGTGGTGGTCACCGGCACCGGTGACACCACCCGCGAGAAGAAGACCGAAAGCGAATCCGCCGAGAAGCCGCGCGAGCCCCGGCAGGACCGGATGCCGTTCGACAGCGGCGAGATCAGCCGGATGACCCTGCGCCTGTTCGACCAGGTCAAGAACCAGGCCGAGCGGGCAGCGGCCTCGCAGGGCGTGTCGTTGAACACGTTCGTCTCCCAGGCGGTGCAGGGCGCGCTGCAGGGCAAGACCCCGTTCGACCGCGAAGAGCGCCGCGGGCACAACAGCAGCACCCGTATGCACGGCTGGGTCCAGGGCTGATGAGCAGCGCAGAACAGCCGGACGGCCTCGTCCGCACGGGCAACTTCCCCACCTCCGGGCCGGTGGAACTCGACGTCAGCATCACCGTCGGCCGCGTCGAGATCCTGCTGGCCGAGACGGAGGAGACCACCGTCGAACTCCGCCAGGAGCAGACTTCGCAGGCACCGTGGGCCGACGGGGTCACCGCGGTGCTGAGCTGGGTCAACGAGCGCTTCGGCGACCAGTTCGACACCGACGTCCTCGGCTCGCCCGCGGAGGCGATCCGCCAGTCGCGCATCGAGCAGGTCGGCGAGCAGGTCATCGTGCGTGGGCCCAAGGCGCTGCCGCTGCGCAAGGTGCCGCTGCACGTGGTCGTGCACGCGCCGCGCGGCTCGCACGTGGGCATCCGCACGGGCGGCGGCGACGTGACGGTCACCGGTGCCGCCGGGCGCGCCAACATCGCCACCGGCACCGGGGAGGTCTCGCTCGGCGAGACCAAGGCGTCGGCCAGCATCCGCACCGGCTCCGGTGACATCCAGCTCGGCCCGACCACGCACGGCCTGCAGATCCGCTCGGGCAGCGGGGCCGTGCGCCTGGCCGCCACCGCCGGCTCGGCCACCGTGGTCACCGGCACCGGCGACATCTGGTTCGGCTCGGTGGCCGGGGACGTGCTGGCCCGCAGCGGCAGCGGTGACCTCACCGTGGCCGAGGCGAAGTCCGGCTCGCTGGAGTTCAACACCGGCTCGGGCGAGATCCGGTTCGGCGTGGGCTCCGGCGTGACCGCGGAGGTCGACGTGTCCACCGGTTCGGGGCGCGTGTCCAGCGAGTTGCCGGTACTCGACACGCCGCCGGACGAGGTCGCCGCGGTGCGGGCGCGGCTGCGCACCGGCTCCGGTGACGCGGTGGTGACCAGAGCCGGCGCCTGAAACCGGGCCCGATCACCCGGTCCGGCGATAAACTCGGGGCAAATGAGCCTCCAAGTGAGCCCGGTGCTGGTCGGGCGCGACGGCGAAACGAGCAGGGTGGCCGAGGCCTTCGACCGGGTGGCCGGTGGGGGCCTGGCCACCCTGTTCGTCGGCGGGGAGGCCGGGGTCGGCAAGTCCCGGCTGGTGGCGGAGTTCGCCGGGCGGGCGGGCGCGAAGGCGACCGTGCTCTGCGGCGGGTGCGTGGAACTGGGCGCGGAAGGCCTGCCGTTCGCGCCGTTCGTCGCCGCGTTGCGCGGGCTGGTCGCCGCCGATCCGGCCGGGTTCGACCGGCTGCTGCCGGACAGGACCGATCTGGCGCCGCTGCTGCCCGGCAGCGTCCGCGGGCCCGCGCCGCTGGGCGACGACGCGCGCCCGCGGCTGTTCGAAGGCGTGCTCGCGCTGCTCGGCAAGCTCGCCGTCGAGCGGCCCGTGGTGCTGGTGATCGAGGACGCGCACTGGGCCGACCGGTCCAGCCGCGACCTGCTCGACTTCCTGGTGCGCAACCAGAGCGCGGTGCCCGGCTCGATGATCGTGGTGACCCACCGGTCCGAGGAACTGAACCGGGCGCACCCGCTGCGGCCGCTGCTGGCCGAACTGGCGCGGGTGCCGTGGGCCGAACGGCTCGACCTCGGCAGGCTCGGCAAGCGCGACGTGGTGAACCTGGTGCGGCACATCCTCGGCCACGAACCGGATCCCGACCTGGTGCGCTCGGTCTACCAGCGCAGCGAAGGGAATCCGCTGTTCGTCGAGGCGCTGCTCGACTGCGACGGCACCGGCGGCGAGATCCCGGCGTCGCTGGAAGACCTGCTGCTGTCCCGGATCGACCGGCTGCCCCCGGACGCCGCCTACGTGGCCGGGTTGATCGGGCTCAGCGAGGTGACCGTCTGCCACGCCCTGCTTTCCGCGGTGGCCGAACTGGACGAGCGGGCGCTGTCGGCCGCCGTGCGGGCCGCGGTCGACGCCAACGTGCTGGTGGTCAAGGGTGAGGGCTACCGCTTCCGGCACGCGCTGATCGGCGCGGCGGCCCTGTCGAACCTGATGCCGGGCGAGCGTCAGGCCCTGCACAAGCGCTACGCCGCGGCGATGGCGGCCGATCCCACGCTGTCCGCCGGAGCGCCGTCGGTCACCGAACTCGCCCAGCACCTCTACCGCGCCGGCGATCTCCCTGGCGCCCTCTGCGCGGCCTGGCGAGCGGCGGGTGAAGCGCAGCGGCTGCTCGCCTACGCCGAGCAGTTGCAGATGCTCGACCGGGTCCTCGAACTGTGGCCGCTGGTCGGCGACGCCTGCCGGGAACTGGGCGGGGTCGAGTACGCGACCGTGCTGGAGCAGGCGGTCGAGGCGGCGAGCCGGGCCGGGGAGAACGTCCGCGGCGAGCACTTCGCCACCTTGGCACTGGCGGAGATCGACCGGGACGCGCAACGGGTGCGGGCGGCGGCGCTGCTCGATCAACGCGCACGCCTGCGGGCACAACTGGGTCAGCCCGGCGCACTGGAAGACCACCGCGAGGCGATCCGGCTGGTGCCCGCCGACCACCCCGCCCGTGGTCACCTGCTGAACTCCTACGCCGCGCGCCTGATGGAGATCCCGCGTGCCGACGAAGCCCGTGACGCGGCGGACGCGGCGCTGGAATCGGCGCGCCACAACGGAGAACGGTCCGCGGAGGCCTCCGCCCTGATCACGCTCGCCTTGCTCGACGCGCGGCTCGGCGACCTGGACGGGCAACTGCCGCGGTTGCAACGCGCCGGCGCGATCGCGCAAACCCTGGGCGAGCACCGGGTGCACCTGCGTGCCATCCACGAGGAATCCGCCCTGCTGCGGGCTTTCGGGAGGCTGGACGCGGCGGAGGCGAAGGCCCGCGACGGCTTGGAGGTGACGCGGAAAACGGGGCTGCAGCGGGCTTTCGGCGCGTTGCACAGCCTCGACCTGGCCGGCGCGCTGATCGACGGCGGCCGGTGGGACGAGGCGACGGTCGCGCTGGAACAGGCGCTCGACCTCGGACCGGCGCCTGCGTTCCGCGAACACCTGTTGTGCCTCAAGGGTTATCTCGCGTTGCAGTGGGGTGACTTCGACCTGCCGGAGCGCCTGCTCGTCCGGGCGCACGAGCAGTTCGGCGACGACGTCCGGTTCACCCTGGACCCGTTCCTGGTGGCACGCCTGGAAACCGAGCTGCGTGTCACGCAAGGCCGGTACGGAGAAGCGCGGTCCGTGCTCGAACGCGCACTGGGGCACCCGAACCTGACCTCGGCGGGCCGATTGCTCTGGCCGTTGCTGGTGCTCGGCAGCAGGCTCGCCGACCACGATCCGTCCTGGCGCGGCACCGAACTGCTCACGCGCCTGCGCCGGATCGCCGCGGAACTGCCCGTCACCGGGCCGGTCCAGCTGGCGTTCTCCCGGCTGTTCACCGCCTACACCGACGGTGACCGCAAGGACTGGGAAGCCGCGGCCGAGGCCTGGCGTGACCTCGGGCAGCCGTTGCCGCTGGCCTACGCCTGCCTCGGCGCGGCGGCGGCCGCCATCACCGCCGACGGTGATCGCGAGGCCGCCACGGAACTACTGCGCGAAGCCCACGGATTGACGGAGCGGTTGAGCGCGAAACCGCTGCGCGACCGGGTCACCGACCTGGCGCGGCGAGCCCGGATCCAGCTGGTGCCCGGTGCGGCGGGCAACGGGCACCCCCGGCTCGGGCTGACCCCGCGTGAGCTGGAGATCCTGCGCCTGGTGACCGCGGGCAAGGCAAACCGGGAAATCGCCGACGAACTGTTCATCTCGGCGAAGACGGCGAGCGTGCACGTGTCGAACATCCTCGGCAAGCTCGGCGTCGCGAACCGGGTGGAGGCCGCGGCCACGGCGACCCAACTCGGCCTGTTCGACTGACTTAGAGCGGGCGCGGCTGTTCGGTGGCGAAATAGGGCTCGCGCCTCATGCGGGCCGCCCCGCCTTAGCGCGACTCTCGATCGCAGTGGGCCGGTACAGCGGCCCTGATCGGGAGGACGACACCATGAGCGTCAGGATCCTGGGGATCGCGGGCAGTCTGCGCGAAGGCTCGTTCAACGGCAGGCTGCTGACCGCCGCCAGCTACGAGCTGCCGCGCGGGATGGAGCTTCACCGCTGGGGTGGTTTGGGGCTGGTGCCGCCGTTCGACGAGGACGCCGAAGACGGCCCGGAACCGGGCGGGGTCGCCGAACTGCGGCGGGCCATCGCGGAAGCGGCCGGACTGCTCATCGCGACGCCGGAGTACAACGGCTCGATCCCGGGCCAGCTGAAGAACGCGCTGGACTGGGCCTCGCGACCGTACGGCGAAGGTGTGCTGAACGGCAAACCGGTGGCGGTGGTGGGCGCGAGCAACGGCGTGCACGGCGCGGCCTGGGCGCAGGAGGAACTGCGGAAGGTGCTGAAGATCGCCGGGGCCGAGGTACTGGACGGCACGCTGCCGGTCGGGCGGGTGGCACGGCAACTCGACGAAGACGACCGGCTGCTGGACCACGACCTACGACGAAACATGCGAGCCCACCTACACGGCCTACGAGACCACATCCGCCTACGCGCCTACGCCTGACCACCCCCGAACGCAAAACCCGCCTACCCGACCACAAACTCGCCTACCCGAACGCAGAACTCGCCTGCCCGAGTGTGGAACTCGGCTGCACCAACGTAGAACTCGCCTGCACGAGTGTGTGGCTCAGCTACGCGAGTGTGGGGTTCGGGTGCCTGAACGTTGAACTCAGCTGCACCAACGTGCGATTCGGGTGCACGAGTGTGGAACTCGGCCGGGCGCGAGTCCCACGTTCAGGAAGCCGAACCGCACGTTCAGGAAGCCGAGTTACACACTCGGGCGGGCGAGTCGCGCGTTCGGGCAGCCGAGTTACACACTCGGGCGGGTCAGGGCCACGTTGGGTTTAGGGGAGGTGGGTGGTGAGGGCGGGGCCCAGGTTGCCTCGGGGGGTGGCGGTGGCGCCGGACAGGCCGAGCCATTCGGCCATCTGCAGGAGTTCGGCGGCCAGTTCGGGCACGACCCGCGCGTGGTCCACGTCGGGTTCGGCGAAGGCGCTCTGCACCCGCAGCACCCCGGCCGCCCGGTCGGCTTTCAGATCCACCCGCGCCACCAGTTCACCGTCCAGCAGGAACGGGAAGACGTAGTAGCCGTACTCCCGCTTCGGCTCCGGGACGTAGATTTCGATGCGGTAGCGGAACCCGAACATCCGCTCGGTCCGGGCACGTTCCCAGATCAGCGGGTCGAACGGGCACAGCAGCGCCCGCCCTGTGATGGACCTCGGGGTGCGCGCGCCGGCGTGCCGGTACGCCTGGGCCTTCCAGCTCCGGACCCGCACCGGCTCCAGTTCGCCCGCCTCCACCAGTTCGGCCACCGCCTGCCGCGCGACGTCCGGGCCCAGGCGGTAGTAGTCCCGCAGGTCGGTTTCGGTGGCGATGCCCAGCGCGGTGGCCGACTTCCCGATCAGCTGCCGCGCCGCCTCCTCCTTGTCGACCGTGGTCGCCAGGATCTCCGGCGGGATCACCCGCTCGGTCAGGTCGTACAGCCGCTCGAAGCTGCGCCGCGTGCCCGTCGACAGCTGCCCCATGCCGAAGAGCCACTCGCAGATCCGCTTGACCTCCGACCGGTCCCACCACGCGCCCTGCCGCCGGGCCTGCCCCCCGGCCAGCTCGCGTTCGATCGCCCCGGCGCCGATCGGGCCGTGTTCCTTGACCACCGCCAGCACGTCCTCGGCCAGCGTCGGCGAGCGTTCGAGCAGCTTCTCGTACCCCCGCCACCAGCCCATCCGCTTCGCCCCGGACCGCAGCAGGGGCCAGTCCTCCACCGGCACCAGGCTCGCCTCGTGCGCCCAGCTCTCCACCAGCAACCGCGGCCGCCGCGCGGAGTGCGTCCACGCCGCGTCGTCGACCAGCGAAGGGTCGTAGCCGCCGAGCCGCGCGAACAACGGCGCGTAGTGCGCCCGGACCGCCACGTTCACCGAGTCCAGCTGGAGCAGCTGCACCCGCGACAACACCCGCTGCAGATGCCGCCGCGTGGGCTCCCCGCCCGGCCGCGGATCCGCGAACCCCTGCGCGGCCAGCGCCGTGCGCCTGGCCACCGAATCACTCACCGTCTGCATGATGGCGCCATGGTGCCAGGACCCACCGACAATTCCGCCGCGGGCGGGCCGATAGGTTGCCCCCATGAGCCAGGCCCAGGTCCGCGCGGCCACCGCCAGCGACGTCGCCGAGATAACCCGGATCCAGCGGGAGACCTGGCGGCTCGCGTACGCGGAATTCCTCGGTGAGCAGGCGCTGGCCGCGCTGGACGCGCCGGAGACCGAACAGCACTGGGCCGCGGCCGTCGAGCACCCCGGCACCACCGTGCTCGTCGCCGTCGAAGGCGAGTTCACCGTCGGCTACTGCGTCGCCGGGCAGGCACCGCACGACGAGGTCGAGTCCGCGGCCGGTGAGCTGCCCGAGGACGCCGACCGCGTCGGGTTGATCGCCACGCTGCTGGTCGAGCCGCGGTGGGGCCGTCGCGGGCACGGCGGCCGCCTGATCGGCTACGCGGCCCGCGCCCTGCGCGAAGCCGGGGCCGGACGCGGGATCGCCTGGGTCGCCCAGTCCGACGCCGCCTCGCTCGGCTTCTACAAGCGGGCCGGCTGGCACCCCGACGGCACCGTCCGCACGCTGGACACCGGCGAGAAGACCATCCGCGAACTGCGCCTCACCGGTCCGCTCGACCTAGAGCTGACCGCCTGAACACCACCCAGCGCATCACGCTGTACATGAACACGCCCTCGCAGGCGCCCGCGATCAGCCGCGACAGGTGGTACTGCACCCCCAGCTCCACCAGCCCGCTGCCCACGCCGAGGATGAACGCGAAGTAGTTGATCGCCACCGCGACCGCGTACAGCACCGCCTGACGGCCCACCGGTGCGTGCGAGCGGAAGTTGAACGCCCGGTTCAGCACGAAACTCAGCCCGAACGCCACCACGTAGGCCAGCGTGATCGCCGCCGGAACCGGAAGGCCGAGTTGTCCGTGCAAGAGGGTGAGCAGGAGCAGATCCACGCCGAAGGTGAAGCCGTTGATCACGCAGAAGCCGAGGAACGTCGGCGGCACCAGCCGCGACAGGCCGAAGGGCAGGCGTTCGGTGACCGCCGCGCACAGGTCGCTGAACCGGTCGGCGGCGGTGTTCTCGGCGACGGCCACGACGCCACCCTGCCAGCGGCAGGTGTCCGGAATACGACGATCAGGTGATCTTCGGGGAACCTGAACCCTGGTGCCAGCCCCAGTGCGTCCACCGAGAGCACTGCTACGTTGGATCGGGGATCCCACTGGAGGTTTGATGATCGGCTGGCTCTGCGTGACGCTCGGCGTCGCGTTCGGCTCGGCCATCGTGCCGCTGATCAGCGTCGAGGTCTTCGTCATCGGCCTGGCCAGCAGCGAGCCCGGCGTGCACTGGCTGGCCATCGGCGCGGCGGTGGCGGTCGGCCAGATCGCCGGCAAGCTCCTCTACTACCTGGCCGCCAAGGGCTCGATCAAGCTGCCGAAGTTCCTGCACGACCGGCTGCACCGCGAACGCCCGATGACCCCGCGCCGCGCCCGCTGGGAGCTGCGCACCAAACGCGTGCGCGCCTGGCTGGAGGCCCTGCGTGAACGCTGCCACCGCCACCCCGCGTGGATGACCGGCACCTACGGCGTCAGCGCGGTGGTCGGCCTGCCGCCGTTCATGGCCACCACGGTGCTGGCCGGGCTGGTGCGGATGCCGATGTCGTTGTTCCTCGGCGCCGGGCTGGCCGGCCGGTTCGCCCGGTTCAGCCTGCTGGCCGCCTCACCCGCGATGTTCGCGGGCTGGCTGCACCTCTAGGCCTCGGACCTGTCGGCGGCTTCCAGCTCGACCGCCTTGCGCATGGTCTCGCGTGCCCGCCGCCGGTCACCGGCCATGTCGTAGGCGTGCGCCAGCCGGTACCAGTGCCGCCAGTTCTCCGGATCGGCGTCCAGCTCGGCCCGCCGCTCGTCGAACCACGCGTCGGCGGCGTCGCGGTCCACCCGGCCGGACGGGCGGCGCGGCAGGTCGGAGACGTCCGGCAGCCCGCCTTCGCGGTCGAGCCGCCGTGCGAGCTGCTGGACGCGGACCCCGGACCGCCAGGTGGTCACGACGATCCACACGCCGAGCACCGGCAGCAGGGACACCCCGATACCGAAGATCACCGGCACCGTCTCGCCGGTCCGGAACAACGCGATCGCGCGCCCGGCGAGCAGTACCACGTAGAGCACCAGCGCCGCGGTCAGCAGCAGCGCGAAGTTGCGGGCCTTCACCGGCTACAGCTCCAGCACGTTCTCCAGGCCGACGGTCAGCCCGGGCCGTTTGGTGATCGATCGCACACCGAGCAGCACGCCCGGCATGAACGAGGAGCGGTCCATCGAGTCGTGGCGGATGGTGAGGGTCTCCCCCTCGGCGCCGAACATGATCTCCTCGTGCGCGACCAGTCCGGGCAGGCGCACCGAGTGCACGCGCACGTCGCCGACCAGCGCGCCGCGCGCGCCGTCCAGCTCGGTGGTGGTGGCGTCGGGGCCCGGCTCGAGACCGGCGTCCGCGCGAGCCTTCGCGATCAGGCGCGCGGTGTGCCCCGCGGTGCCCGAAGGCGCGTCGGCCTTGCGGTTGTGGTGCAGCTCGATGACCTCGGCCGAGGCGTAGAACCGCGCGGCCTGCTCGGCGAACCGCATCGCCAGCACCGCGCCGAGGGCGAAGTTCGGCGCGATCAGCACACCCAGTTCCGGCTTGGTCGACAGCCAGCCGGACAGCGTGGCCAGCCGCTCCTCGGTCATCCCGGTGGTGCCGACGACCGCGTGCACGCCGTGCTCCACGGCGAACTCCAGGTTGCCCATCACCGAGTCCGGGTGGGTGAAGTCGATCAGCACGTCGGCGCCGTTGTCCACCACGTCGAGCAGCCGGTCACCGGCGTCGATCGCGGCGACCAGCTCGAGGTCGGCCGCGCCCTCGACGGCGCCGACCGCCTGCGCGCCCATGCGCCCGCGCGCGCCCAGTACCGCCACCCGGATGCTCATGATGCGATCACCTCGTGCAGATCGTCGGGAAGGTCGTCGGCGTGAGCGTACGGCCCGACCACCGCGGCCGCGGACACCCCCACCGCCCGGCCCGGCGCCCTGAGCAGGGCTTTCGCCAGCGCGGCGGTGTCTTCGGCGGTGACCGCGTCGATCCGGTCGATGGTTTCGGTCACACCGAGGTACTCGCTGTAGTTCAGCTCACCCTTGCCGATGCGCGACATGCGCGAGGCCGAGTCCTCCAGGCCGAGCACCATCGCACCGCGCAGCTGGCCCTTGGCCCTGGCCACCTCGGCTTCGGTGAGCCCGTCACGGGCGACGTCGGCGAGCACCTCGCGGATCACCCCGGTCACCTCGCCCAGCTTCTCCGGCTGGCACCCGGCGTAGACGGCCAGGTGCCCGGTGTCGGCGTAGCTCGCCACCGACGAGTACACCTGGTACGCCAGCCCGCGGCGTTCCCGGATCTCCTGGAACAGCCGCGAACTCATGCCGCCGCCGAGCGCGGCGTTGAGCACGGACAGGGTGAAGCGGCGCTCGTCGTGCCGGGTGAGCGCGCGCAGGCCGAGCATCACGTGGGCCTGCTCGGTGTCGTCGGTGTGCAGCGCCAGTTTCGAGGCCGCGGACAGCCGCGCCCGCCCCCGGCGCGGCGGCACCGGAGTGTCCGAACCGGACAGACGGTCGCGCAGAGCCTTGCGCACCAGGCGGAGCACCTGGGTGTGGTCGACGTTGCCGGCCACCGCCAGCACCATCCGCGGGAGCGTGTAGCGGCGCTTGTAGAACCCGCGCAGCGCGCTGGGCGACATCCCGGCGATCGACGCCTCGGTGCCCAGCACCGGCCGTCCGAGCGGGTGGTCACCGAGGATCGCGCCGACGAAGGTCTCGTGCAGCAGGTCCTCGGCGTCGTCGTCGCGCATGGCGATCTCTTCGAGCACCACGCTGCGTTCGGTGTCCACGTCGGCATCCGTGCAGAGCGCCTCGAAGACCACGTCGGTCACCAGGTCCACGGCCAGCGGCAGGTCCTCGTCGAGCACCTGCGCGTAGTAGCAGGTGTGCTCCTTGGCGGTGAACGCGTTGAACTCCCCGCCGACCGCGTCGATCTCCTCGGCGATCTGCTTGGCGTCGCGGTTCGCGGTGCCCTTGAACAGCAGGTGCTCCAGGTAGTGCGCGGCCCCGGCGACCGTCAGCGGCTCGTCCCGCGAACCGACGCCGACCCACAGCCCGACCGTGGCCGAGCGGGAAGCCGGCACGTGCTCGGTGATCACCCGGAGCCCGCCGGCCAGCACCGTGCGCTTGACCACCGCGCCGTCGGGCGTCGAGTCGAGCAGCCGGGTCGTCCCGGCGGGCTGGGCGTAACCAGGAGTCTTGGACGCCATGGGTTCTTTCTTCCTCCGAATGCTATGAGTGGGGCATTACTTGCAATGAACGCAAGTAATGCCCCACTCATAGCGTTTGAACTACTACTGGGTGGCGTCGGCCGTTTCGGCCGGGGCGTCGGTGGCGGCCGGCGCGGCCGCCTCCTCTTCCTGCACCAGCACCAGGCTGATCTTGCCGCGGTTGTCGATGTCCGCGATCTCCACGCGCAGCTTGTCGCCGACGTTGACCACGTCCTCGACCTTGCCGATGCGCTTGCCGTTGCCCAGCTTGGAGATGTGCACCAGGCCGTCCTTGCCCGGCAGCAGCGAGACGAAGGCGCCGAAGGCGGCGGTCTTCACCACGGTGCCGAGGAAGCGCTCCCCGACCTTGGGCAGCTGCGGGTTGGCGATGGCGTTGATCTTGTCGATCGCCGCTTCCGCCGACGGGCCGTCGGCCGCGCCCACGTAGATCGTGCCGTCGTCCTCGATGGAGATGTCGGCGCCGGTCTCCTCGGTGATCGAGTTGATCATCTTGCCCTTCGGGCCGATGACCTCGCCGATCTTGTCGACCGGGATCTTCACGCTGGTCACGCGCGGGGCGTACGGGCTCATCTCGTCGGGGCCGTCGATCGCCTCGGCGATCACCTCGAGGATGGTCAGCCGCGCGTCCTTGGCCTGGTTCAGCGCACCGGCCAGCACCTCGGACGGGATGCCGTCGAGCTTGGTGTCCAGCTGCAGCGCGGTGACGATCTCCTTGGTGCCCGCGACCTTGAAGTCCATGTCACCGAAGGCGTCCTCGGCACCGAGGATGTCGGTCAGCGCGACGTAGCGGGTCTCGCCGTCGACCTCGTCGGAGACCAGGCCCATGGCGATGCCCGCGACCGGCGCCTTCAGCGGCACACCGGCGTTGAGCAGGCCCATGGTCGAGGCGCAGACCGAGCCCATCGAGGTGGAGCCGTTGGAGCCCAGCGCCTCGGAGACCTGGCGGATCGCGTAGGGGAACTCGTCCCGCTTCGGCAGCACCGGCACCAGCGCGCGCTCGGCGAGCGCGCCGTGGCCGATCTCGCGCCGCTTCGGCGAACCGACGCGGCCGGTCTCGCCGGTGGAGAACGGCGGGAAGTTGTAGTGGTGCAGGTACCGCTTGTGGGTCTCCGGCGACAGCGAGTCGATCTGCTGCTCCATGCGGAGCATGTTCAGCGTGGTGACACCCAGGATCTGGGTCTCGCCGCGCTCGAACAGCGCCGAGCCGTGCGCCCGCGGGATCACCGAGACCTCGGCGCCCAGCGACCGGATGTCGGTCAGGCCGCGGCCGTCGATGCGGACCTTGTCACGCAGGATGCGCTGGCGGATCAGCTGCTTGGTCAGCGACCGGAACGCGGCGCCGATCTCCTTCTCGCGGCCCTCGAAGGCCTCGCCCTCGCCGATACCGACCTTGGCCAGCACGGCGGCCTTGACCTCGTCGGTGGCGTTGTCGCGGTCCTGCTTGCCGGCGATGGCCAGCGCCTTGGTCAGGTCCTCGGTGGCCGCCGCGGCGACCGCCTCGTAGGCGTCGGTCTCGTAGGCCAGGAACACCGGGAAGTCGGCGACCGGCTTGGCGGCCACCTTGGCCAGCTCCTGCTGAGCCTCGCAGAGCACGCGGATGAACGGCTTCGCGGCTTCCAGGCCCTCGGCCACGACCTGCTCGTTCGGCGCCTTGGCACCGGCGGCGACCAGCTCGAGGGTGTTCTCGGTGGCCTCGGCCTCGACCATCATGATCGCCACGTCATCGCCGACGATGCGCCCGGCGACCACCATGTTGAAGGTGGCCTTTTCCAGCTGCTTCCAGGTCGGGAAGGCGACCCACTGGTCCTCGACCAGCGCCACGCGGACGCCGCCGATCGGGCCCGAGAACGGCAGGCCGGAGATCTGCGTCGACGCCGAGGCGGCGTTGATCGCCAGCACGTCGTACGGGTCCTCGGGGTTGAGGCTCTGCACGGTGATGACGATCTGGATCTCGTTGCGCAGGCCGTCGGTGAACGACGGGCGCAGCGGCCGGTCGATCAGGCGGCAGGTCAGGATGGCGTCGGTGGAGGGACGGCCCTCGCGGCGGAAGAAGGCGCCCGGGATGCGGCCCGCGGCGTACATCCGCTCCTCGACGTCCACGGTCAGCGGGAAGAAGTCGAAGTGCTCCTTCGGGTGCTTCGACGCCGTGGTCGCCGACAGCAGCATGGTTTCGTCGTCCAGGTACGCGACGACGGAACCGGCGGCCTGGCGGGCCAGGCGGCCGGTCTCGAAGCGGACCGTGCGGGTGCCGAAGCGGCCGTTGTCGATCACGGCTTCGGTCTCGTGCACGGCGGTGCCGCTCACGTCGGTCATGTAATTGTTCTCCTCGTTCGTCTCGGGCTGGGCGATCTCCCACCCTGGGACCCCATCCGGGGGACGCTCGAGGAACGAGGCCGGTCTTCGATCGAAGTCCCCGGGATCGATGCCCGGGAACCACTACCGAGGACCGGCGGACATGCCCTCGCGCGCGTCGCTTGCGCCCTTGTGTTGTCTATCAGAAACACGCCGTCACCGGCCGGATACGGTCCGGTCCGGTCCAGTCGTGTCCCTCCTGTTGTGGCGAGGGGGAGTGACCGAGCCGGTCACTCCCCCTCGTCAGCTCGCTATCGGCGGAGGCCGAGTCGCTGGATCAGCGACCGGTACCGCTCGATGTCCACCTTCGCCACGTAGTTGAGCAACCGGCGGCGGCGCCCGACCAGCAGGAGCAGGCCGCGGCGGGAGTGGTGGTCGTGCTTGTGCTGCTTCAGGTGTTCGGTGAGGCCGACGATCCGCTTGGTCAGCAGGGCCACCTGGGCCTCGGGGGATCCGGTGTCCGAGTCGTGCACGCCGTACTCGGAAAGGATCGACTTCTTTTCTTCGGTGGACAGCGCCACGCTGTGTTCTCCTTGGATCAGTGCCGTGCGGCCCGGACGAACCATCACGCCGGGTGAGCCGGTCTCGGCCGCCACGGACTGCAGCCGGACCCAACTGTCAAGGCTACCAGCCGGGCCGTCAGCCGCCCGAACCGCCGTCCAGCGCGAACCGCGCCACCTGCGAATACGCCCCGGCCGTGCTCTTCATCAGCACCACCTCGGCCGCCGTCCACGCGGGACTGGTGTACCCGGCCAGGTGATCGACGAGCGCCCGCGCCTCGGCGGACCGCTCGGCGGGGAACCGCGCGAGGGTCAGGTGCGGGCGGTACGGCCGCTCGTCGAGGTCGGCTCCCGCCGCCTTCGCCAGGTCGGCGAGGTCCTCGCTTTCCACGCCCAGCCACAGCACCTTCGGGAACGTGTCCGCAGCGGACAGTCGCAGGTGGACCGGAGGCCGTCCGGCGAGCCGGTCGCGCAGCCAATCCACGCGCTCGCTGATCGAGTCCTCACCGAAGAAGCCGAGCGTGATGTGCCAATTGGACACCGGTGACCAGCGGAAACCGTCGATCCACCGGCCGTGCAGCGCGGCCTCCGCCGAGCGGAGCACCACCGGTGGCGGCACCAGCGCGGAGAAGATCAGCAACTCAGGCGCCCTTCGACGCCTTGCGCAGCAGGTCCGCGATGGCCGGGAAGTCCTCGTCGAGCCGGTCGGCGGCCTCGGCCAGTTCGGCGTCCTCGGCGACCTCCCGCAGCGCGAACAGCACCGTGCTGTCCTCGGGCACCGCACCGACCGGGAAGCTGTCGCGGCCGACCGTCGGGCGCGAGTCCCGCACGTCCTCCAGCGCGGCCCGCATCGCGGCCGGGTTGCCCGCGGCCACGTCCGGGCTGAGGATCTTGCGCTCCAGCATGATCATCCTGGCCAGCACCACCGGGTTGCCGATCTTCGCCCGCCGCCCGCTCATCACCTGGCTCAGCATCGGCGCGCTGATCCCGAGCACCTCGGCCAGGAACGCCTGCGAGATGTCGAAGGCCACCACCAGCCTGCGGACCCGATCCCCCAACGGCTCCCCGTACCACTCGCGCTGCAGCGCGATGTTGCGCTGGACGATCTTGTGATCCTCCACGTCAGCCCTTCTCCCCTGTCCAACCTCGCCCGGTGGTGCGCACATCATCGCAGGCCCGGACGCCCCCACGGTCCGGAAAAGCCGAGATTACCCGGCGAGCACCTCTCTGGTGCGGACCACGTCCGCCTCCATCTGCCGGATGAGCGGCTCCAGCGAGTCGTAGCGGATCTGGTCGCGGAGCTTGAGCACGAAGTCGAGTGCCACGTCGTGCCCGTAGAAGTCCTCCTCCACGTCGAGCACGTACGCCTCGACCGTGCGCTCGCGCCCGGAGAACGTCGGGTTCGTGCCCACCGAGACCGCGGCGCGCAGGCGTTTGCCCGGCTCGGTCGAGCGGGTGAACCAGCAGCTGTAGACCCCGTCGGCCGGGATCGCCGCGAAGCGCGGGGTGGACAGGTTGGCCGTCGGGAACCCGAGGTCCTTGCCGCGGCCGGCGCCCCGGACCACGATCCCCTCGACCCGGTGCGGGCGGCCCAGCGCTTCGGCCGCGGCCTGCACGTCACCCGCGTCGATGCACGAGCGGACGTAGGTGGAGGAGAAGGTGATCTCGCTCTCCGGCGTGCTCCCTGGGTCCTCGACCGGGCCGAGCGCCTGCCCCTGGAGTTCGGCGCCCTGGGCGGCGAAGCCGAAGCGGCGGCCGAGGGTGCGCAGCAGCGCGACGTCACCGGCGGCCTTGTTGCCGAAGGTGAAGTTCTCGCCGACGATCACCGCGGCCACGTGCAACTGGTCGACCAGCACCTCGTGCACGAACTCGTGCGCGGTCAGCCGCGAGAGCTCCGGGGTGAACGGCAGCACGCAGAACACGTCCACGCCGAGTTCCTCGACCAGCTCCGCCTTGCGCCGCAGCGTGGTCAGCTGCGCGGGGTGGCTGCCGGGCCGGATCACCTCCGACGGGTGCGGGTCGAAGGTGAGCACCACGCTCGGGAGGTCGCGCGACCGCGCCGCCTCCACCGTTCTCCTGATCAGGGCCTGGTGTCCACGGTGTACTCCGTCGAACACCCCGATGGTGATGACACACCGGCCCCAGCTGCCAGGAAGATCCGCCAAACCACGCCAACGCTGCACGGCCCCAACCCTATGCGGGGAGCAGGACAACCACCGCGCGGGCCACGGATCCCTCGTCCGCGGCGAGCGCGAGCGCGTGCCCGTCCGGGTCGAACACCCCGTAGGTGCCGCCGAGCCCGACGGCCGGGATGCGCTGGCCGTGCCGCAGCGCCCGCGCGGTGGCACCGTCGACGTCCCGGCGCGGGAACGCGGTGGCGACCGCCTTGTCCAGGTCGAACGACAACTCCGGACGGTCCTCGAGCACTTCGAGCGAGCGCGCGGCGGCGAGGGTGAACGGGCCGACCGTGGTGCGGCGCAACGCGGCGAGGTGCCCGCCGACGCCGAGCGCGGCGCCGAGATCCCTGGCCAGTGCGCGGACGTAGGTGCCGGAAGAACATTCGACCACCACGTCGAGTTCGATGCGCCCCGGCGAGCGCCGGGTGGCCAGCAGGTCGAACCGGTAGACGGTCACCGGGCGGGCGGCCAGTTCGACCTCCTCCCCCGCGCGCACCCGCGCGTAGGCCCGCTTGCCGTCCACTTTGACCGCGCTGACCGCACTGGGCCGCTGCTGGATTTCCCCGGTGAGCACGGCGATCCCGGCCGCGATGGCGTCGTCGGTGACGGCCTCGACCGCGGCGGGTTCGGCGGCGGTGAGCTCCTCGCCCTCCGCGTCGTCGGTGGTCGTCGACGCGCCGAGCGCGATGGTGGCCAGGTAGGTCTTGCGGTCGAGCGCGAGGTGCCCGAGCAGTTTGGTGGCGCGTTCGATGCCGAGCACCAGCACCCCGGTGGCCATCGGGTCCAGGGTGCCGGCGTGGCCGACCTTGCGGGTGCCCATGATCCGGCGGGCACGGGCGACCACGTCGTGCGACGTCATGCCCGCGGGCTTGTCGACGATCAGGAGACCTGGGGGCGGGGCTGGGCGGCGCGGCTGTTGCTGGCGAGACACGCGCGAAACCCTATTTTGGGCGCTACGCGGCGGCTGCGGCGGGCTGCCTCTCCGGCGCGTCCCAGCGGCGACGCCGCACCTGCACCGGGACCTGCTCACCACGGGCCTGCGCGGCGAACAGTTCCGCCCGCGCCCGGCGCCACCAGACCAGTGTGCGGAAACTGCCCACCAGCAGCACCGCCACGATGGACAGCAGCGCGATCCGGAAGTTGCCGCCGGTCAGTTCCAGCAGCACGCCGACGCTGAGCGCGGCGATCGTGGTGGCGACGAACCCGCCGACGTTGACCACGCCGGTCGCGGTGCCGACGCGGCTGAGCGGGTTGTAGTCGCGGGCCAGCGCGAACCCGATCATCGAGGCGGGCCCGCCGAGGGCGAAGAAGGCGAACGCCGGCGCCAGCACCGGTGCCGGGACCGAGCCCGGCCACGCCAGCAGCACCGCCCAGATCAGCACCGCCCCGGCGAGGAAGCCGACCACCAGCGGCATCCGGACCGCCGGGCGCCGCCCGATCAGGTTGCCCACCACCGGGCCGCCGAACATCGAGGTGAACACGAACACGGTCAGCATGGCGCTCGCGCCCGCCTGGCTCATGCCCTGGTCGACCAGGAACGGCACGCCCCACAGCATCGACAGCACGTTGGCGCCGAACATGGTGGCGAAGTGGACCCAGAAACCGAGGCGGGTGCCGGGGGTGCGCCAGGCTTCGAGCACACGCCCGGCGAGCACGCGGCGGCCGGGTGGCGCGACGGTGACCGGCGGGGTGACCGGGTTGTCCCTGATCCGCCAGATGGCGACGACCGCGTAGACCACGGTGACCAGCCCGGCGCCGAGGAAGGTGGGCGTCCAGCCGGGGCCGGCGAGCAGGAAGGTCAGCGGCACGGTGGCGGCCAGGTTGCCGAGGTAGCCGATGGCCGTGGTGAACGAGGTGACCACGGAGTACTGCCTGCCGGGGAAGTGCGCGGCGATCAGCCGGAGCACGCTGACGAAGGTGAGCGCGTCGCCGAAGCCGAGGACCGCGCGGGCGAGCAGGCCCAGCGGGTAGGAGGTGGCCACGGCGAGCAGGACCTGGCCAAGGCCGAGGAACAGCAGGGCGAAGCTGAGCACCTTGCGCGGGCCGAAGCGGTCGACCAGCACGCCGGTGGGGATCTGCATGGCGGCGTAGACGCCGACCTGGAGCACGGTGAACGTGCCGAGCGCGGCCGCGCCCACGCCGAAGCGCTCGGCGGCCTCCAGCCCGGCGACGCCGAACGAGGTGCGGTGGAACACGGCGAGCAGGTAGACCGCGGCGGCGGTCAGCCAGATGAACCACGACCGGCGGGTGGCACGTCCGGTGGTGGGGGCAGGCAAGGGTCCTCCTGGGCGGTCGGCGAGTACGGGGCACGAGGACGCCGCCGCTGCCGCCCCATTCGTTGTATCGCCTAAGCAACGCCGAAACATACCCGTTACCGAGGTGGCCTTCGCCACACGCGGTTTTCACGCCACGCGCACGGCCCCGACCACGGCCCAGTTGCCCGAGCGCCAGCGCACCAGCACGGTGACGAGCCGGAACACCATGAACAACGAGAGCCCGGTCCAGATGCCGGCCAGTCCCCAGCCGAACGCCAGCGACAGCCAGATCAGCGGCAGGAACCCGGCCGCCGCGCTGAGCAGCGTGGCCGTGCGCAGGAACGCGGCGTCACCGGCACCGAGCAGCACGCCGTCGAGCGCGAACACCACCCCCGCGATCGGTTGCAGCGCCACGAAGAACCACCACGCGTTCGGGATCTCCGCGAGCACCCCGGCGTCCGAAGTGAACACCCTGGGCAGCACCTGCGACACCGCGGCGAACACCACGCACAACGCGCACCCGAAGACCAGGCCGTACCGGGTGATCTGCGTGGCGATCCCCCGCGCCTCCCGTTGTCGTCCCGCACCGAGCGCCGCGCCGACCAGGGACTGCGCCGCGATCGCCACCGAGTCCAGCACCAGCGCCAGGAAGGTCCACAGTTGCAAGACGACCTGGTGCGCGCCGACCGCCTCGGTCGAGGTGCGCGCGGCGACCGCGGCCGCGGAGACGAAGCACACCTGGAACGCGAAACTGCGCAGCACCAGGTCCCGGCCCAGCACGAGCTGCGCCCGCATCACGCCGAACTCCGGCTTCAGCGGGACGCGCTCCTTGATCAACGCGCGGATGAACAACGCCGCCGAGATGACCTGCGCCACCACGTTCGCCACGGCCGAGCCTTCGAGCCCCCACCCCGCGCCGTAGACCAGCACCGGGCACAGCACCGCGGAGATCCCGTTGCCCGCGAGCACGTACCAGAGCGGGCGCTTGGCCTCCTGCACGCCGCGCATCCAGCCGTTGCCCGCCATGGTGATCAGGATCAGCGGCGCGCCGAACAACGCGATCCGCAGCCACGCCACCGCCTCACCGGCGATCTCGGCGTCCCCGGCCAGCCCGCGCGCGACCGGCGCGGCGAGCAGCTGACCGGCCAGCACCAGCAGCAGCCCGACCCCGATGGCCACCCAGGTCGCCTGCACGCCTTCACGCACCGCCTCCTCGCGACGGCCCGCGCCGTGCAGCCGGGCGGTGCGCGAGGTGGTCCCGTAGGACAGGAAGGTCAGCTGGGTGGACACCTGCGACAGGAGCACACCACCGAGCGCGAGCCCGGCCAGCGGCAGGGCCCCGAGATGGCCCACCACGGCGGTGTCGACCAGGACGTAGAGCGGTTCGGCGGCCAGCACGCCCAGTGCGGGGAGGGCCAGTCCGAGCACCCGTTTGGCGGATACCCGAGCAGTGACGGAATCAGGCACTTGCTGAGCCTAACTATCCGTACCGACAATCCCCCGGTCGCTCGCCCGGACCTAGCTCTGTCGGCGGTAGTAAACGCTCAGTTACCACCCATAAGCTGAAATGTGGTCGGGTCCCGTCATGCGCAACCCCAGGGGAGGACACGTGGGCAACCCACGCGTGGTCGAAGTCGATTCGTCCGGCCTTCGCTGGATCAAGAGCTCCGCCAGTGGCTCCGACCCCGACAAGTGCGTCGAAATCGCCTTCGATGACCAGGTGGTGCTGGTCCGGGATTCCAAGGATCGCGGCGGCCCCCGCCTGAACTTCTCCGATGCGGGATGGGTCGCCTTTTTGACCAGCGTCCGGAAGGGCTCTTGATCTCTTCCTCGAGCGTCACCGGATGAGGTGAACGCGGCGTTTCACCGCACCCCCGCTCGTCCTCACCTGGGTGGACTAGGCCAAAATGGCCGCGCCAGCTGGCCGACCGCGTTCCATCAAATCGACATCCATCTTTCTGCGCTCGGCCCTTCGCTGGCAGGCAGTGTGACTGATACCATCTGCTATGTGGCAGGTGGCCAACCGACCACCAGGAGGACGGATACATGACGAGGGCGGATTCCCCCGTAGGCCAGCTCAGAAAGCTGCGAACTGTGCTGCGGCAGGAACGCGACAGCAAGGGGTATACCCAGCGCGACGTCGCGGATGCTCTCGACTGGTCACCGTCGAAGCTCATCCGGATCGAAAAGGGCACGGTCGGCATTTCGGTCACCGACCTCAAAGCCCTGCTGCTGCACTACGACATCACCGAACGCGAGCGGGTGGACCAACTCGTCGACATGGTGAAGGCGGGCAAGAAGCCCGCTTGGTGGCACCAGTACCGCGATGTCTACCCCCAGCAGTTCATCAACTTCATCGGCCTGGAGTCTTCGGCCATCCGGATCAGGCAGTTCCAGGGACTGATCGTGCCCGGCACCCTGCAAACACCCGAGTACGCCGCCGCGATCATGCGCGCCTACGGGTCGCAGGAGTCCCGGATCGAGCGCGGCGTCGAGGTCCGGATGCGACGCCGGGAAGAACTGCTCCGTTCCGGCGGGCCCGAGCTGTCCTACATCATCGACGAGTCGGCGCTGCTGCGGCAGGTCGGCGACAGCGAAGTGATGGTGGGCCAGGTGCGGCAGCTGATGGAGCTGTCCGCGTACAAGCAGATGCACATCCAGGTGATGCCCTTCAGCGCCGGGCCCAGTTCCGCGATGGTCGGCTCGTTCATCGTGCTCGAACTGTCCGAGGAGCAGGACGACTACGCGATGATGCTGGAAACGCCGGACGGGGCCGTGCTCGTCGACGAGCCGAACGAGCAGACCGCACGGTACTCGAAGTTCTTCACCGAACTACGTGACAAGGCGCTCTCCGAGGACGACACGCAGGTGTTCCTCGACGAGCTGCTCGGACGACTGGGAGAAGACGGATGAGCTGAGAAGAGGGGGCGGCTCCTGCTGGCACAGGGGCCGCCCCGGCGGAGAAGGACCACCACCCACGGCCAGCAGGCAGGAGTCGCACCGCGGTCTCTCACGGTACCGCCGTCGCCGTGCTCCCGGCCAGTCAAGTAATTCCGGTGTCGTAAGGGGATGGGCGTCGGGGGCGTCCGGAAGGAGACCGATCTTCATGCTGGGAATCGGCGAAAGCGCACCTGCACCAGGCAGGACGCGGTGAACACCCTGGACCCGGGGCCGCCGGTGACCCGGGTCATCTTCGCCGTCGACATCGAGGGGTCGACCAAGCAGAACAACACGAGGAAGGCCGGCCTGCGGGCGGCCATGTACGACATGGTCGAGCAGAGCCTGCGGCAGGCGGGCATCGCCGAGGACCACCACGAACCCTGGATCGACCGGGGCGACAGCGTGCTGGTGCTGGTCCGCCCGGTGGACGAGGTCCCGCGCCCGGTCTTCCTCTCCGCGGTGGTGCCGGTGCTCGAGGACCTGCTGCGGGCCCACGCCGCCGACCACGCCGACCAGCTCCTGCGGATGCGGGCCGTGCTGCACGCGGGCGAGGTGCACTTCGACCGCAACGGCTGCTTCGGCGAAGCACTGGACATCGCCTTCCGCCTGCTCGACGCCCCGGTGCTGAAGGAGTTGTTCCGCGGCACGGCGAACCCGCTGCTCCTGGCCGTGTCCGACGTCATCTACCAGGGCGTGGTCCGGCAGGGCTACGACGGCATCGACGCCGAGTCCTTCACTTCGGCGCTCGAGGTCGAGGTCGGCGGCCAGCTGCACCGCGGCTGGGTGCGGGCCAAGGAACAGGGCGGCAGCGGGGACGGCACGGTGATCGACGTCAACCGCCGCCGCCTGTCCAGGGTGGGCGCGCTGGCCCGGCGGATGCAGTCGGCCTGACCCCGGGGTCGTCCCTGAGTTGTCCCGGAGATCGGACTGGATCGAGTGCACAGGAAACTGTGCACAGTTACCTTTGCACTCATGTCCAGTCCGCCCGAACCGGAGCAGGTCGACGACCCGGCCAAGCTCAAGGCCCTGACCCACCCGCGACGGCTGCGGATACTGAACGAACTCCGCCACGGCCCGGCCACCGCCACCCGGCTCGCCAGGGCGCTGGGTGAGAACAGCGGCGCCACCAGCTACCACCTGCGCCGGCTCGCCGAGCACGGCTACGTCGAGGAGACCGAGGGGCCCGCGCGCGGACGGGAGCGCTGGTGGCGGCTCCGCCCGCACGACCTGCGCTTCCCGCCGCGCAGCGAGCAGAGCCCCGCCCTGCGGGCCCAGGTCGACGAATTCGGCCGCCAGAAGTTCCAGGCGGACCTGGACCTCTTCGCGCGGTTCCAGCAGCAGCGCGAATCGATGGGCGACTGGGGTGACGCGCTGCCGTTCAGCCGCGGCACCCTCCACCTCACGCGCGACGAAGTCGGCCGCTTCTTCGAGGACTACCTCGCCCTCCTGCGCCGGTACTGGCGCTCCGCCGAGGAAATCCCGCCGGAAGCCAGGGCACTGGCGGTGCGCTTCGTCGCCTTCCCGATCCCGGAAACGGAGGAACCCGTGGAGTAGCCACCGATAAACCCCTGCCGTGGGCGGCCACCCGCGGCAACGGGATCTCCCTTCACCGAAATCGATGTGCACGAACCTCAGGGAAGGACCGCGGCCTCATGCTGCGCACCAGACGAACGGCGATCCTGCTCGCCGTATCCGGCTTCTTGTTCTCACTGATCTCCATTACCGCCCAAGCGGCCCCGGCCGCTCAGAACGAGCAGATCTCGTTCCCCAGCGGCGGCAAAACCCTCCACGGCTCGATCGTCGGCCCGCCACCCGATGGCATCCGGCGCCCGGGGATCGTCCTCGTCCACGGTTCCGGCCGGGTGACCAGGGAAAAGGTCCGCAAGGAGGCGGAGGCTTTCGCCGCGCAGGGTTTGGTCGCACTCATCTACGACAAGGACCTGACCGCGTACTCCACGGTCAGCCGGGATTTTTCCGGCCTGGCCGACGACGCGGCGGCGGCAGTGGCCTACCTGCGCACCCGCCCGGAAGCCGACCCGGCCCGCACCGGGTTGTGGGGGCTGAGCGAAGGCGGGTGGGTGGCGCCGCTGGCGGCCACGCGCAGTGATGCCGCCTTCCTGGTGGTGGTCGGTGCGAACGGGGTCACTCCCGTGCGCGCCCAGTCGTGGAGCTACCGCCAGTGGTTGCGGCACCAGGGCGTGACCTCCGACCCGGTGTTGCGCATGGTCTCGGTCAGCGGGACCCGGATCGCGAGTGAAGCGGGCATGTTCCCCGAGGCCGACTACGACCCGGTGCCCTCACTGGAAAAGCTGCGCATGCCGGTGCTCGGCATCTGGGGTGGCAAGGACAAGCAGAGCCCGCCGGGGGAAGCGGCCGTGATCTACGCCCGCGCGCTGGCCTCGAACCCCAGCTACACCATGCGCGTCTTCCCCGAAGCGCACCATTCGCTGATCCGGACCACGAGCGGGTTCGACCGGCTCGACGCCCTCGAACCCGGTTACCCCGAGCTGGTCGGCTCCTGGGTGCACGGCCTGGCCGCGGGCGCACCGCCGTCCACTTCGGACGCACCGCCCGCGCAGGACGGCCCGGCCTCGGCGCTGACCCCGCTCGCGTGGTGGGAATCGCTGTGGGTGCAGGCGGTCGCGTTGCTCGCGCTGATCGTGTTGTTCGCCGCGTACCCGCTGACCGCCCTCGTGCGACGCCGCCGTGAAGGGCTCGTGCCCGCTCGCTGGGCTTCGGCGACCGGACTGCTGACGGTCACCGGCCTCCTCGGCTTCCTGGCGGTGGTCGTGATGAGCAACGGGCAGGACGTCGGCCCGGTGGTGCTGGGCAGGCCGCTGCTCTGGCTGCTCACCCAGCTGCTCGCGGTCGGCGCGCTGGTCTCGGCGGTGTTCACCGCGGTGGCCTGGCGCCGGTCGGAGGCGGGCAAGATTCGGCTCGGCATGCTGCTCGGCGGCGCGGTCCTGCTGGTCCCGTGGGGTCTCTACTGGGGCTTGCTGCTGCCGTAAACCCCGGCCTGGGCCGCCGAGCGGCCACTCGGCGGCCCAGGAAAGCGGAGTATTCGATGTGCACGAACCTCCGCCGCACATCCTAAAGCAGGGGGGCGGTTTCGAGCGCGGTGCGCAACTGCTCGAGCACCTGGTCGGCGCTGCCGGTCAGGGTGCAGCCCGCCGCCAGCTTGTGCCCGCCACCACCGAGGGAGACCGCCACCGCGGAGACGTCCAGCCTGCCCGCCGAGCGCAGCGACACCGTCCACTCCGAACTCGAACCGGGCACCTCCTTGAGCACGATCGCCACCCCGGCCTCCCCGACCGTGCGCACCACGTCGATCACGCCTTCGACCTCTTCGTACCGCACGGTCGCCGCGAGATCGGCGGTGACCGCGGTGTGCACCAGGCCGAGGCCCTGCGCGGCGTCCGGCTCGAACCGCGCGGCCGAGAGCGCCGTGCCGAGCATGGCCAGCGCCGCGAACGGCCGCTCGTCGACCACTTCCCTGGTCAGCACGGCCGGGTCCACCCCGGCTTCGAGCAGCCGGACCGCCATCCGGTGGGTGCCCGGCTTGGCCAGGCGGAACATCGCGGTGTCGGTGACCAGCCCGGCGTACAGGCAGCTCGCGGTCACCGCGTCCAGCTCCTCCCCCAGCGCGTCGAGCACCTGGAGCACCAGCACCACGGTGGCCTCGGCCTGGGCGTCGATCACGTTGAGCGTGCCGAAGCCGGGGTTGGAGGCGTGGTGGTCGATCACCAGCACCTCGCCGCCCGCCTCGCGGGTGGCCGCCACCCGGCCCGCCAGCGCACCCAGCCGGCCCGCGCTGGCCGCGTCCACGGTGACCAGCAGCGGCTCGGCCGCGGGCAGCCGGTCCTCGGGCACGTACAGGCCGTCCGGGTCGAGCGAGCGCAGGCTGTCCGGCAACGCGGACCCGCCGGAGTAGGACACGCGCACGGTGGCACCGCGGCGGTGCAGCACCCGGCCGAGGGCCAGCGCGCTGCCGAGCGTGTCGGCGTCGGGGCGGACATGGGACAGGATGGTCACGTCGGCGGCATCCCGGAGCAGGGCCGCGGCGCGATCGACGTCGAGCTGCGAGGTGGTCACCCCCGCAAGCTACGCTGTCGCGGATGTCCCAGTACGCGATCCTGGTGTATCCCTCGGCCAACCGGGTCTACACCGACTCCTCCCCGAAGCTGCTCCGCGCCGAGCTGGCCGTGTTCGGCGCGGCCGCGCTGTCCGCCGGGATCAGCGAGATCTCCGAGGCCGAGATCGGTGGCGTCGGCTACGTCACCTTCACCACCGAAGCTCCGCTGGGCGAGGCGGATCTGGCCTGCCTGTCGAACCTTTCGGCGCTGTACGCCTTGTTCGAGGTGACCGGTGACCTGCTGCGCCCGCTGGCGGTGCGGCGCGCGGACCGGTTCGACTCGGACCTGCTGACCATCCAGAAGTACCCCGGCAAGACCAACGAGCTGTTCACCAAGCTCCTGCTCAACGTCACCCTGCTCACCGCGGGCCGCGGGTTCACCGAGCCGCTGGAGCTGCTGGACCCGTTGTGCGGCCGGGGAACCACGCTGAACCAGGCGATGATGTACGGCTTCCACGGCACCGGGTTCGACGTGGACGGCAAGGACTTCGACGCCTACGAGCTGTTCGTCAAGACCTGGCTGCGGAACAAGCGGATCAAACACACCGCCGACTCGGGTGCGTTGCGGCGCAACAAGGTCCGGCTGGGGCGGCGGCTGGAGATCGAGTACGGGCTGACCAAGGAGCAGTACAAGGCGGGCGACACCCGGCGGCTGACCGTCTACAACTGCGACACGCTCACCACCGACGAGCTGCTGCGCGCGAACTCCGTGGACCTCATCGTCACCGACGCGCCCTACGGCGTCCAGCACGGCAGCCACCGCGAGGCCACGCTTTCCCGCAGCCCCAGCGATCTGCTCGCCGCCGCCGTTCCGGTGTGGACCCGCGTGCTGCGGCCCGGCGGCGCGCTCGGCATCTCCTGGAACACCTACGTGACCAAGCGCGAGGAACTGGCCGCGATCCTGACCCGCGCAGGCCTCGAAGTGCTCGACGACGGCCCGTTCGGGGAGTTCGAGCACCGGGTGGACCAGTCGATCGTGCGCGACCTGATCGTCGCGCGGAAACCCTAACTTTCCAGGGCCCGCAGCAGGACCCGCAGCAGTTCGTCGAGTCCGCCGAGTTGTTCCTCGCTCAGCGCCGACAGCAGCTGGGTGATGTTGGCCGTGTGCGCCGTCATCGCGTCGTCCACGGTGGCATAACCCTTGTCGGTGAGCCGGACGCGGAAGCTGCGCCGGTCCGCCGGGTCGAGGGTGCGCTCGACGAGCCCGGCCGCCTCCAGCCGGTCCAGCCGGTTGGTCATGCCTGCCCGGGTGAGCATCAGCGTCTCGGAGAGTTGTGACGGCCTCAGCGTGTACGGATCGCCGGAGCGGCGGAGCGAGGCGAGGACGTCGAACTCGCCCTTCTGCAGCCCGAACCGGGTGAAGACCGCTTCCTGCGCCGGGGCGAGCAGGAGCCCCGCCCGCCCGAGGCGGCCGACGACGGCGATCGCGTCGAGGTCCAGGTCCGGTCGTTCCCGCTGCCAGGCCTCGATCACGGCATCGACGGCGTCGGGCTGCACTGCCTTCGTTTCACTCACAGACCCAGTCTATCCGGCGGTTGATAGTTTGACACCTTACTATCATTCGTGTGATTATCAGCTCATGAGCACAGCACAGCGCACCGAGCAGCGGGTCCAGCCGCTGGTGGTGCGGCGGACCGAGGCGGAAGTCCTGGGAACGGGACCCGACACGATCTCCCTGCTCGCCGACGTGCCGGCGACCGGGGGTTTCCTGAGTGCCACCCGCACGACACTGGGCGAAGGCCAGGACGGGGCCACGCCGCACTACCACCGCGTATCGGCGGAGACGTTCTTCGTCCTCGGCGGTGTCCTGCAGGTACTCCTCGGCGAGGAGATCGTCACGGCACGGGAAGGGGACCTGCTGTTCGTGCCGCCACGCACCGTCCACGCCTTCGGCGCGGCGCCGGGCTCCGGGGCGGACCTGCTGATCGCGTTCACCCCCGGCGTCGAGCGGTTCGGGTACTTCCGGCTCCTCGGCCGGATCCGCGACGGCGACGCCGATCCCGGGGAGATCTTCGAGGCCCAAGAACGCTACGACAACCACTTCGTCGACAGCACCGTCTGGCGGAACGCCCGCCGCTCAGCCAACTCGTGAAGGAGAACGCCGTGCACAACGAAGTCACCGACTACCTCGCCAAGACGCTTCCCTGGCAGGCGGAGATCTGCGGCAAGCTGCGGGAGCTGGTCCACGCGACCATCCCCGGCGCCGAGGAACGACTGGAGTACGGCAAGCCGCACTTCCTCAAGAACGGCAAGCACGCCGCCGTGCTCCACGTGGGACGCGGCAAGGTGTCGTTCATGGTGTTCGGGGCCGGGGAAATCGAGCCGGTGAAGGGTGTCCTGAGAGCACTGGGCAACGGCGACCGCAAGGCGGCCGACTTCACCGAGGGCCAGGACGTCGACTACGACCTGCTCGCCGGCGTCCTCACCAGGACCAGCAGCAAGCTCATTGCTTGAGGTGGTCGCCGAGGAAGCGGAGCACGTCGGGCAGGGTTTTCTTCCAGTACTTGTCCGTGTGCCCACCTGGCGCGAGCCGCGAAACCTGGGGCCGGGCCGCCTGGATGTAGCGCCGGGCGGCGCCGGCGAACGGGTCCTGCGTGCCGCACCAGACGCCGATCGGGACCGGCGCGGTGTCGTCGGCGTGCAGCAGCGGCTCGTGCGACTCCCACTGCGCGCGGTCACGGAACACCTTGCGCGAGCGCGCGTCACCCCAGCCGACGAACAGCGCCGGGCTGATCGCGGCGGTGGCCCGCAGGTCGCGGTGGTCACGGGTGTAGCGCAGCGCGCCGAAGGCACCCATCGAGATGCCCATGGCCGCCGACGGCACGCCGCCGGTGCGCAGGCCGAGACCACGGCGGCTGAGCCAGCCGGGGACTTCCTCGGTCAGCATCCGCTGCGGATCGTCGGCCGGGTCGACGGCGACCCAGTAGTTCGAGCCGTCCACGGCGGCCACGGTGAACGGCGGCATCCCCGCCCGCACCGCCTCGGTCAGCATCGACGGCAGCCCGAGGTCCACGAAGGTCCGGGCGCTGGAACCACGGCCGTGCAACGCGAGGCAGACCGGCAGGTCCGCGGCGGGCACACCCTCCGGGGTGATCAGCACCAGGTCCAGTTCGGACCCGCGCGCCGCGGACCACACGCGTTCGACGGTGACCGGATCGGCCGGTGTCGGTGGCGCGGGCACCACGGGCGGGATCGACTCCGCCACGGGCTCAGCCGGTCCGGACGGCGAGCAGGCCGCCGCCGCGAGGGCGCCGCCGCCCAGCAGCAGCGCCCGTCGCGAGAAGCCCTTGCCGGACAAGGAAGATCAGACGGACTCGTCGTCGTCCACCCGCGGCGCGCGGTACGGGTCCGCGTCACCGGCGGGCTGCGCCCCGGTCGCCCGGCGGGCCACCTCGGCGTCGGCTTCCCTGGCCTTGGCCAGCAGATCCTCGATCCGCTGCGCCTCCTCCGGGATGTTGTCGGTGACGAAGGTCAGCGTCGGGGTGTACCGGACACCGGTCCCCTGCCCCACCTTCGACCGCAGCACCCCGCGCGCCGACTCCAGCGCCGCCGCCGCACTCGCCAGGTCCGGCGGGGCGTCGAGCTTCTCGCCGAGCACGGTGTAGTACACCGTCGCGTCGTGCAGGTCCGCGGTGATCTTGGTGTCCGTGATCGTCACGGTCGCCAGCCGCGGGTCCTTGATCTCGTGCTCGATGGCGGAGGCCACGATCTGGGTAATCCGCTTGGCGAGCTTGCGCGCGCGTGCCGGATCGGCCACGACGCACACCCCTTTCTCCGAAGTCTTTCTCAGTCGTCGGGCCCGACCAGCCGGCGCCGCACGGAGAGCAGTTCCAGCTCCGGGCGGCCGGCGACCAGGCGTTCACAGGCGTCGAGGACGTCTCGCACGTGCTCGGTGTCGGCGGCCACCACGGCCACCCCGATCAGCGCACGGCGGTGCAGGTCGAGGTGCCCGGCCTCGGCGACCGACACCTCGAAGCGCTTGCGCACGTCCGCGATCAGCGGGCGCACCACCGAGCGCTTCTGCTTGAGCGAGTGCACGTCCCCGAGCAGCAGGTCGAACTCGAGCGCACCTACGTACATCAACCCTCCAGGACGTGCACCGGCCGGGGACCACGAACCCGTCCCCGGCCGGTGCCGCACCTCAGGCGCGAGGCTTCTCGCGCTGCTCGTAGGTCTCGATGACGTCCTCGACCTTGATGTCGCTGTACGACCCGAGGGTCAGACCGCACTCGTAGCCGTCCCTGACCTCGACCACGTCGTCCTTGAACCGCTTCAGCGAGCTGATCGGCAGGTTCTCGGCGACCACGACGTTGTCGCGGATGAGACGCGCCCGCGCGTTGCGGCGGATCTCCCCGGAGGTGACCAGGCAACCGGCGATGGTACCGATCTTCGAGGACTTGAAGACCTCGCGGACCTCCGCCTTGCCCAGCTCGACCTCTTCGTACTCCGGCTTGAGCATGCCCTTCAGCGCCTGCTCGATCTCGTCGATCGCCTGGTAGATCACCGTGTAGTAGCGGACGTCCACGCCTTCACGCGTGGCCCGCTCGGTGGCCTTGCCCTGCGCCCGGACGTTGAAGCCCAGCACGATGGCGTCCGAAGCGGTCGCCAGGTCGATGTCGCTCTCGGTGACGCCACCGACGCCGCGGTGCACCACGTTGAGGTCGACGTCCTCACCCACGTCCAGCTGCAGCAAGGACGCTTCGAGTGCCTCGACGGTACCCGAGTTGTCACCCTTGATGATCAGGTTGAGGGTGTTGGTCTCCTTCAGCGCGGAGTCCAGGTCCTCCAGGCTGACGCGCTTCCGCTTCGCCGCGTTCTGGGCGTTGCGGATGCGGGCCTGGCGCCGCTCGGCGATCTGCCGCGCGACCCGGTCCTCGTCCACCACCAGGAAGGTGTCACCGGCACCGGGCACCGAGGTGAACCCGATGACCTGCACCGGACGCGACGGCGTCGCCTCGGTGACGTCCACGTTGTGCTCGTCGACCATGCGGCGGACGCGGCCGTAGGCGTCGCCGGCGACGACCGAGTCGCCGACCCGCAGCGTGCCGCGCTGCACCAGCACCGTGGCCACCGGACCGCGACCGCGGTCCAGGTGCGCCTCGATCGCCACGCCCTGCGCCTCCATGTCCGGGTTGGCCCGGAGGTCCAGTGCGGCGTCCGCGGTGAGCAGGATCGCCTCGAGCAGCCCATCGATGTTGATGTTCTGCCGCGCGGAGATCTCGACGAACATGGTGTCGCCGCCGTACTCCTCGGCCACCAGGTTGTACTCGGTGAGCTGCTGCCGGATCTTGTCCGGGTTCGCGCCCTCCTTGTCGATCTTGTTGATCGCGACCACGATCGGCGCCTTGGCGGCCTGCGCGTGGTTGATCGCCTCGACCGTCTGCGGCATCACACCGTCGTCGGCGGCGACCACGATCACCGCGATGTCGGTGGAGTTCGCCCCGCGGGCACGCATGGCGGTGAACGCCTCGTGACCGGGGGTGTCGATGAAGGTGATCAGCCGCGGCGTGCCCTCGAGCTCGGTCTCGATCTGGTAGGCGCCGATGTGCTGGGTGATGCCACCGGCTTCACTCTCGCGCACCTTCGTCTTCCGGATCGTGTCCAGCAGGCGGGTCTTACCGTGGTCGACGTGACCCATGATGGTCACCACCGGCGGCCGGATCTGCAGGTCCTCCTCGTCACCGGCGTCGTCGCCGTAGGTGATGTCGAAGGTCTCCAGCAGCTCGCGGTCCTCCTCCTCGGGGCTGACCACCTGGACGACGTAGTTCATCTCGGAGCCGAGCAGCTCGAGCACGTCCTCCGACACCGACTGCGTGGCGGTGACCATCTCACCGAGGTGGAACAGCACCTGCACCAGCGAAGCCGGGTTCGCGTCGATCTTGTCCGCGAAGTCGGTCAGCGAGGCACCGCGGGGCAGCCGGATCGTCTCACCGGAGCCCTTGGGCAGACGGACACCACCGACGCTGGGCGCCTGCATGTTGTCCATGTACTCCTGGCGCTTCTGCCGCTTCGACTTGCGGCCCTTGCGCGAGGGGCCACCGGGACGGCCGAAGGCACCGGCCGTGCCGCCGCGGCCGCCGGGGCCACCACGGCCACCGCCGCCACCGCGGAAACCGCCACCGCCGGCCGGGGCACCGCCGCCGGGGCGGAAGCCACCGCCGCCGCCACCGGGACCGCCGCCACCGGGACGGAAACCGCCGCCACCGCCGCCGGGGCCACCACGAGCGCCGCCACCGGGACCGCCACGGGCACCGCCGCCGGGGCCACCACGGGCGCCCCCACCGGGACCACCGCGGCCACCGCCGGGAGCGGGACGCTGGGTACGGCCCGGCATCATGCCGGGGTTCGGCCGCGGGGGCATGTTGCCCGGGTTCGGCCGGTTGCCCGCGGGACGGTCACCGGCGGGACGATCCCCACCGGGACGCGGCGGGCGGTCGCCACCGGGGCGCGGCGGCCGGTCGCCGCCTGCCTGCCCACCACCGGGACGCGGGCCCGACGGACGCGGCGCGGGCGCACCCGAGCCGACACCGAACGGGTTGTTGCCGACCCGCGGCGGGCGCGGACCGGGCTTCGGGCCACCGGGCTTGGGGCCCTGCGGCTTCGGCGGCACCACACCGGGAGAAGCCGCGGCGGGCGTCTCCTGCTTGGGGGCCTCCGGCTGGGCCGCCTGCTCCACGGGAGCGGCCTTCGCCGCCGCCGGGGCCTGCTGCTGCTCCGGCTTCGGGGCCTCCGGCTGCTGCGGCGCGGGTGGCTGCTGACGCGGGCCCGGACGCGGACCGGGGCCGGGCCGCGAGCCGGGGGTGGCCGGGCGAGCCTGCTGCTGCTGCGCAGCCGGACGCTCCTGGGCGGGAGCCTGCTGCGGCGCGGGCGTGGCGGGCTTGGGGGCCATCTTGGCCGGGCTCGGGCCGGGCTTCGCCCCGTTGGACGGGCCGGGCATCGGCTTCTTGCCGCCCTTGGCGGCGTCCTTCTTCTCGTAGGCGTCACGGACGCGGCGGGCCACGGGGGCCTCCACCGTCGACGACGCCGACTTCACGAACTCACCCTGCTCCTTGAGCTTGGCGAGTACTTCCTTGCTGGTAACCCCGAGCTCCTTGGCGAGCTCGTGTACGCGGGCCTTGCCTGGCACAGCACTCCTGTTCTGGGGAGGCCGGCGGCAAGACCGCAGACCTCGTCCTATTGTCGCGCGTTCATGGCTTCAGCTTCACGGCTGACTCATGACGGGTCGACCTGCTTCCTTGAATCCACGCGGCACGGGGACGTCCCGCGCCGTTCCGGGCGGCGAGCTCCACTGGAGCCCGTCACCCGGTGACACCTGAGGTGAACCGCCGCAACTGCGCCGCGTCGAGCGGACCGGGCACTCGCAACGCCCGGGGGAACGCCCGCCGCCGCTCGGCCTTGGCCAGGCACTGCGCGACCGGGTGCACCCAGGCACCCCGCCCCGGCAACCGCCGACGTTCGTCGGCGACCAGCCTGCCCTCGACCGCTACCACTCGCAGCAGCTCACCGTACGAAGCCCGCTCCCGGCAACCGACACACGTACGCACCGGGTCTCCCCGGTGCTCGAGCGCGATTTCCGGTTCCGAGCTTCGAACCACTCCCAAGTCTAGCCCCTGGCCCTTCAGTCGGCGGAACCGGTTGTGGCCGGACGCGGAGTCGAGTCCTGATCGAGTCCTGCCGGAGCTTCTCCGGACCCCGTTTCCGGGGCCGCCGGAGCCTCTTCGACAGGCTCTTCCACGGGCTCCTCGGCGGAGTCGCTCCGGATGTCGATCCGCCACCCGGTCAGCCGTGCGGCGAGGCGGGCGTTCTGCCCCTCCTTGCCGATGGCCAGCGACAACTGGAAGTCCGGGACCACCACGCGGGCGGTCTTCGCCCGTTCGTCGACCACCCGTACGGAGACAACCTTCGCGGGCGACAGCGCATTCCCGACGAAGCGGGCGGGGTCCTCGGAGTAGTCGATGATGTCGATCTTCTCGCCGGCCAGCTCGCTCATGACATTGCGCACACGGGCGCCGACCGGGCCGATGCACGCGCCCTTGGCGTTGACCCCCGACACCGTGGAGCGCACCGCGATCTTGGAACGGTGACCTGCCTCACGCGCCACCGCCGCGATCTCGACCGTGCCGTCGGCGATCTCCGGCACCTCGAGCGCGAAGAGCTTGCGCACCAGGTTCGGGTGCGTGCGCGAGAGGGTGATCTGCGGGCCGCGCGCGCTGCGCGAGACCCCGACGACGTAGGCCTTGAGGCGGCTGCCGTGCTGGTAGGACTCCCCCGGTACCTGCTCGGCCGAGGGCAGCACGCCCTCGGTGCCGCCGATCTGCACCACGACCATGCCCCTGGCGTTGGCCCGCGCGTCGCGCTGGATCACCCCGGCGACGATCTCGCCCTCCTTGGTGGAGAACTCGCCGAAGGTCTTCTCGTGCTCGGCGTCGCGCAGCCGCTGCAGGATGACCTGCCGGGCGGTGGTCGCGGCGATCCGGCCGAAGCCCTCCGGGGTGTCGTCCCACTCCTCGTCGACCTGACCGCTGTCGTCGAGGGTGTGCGCGAGCACGCGCACGTGCCCGGACTTCCGGTCGATGTCGATCCTGGCGTGCGGCTGGTGCCCGTCGGTGTGCTTGTAGGCGGTCAGCAACGCGGTTTCGATGGCTTCCATCACGGTCTCGAAGGGGATGTCCTTGTCCCGCTCGATCGCACGCAGTGCCGCGATGTCGACGTTCACTTCGACTCCTCCTTCGGGTCGCTCTCGAGCAGCCGCAGCTCCTCGGCCGGCGGTTGCCGGAACTCGATCTCGATCACCGCTTTGGCGACCTCGCTGTAACGGACGGTGCGAAGTTCGCCGTCGACCAGCATCCGCGCGCCTTCTTCGTCGCACGGCCCGACGCGGCCGGCGTAGGCGGCCCCCTCGACCGGGGTGACCCGGACCAGGCGGTACCGCGCGCGGCGCCAGTGCCGCGGCTTGCTCAGCGGGCGGTCGACGCCCGGCGAGGTGACTTCCAGCGTGTACGCCCCGGCCAGGATGTGCTCCTGGTCGTCCAGCACGGCCGAGACGGTCCGGCTGAGTTCGGCCACCTCATCCAACCCCACGCCGTCCTCGCCGTCGACGACGACCTTGACCAGCTTGCGCCGGCCCGCCTGCTGCACCTCGAGGGCATCGAGCTCGAAACCCGCGCCCGAAACGGCTTCGGCCACGATCGGCTCGAGCCGCCCGGCGAGTTCTCCTGCCACCTTGGCGCTCTCCTGTTCGGCTGTTCGGCTCAGTGATGGTCCAGCTTATCCGGTACGCCGTCAGGCACGCATGAGCGCGGTCGGCATCGGCTTGCTGGCAGGATGGGGCGTCGTGAGATCAAGACCGACACCGCTGAGCCGGCGGCGCTTCCTGCGGGCGGGCCTGCTCTTGGGCAGCACCGCCGTGACCCTGCCGCTGGCCGCCGCGTGCGGCGACGGCTACGAGACCGCCCCGGACGAGCTGGCGCCGCTGCTGGAGCAGGCGCGTGCCGACGCCACCGCGGCGACCGCGCTGGCCGGCGGTGGCGGGGCGGCCGCCGAACTGGCCAAGCAGGTCGCCGCCGTGCGCACCGCGCAGGCCGACGCGCTGCAGTCCGAAGTGGACCGGCTCAACCGGCCCAAGGCCGCGAGCACGGCCGACACCACGCCGGTGACGGCGATCGGCGGGTTGAAGACACGGCTGGAGCAGGCACGCAAGCAGGCGGCCGATCTGGTGCCGACGCTGCCGCGCCACCGCGCCGGGCTGGCGGGGGCGGTCGCCGCCGGGTGCGCCTCGGTGCAGCAGCTGTCGCCGGAACTGGGCGCCGGCGACGCCGACGACGAGGTGGAGCCGGACACGAAGACCGGTCAGCTCATCCCGGAGGCGGTCGAGTCGCTGCAGGGCGCGCTGGCCGCCGAGCACGCGGCCGTGTGGGTCTACAGCCTGGTGACCGCGTTCCTGCCGAACGACTTCCGCAGCGGCACCGAGAACGGCGCGCTGGCCCACCGGGACCGGCGCGACGCCTGCGAGCGCCTGCTGACCGCGGCGGGCGCGGACCCGGTCACCACCGAACCGGCCTACCTGCCGCCGAAGCCGGTGACCGACTCGAAGTCGGCGATGGCGCTGGTGGCCACCGCCGAAGCGGACGCGGCCGCCGCCTGGCGCGGGGTGCTCGAACGCACCGACGACGCGGCGTTGCGCACGATCGCCTTGCGCGCGCTGGTCGGCTCGGCCACCCGTGGGACGGCCTGGCGCAAGGAAGCGGGCGAGCAGCCGCCCGCGATGGCCCTGCCGGGCACCTGAGCGGCTCAGGTACCGGGGCGCAGCGCCTCGGACAGCCGCAGCGCGTCGGTGGTGACGCGCTTGAGCAGCGGGTCGTCCTTGTGCTTGTCGTAGAAGTCGCCCTCGACGATGGTCACGTCGGCGCCGCTGGCCTTCGACTCGTAGTTGCCCTTGGCCACCTCCGGCGCCTTGGGCAGCTTGGCCGTGCCGTCGCGGACCAGGTCGTTGATGTTGCCGGTGTCGTCGGTGTCGGTGACCGCCTTGAGCTGCGCGGCCAGTTCGGGGTCCGGCATGGTCACGAGCACCACCGAGACCAGCGCACGCGCGCCTTCCCCGGCGTTGGTCACGTACAGCGCGCGGACCACCCGCTGGCAAGGGTGCGCGGCGAACCAGCGCTCGATCTCGCCGTAGGAGTTGCCCGCGCAGTCCGTGCTGGTCACCGGTCCGGCGACGCGCTCGTACTTGAACTCGCCGGAGACCAGCGGGTCCGGCTGGGCCTGCACCTCGGGCTCGGACTCGTACCGGATCAGCCACCAGACCAGGCCGGACACCACGGCCACCAGCACCAGGCCGACGCCCTTGAACAGCGGATTGCCGAACAGCGCACGCGAGCGGGACGGGGGCGGCGGGGCAGCGGGCCGCTGTCCCACGCGGGGCAGCGGCGCGGTGTCGCCCGCGGCGTCACCGCCGGGGTAGGAGAAGTTGGCACCAACCACGAGGTGTCACGGTAACCGACTACGGGCTGGGGTGGTCACTCGAACGGGCCTCTTGCCCGCGTAGGGCGGTCAACACCAGGTCACAGTCCTCCGCGGAGTTGTAGAGGTGGAAGCCGAGCCGCGTCCGCCCGGCGCGCTTGCTGCAGACCACCCCGGCCTCGGTGAGCCGCTCGGGCGCGTCCGGCTGCGGCAGGGAGATGATCGCGCTGCCCCGCCCCGGCAGTCCGAGCCCGGTCAGCACCGAGTCGGCCAGCTTCACGCAGTGTGCCCGGACCTGTGCCAGATCGAGTGAGGCCAGGTACGGCAGCGTGATCGCGGCACCGACGTGCGAGAGCCAGGTCGGCGACAGGTCGAACGAGCGCGGGCCGTCGGCCAGCCGCATCGGCAGCCCGTAGACGGTGTCCCAGGGGTTTTCGCCCGCGTACCAGTTCGCGCCGACCGGCACCGTGCGTTCCATCGCCCGCGGGTGCACCGCGATCCAGGCGGCACCCCGGGGCGCGAGCAGGAACTTGTAGCAGGCCGAGACCACCCAATCGGCCCAGCCGAGGTCCAGCGGCTGCCAACCGATGGCCTGCGTCGCGTCGAGCAGCACCGGGACGCCGGTGGCCCGCAGCGCGTCGAGGTCGGCGTAGCGGCCGTCGGCGGACTGGACCACGCTCACCGCGACCAGGTCGTGGCCCTCGGCGTGGTCCGCGAGCTCCGCCAGTGGCGCCTCGGTGATGGTGACCCCGCGCCGGGCGCACGCCGCGAAGGGGAAGGTGACGCTGGTGAAGTCCCCTTCGGCGACGAGCACCTTGGCGCCGTCGGGCAGTCCGGCGGCGACCATCGAGATCAGCTGCGAGACCGTGGCGCCGCTGCCGACCCGCTCGGCACCGACGCCGATCAACTGTGCGAACCCCGCCCGTGATGCCGCCACCACCGCGTCGAAGTCCGGCGGCCGATCGGCACCGCGGCGCCAGCGCGCCACGGCCTCGGCCACCGCGTCGGCAGCCGAAGCCGGGGGCACGCCGATGCTGGGCGTGTTCAGATAACCGGGCGGGACCTCGAACCGCTCCCCGAACGCACTACGCATGCCCCCACATTAGGCACTGTCCTGCGGGTCAAGATCGCGCTCTCCGCACCCAGGCGGCCCCTGACGGCACGGGCGAGTTCGGCCTAGTACGGCCAGTACGAGGCCGAATCGCCCGCACCGCCAGGAACCACCTGGATCACGAAGCCCATCGACCAAACCCGCAGGACAGCGCCTAAGCACGCTCGAGGAAGGGGCCGAGCAGGTCGGGGACCGCCTCGTCGGCGAAGGCGAGCCCTTCGCCCTCCCCCGCGTCGAGCACGTCGTACCCGCCGCTGCCCGCCGCCGTGGTGGCCGTCAGCGTGATCAGCCCGGCCCGGCGCTGGAAGATCGACTGCTTGACCGTCCAGCCGATCACGCCGTCGCGTTGCAGCGCCACCGTGGCCCGCCGCACGGTCCCCGCCCTGGCCACCAGGTAGTCACCGGAGATGCCGTGCCCGAGCGCCTTGTAGGCGTCGAAGGCCAGCACCACCGCGATCGGCAGGCCGACCACCGCGGCGATCCAGGCGAGGTGCAGCAACACGTCGGTGAGCAGCAGACCGAGCCCGGCGAGCACGGCGCAGAGGACGACCACGGTGCCGATCGCCCACCGCAGCCGCCGTCCGCGCGCGGCGATCGGGTGCGAGATGAGCCGGGCGGCCTCGGTCGGCGACCGTTCCTCCCGCAGCACCACCGCGGCGATCTGGTCGGCCAGCGCCTTGGGTGCGGCGGGCAGCAGCGTCTTGTTGTCGGTCTTGTCGTCCTCCTTGCGCTGCACCATGCCGGTCGCCACGGCGTCCACCCTGGCCGCGCCCGCGAGCCGGGTGCCGAGTGGTTCGACCACCTCGACCCCGCGCAGCCGCCGTTCCTCGATCGAGATCGACCGGGTGGTCAGCAGGCCGCGGCGGACGCGCAGCGTGCCACCGGGTTCGCGCTCGAGGTGGTAGTTCCACCACATCTCGACGAACAGCACCAGCGAGCCGATCAGCCCGACCACCAGCAGGATGGCCGCGAGCACCAGGATCGCCGCCACCAGCGGGAAACCGGCGAACAGGCTGATCATCCAGCGGACGAACCCGTCCTGGAAGCCGATCCAGTCCGACACCTGCATCACCGCGCCACCGGCGGCCAGGCCCAGCGCCGGGGCGACGAAGGAGACCGGCGCGTACCGGATCCAGGCCGGGTCGAGCCGGGCGAGCGTGCCGTCCACCCCCGGCCGTGCGTCCACAGTGGACGCTCGGTCCAGCAGTTCCCGGCGCAGCCGGTCGGCTTCGTGCTTGGTCACCGGGTTCAGCACGAGCGTGCTTTCGCCGCCCTGGCTCTGTTCCCCGGTGCCGATCTTCACCGTGACCAGCCCGAAGACGCGCAGCAGCGGGTTCGCGGTCAGGTCGACGTTGCGGATCCGTTCCCTGGCCAGGGAACGGCGTTTCACCAGCAGCACCCCGGTGTGCAGTTCGGCGCGCTCGGGCCCGATCCGGTAGCGGGTCTTGAGCCAGCGCAGGTAGTCGGCCACCGTGCCGACGACGATCAGCAGCACGGCGCCGGGCAGCACCCAGGCCAGCGCGACCCACGGCGAAGAGCCCGAGGCGATCCCGATCCCGGTCGGCACCCCCGCGCCGACGGCCACCCCGGCCAGCGCCAGCGCGCTGACGTAGATCGTGCGCCGGTCGAGTTTCCGCCACGGCTCGGCGGTTTCCGGCACGGTCATGTCGCGTCACCCGGCGTGGCCTGCGTGGTCTCGGTCAACTGCTGCGCCAGGTCCGCGGCGAGTTCGTGGTCCAGTCCCTCGATCTTGATCGGGCCCTTCGACGACGCCGTGGTGACGGTGACCGTGGCCAGCTTGAACCCCTGCTGCAACGGGCCTCGCAGGGTGTCCACGGTCTGGATGCGTGACATCGGCGCGACCCGCCACTCCTGCCAGAAGTACCCGGTCCGCACGTAGACCGCGGTGTCGGTGACCTCCCAGCGGTGCACGCGGTACCACCACAGCGGCATCAGCACGGTGAACGGCAGCCCGATCACCGCCAGCACCACCGCGGGCAGCAGCAGCCAGAACCGGGCCCCGCTGAGCCACACCCCCAGCACGACCAGCACCAGCACCGGGATCCCGAACGTCAGCGCGGTGTGCACGCGCCACCAGCCGATCACCCGGGGGTTCAGCTCCTTGCTCGGCGGCCGCAGCCGCACCGTCCCCGACATGGCACTTCCCCTGTCCCCATGTTTACAATGCGATCGCATCGTAAAGGAGGGGCGCGGCAGCGGGCAACGCGGCCGGCGGGGGAGGAACGCAGTGCCCAGACGAGTCGACCGGGACGATCGGCGCCGGCGGATCGCCGAGGCTTTGCTGCGCCTGGCGACCACCCGCGGGCTGGAGGCGGTGAGCCTGCGGCAGGTGGCCGCGGAGGCCGGGCTGTCCATGGGCGCGGTGCAGCACTACTTCCGGTCCAAGGACGAAATGCTGCTCTACGCGCTGGAACACCAGGCTGGCGAACGGGAGAAGCGGATCACCGAGCGGGTGCTGGCGGTCGAGGAACACCCGTCGCCGAGGAAGATCCTGCGGACCTGCCTGGCGGAACTGCTGCCGGTCGACGAAACCACCCGCGCCGAGCTGCTGATCGAGGTCGCCTTCTTCATCCGCGCACTGACCGAGCCGGACATGCGCAAGGTGATCACCGAAGGCTCGCCGAAGCTGATCGACTTCTTCGCCGGACTGCTGGGCACCGCGCAGGAAGCGGGCGACGTCGCCCCCGACCGCGACCCGGTGCAGGAGGCCCACATCCTGTGGAGCATGGCCGATTCGCTGCGCACCACGGTCATCCTGGAAGAACGCCCGGCCGAGGAAGTGATGGCCACCATCGACTACCACCTCGACCGGCTGTTCCGCGCCTGATCCGCGGTGACGGCGGGTTGTGCCACGATCGGAGGCATGACCCAGGACGCCCCGCCCGCTGACGGCTACGACAGTCTCGCCGAGGGTTACACGGCCGAGAACGACAACAGCCTGATGAACGCCTACTACGAGCGTCCCGCGGCATTGGCGCTCGCCGGGGACGTGGCCGGTCGGCGGATCCTTGACGCCGGTTGTGGCTCGGGGCCGTTGTTCGCGGAATTGCGTGCGCGAGGCGCCACCGTGACCGGCATCGAGGCCAGCGCGGGGATGTTGGAGCAGGCCCGGCAGCGGCTCGGTGCGGACGCGGACTTGCGGGTCGCCGACCTGGCAGATCCGCTGCCCTTCCCTGACGACTCGTTCGACGACGTCATCGCGTCCCTGGTGCTGCACTACCTGCGCGACTGGGGACCCACGCTCGCCGAGATGCGGCGCGTGCTGCGCACCGGCGGACGGCTCATCGCCTCGGTCAACCACCCCATGGCGATGAACCTCCTGCACCGCCAGTCCGGCCCCAGGCCCGACTACTTCGAGACCTACGACTGGACCGAAGAGTGGACCATGGGCGGCCGGACCGCCCAGCTGCGATTCTGGAACCAGCCCCTGCACCGGATGACCGACGCCTTCACCGCAGCGGGCTTCCGGATCGACGTCGTCAGCGAACCCCACCCGGTACCGGCCGCACGCGAGAAGTTCCCCGACGACTTCCACCTGCTCGACACCTTCCCGACCTTCCTGTTCTTCGTCGTACAGGCCGAATGACCGTGCGCTAGCTCGAATTTCCGTTCGCGGCGACTGTGGCGGTGCGGGCCTGCCGCAGTTCCTTGAACACCTTGCGCAGCGCCGGGATCGCCGCGCCACCGTGTTCTTCCAGCTCCCGCAGGCGCTCCTTATTCCGTCGCCGCTCCCGCCCTGGCACCACACCCTTCAGTTCGACGGCGGCCACCAGGGCGACGAGCGCGGCGTCCTCTTGCGACACCGCGCCATTGCCGCGTAGCGCTTTGTCGACGGTGGCGCGCAGGCGTTCCACGCTCGCGGTGTCCCGGGCTTCGACCCGGCGCAGGCGGAACACGCGCGTACGCGTCAGCACGATCGCGCGCTCGGCGGAAAGCTGCTCCTCCACCGAGTCCAGCGCCCGCCGGTGGTCCTTGCGGACCCAGTGCCGCCACTTCCGCGACCCGCCTTCGACGATCTGCCCGAGCACCTCATCCAGCACAGCGTCCCCGGTGGAACCGCCGGGCACCGCGCCGACGAGCCCGTCGTGATCGAGGATCCGCCCGCACAGCAGCAGTTCGGTCAGCGCCGCGGCCCGGACCAGATAGCCCACGCGCTGCCGATCCGGCACCCTTCCACCGCGACACGACAGCAGATACACCCTCGCAGGCAAGGAAAGCTCTCTCGGTGAACTCATTGCACCCCTCCAACTTGACTGGATCGAAGTCATGAACGTGCGACTCGTCTGTCCGAACGTGAAGTTCAGCTTCCTGAACGTGGAACTCGGCTTCCTGAACGTGGGGTTCGGCGCATCCGGGTGGACACGAATGTGGCTTTGGGGGCGGATTCCGCCCCCAAAGCCACATTCGTGTCCACCGGGGGGCTCATTGGGTTCTGAATGCTGGCCATAAGGCGGGCCAGGGAGATTGGCGGCCTTCGAGGAGCCAGACCAGGTCGTCCGTCAAGGCGACTTCGCTGGCGAAGTGGGGGCGCAGGCGCGACGGGTCGAGGCCGACGAACAGGACGTTCTCCGCGGTACCGGGTAGCGCGCCGAAGTACCAGTAGCCGCGGTGTCCGCTGTACACGCGCGAGGTGCCGAAGTACTCGACGGAAGCCGCGAACGGGTACAGGTCGGAGAAGACGGCTGTCTTCGCGCGTTGGTCCGGTGGCAGTGAGGCGAAGACCGACGCGCCGATCCGTCCCAGTTCCCCCTGCGGCCGCTCCCCCGCCGCGAAGCTGGAGCCGAGCACGAACGGGCCCCAGGAGGTGGGCATCTTGTCCACAACGGACGGTGGGTAGATCGGCAGCATCGCCAGCGCCGCCGTGCCGGAGAGCAGGTACGGCGGCCACACCACGAACGGGCGCCACCGCACCCCCGGCCGCTGCCAGAGCGTCACCGCGGTCACCGCGAACGGCAGCGCGAACACGCCCAGCAGGTAGTAGCTGCGCCCGCTCGCGAGCAGGAACGCCGCCACCAGGCCGAGTACCGCTACCCCCAGGAAGCGGTACTCGGCCAGGAACAACAACCGGAACACGCCGAACACGAAAGCCAGTGCGCCGACCCCGATCCCGGCGAGCAGCACCCCGTCGCGCAGGAACGGCCACGCGCCGGGGAATTCCGCCGCGACCACCTCGCTCATGTTCAGGTACGGCCAGTCGTGGGCGGCCTGCCACACCAGCGTCGGCACGGTGGCCGGCACGGCGATCCCGGCGCCGAGCCACAGCTTCGGCCGCGACGGCAGCGACCGCGGCCCGAAGACCAGCGCGCTGAGCAGCACCAGTCCCCAGAACGCCGGTACCAGGAACTTCACCTGCAGCGACACCGCGGTGACCACGCCCGCCCAGAGCAGCAGCCGGTCGTCGCGGGTGCGGACCCAGCGGACCACCAGCCAGGTGAGCACCGTCCACAGGAACGGGTCGAGGGTGTAGGTGGCGATCCAGTGCGAGATCACCACCGCGCCCGAGGCGGCGTAGGTCGCCGCCGCCGTCACCTGGGCCGCCCGTCCCCCGCCGAGTTCCCTGGCGATCAACGCGGTGACCACGACCCCGCCCGCCGCGGCCAGCGTGACCGGAAGCCGCGGCATCACCAGCGAACCGGGGAACCAGCTGTCCAGCAGCCCGGCCACGAACGGCACCAGCGGCGGCTGGTCGAAGTAGCCCCAGGCGAGGTGGTCCTGCCCGGCGACGATGAAGTACAGCTCGTCGAACCCGTGGCCGTAGTGCGCGCTGCTGTAGAGCAGAGCGGCCGTCGTCAGCGCCGCGACCACGAGCACCGGCACCCACGCGATGCGGTTCACCGCGCGTCCCGGACGCCGAGCACGTACCGGGTCACCGTCCACAGCAGACCGACCCAGGCCGCCATCACCAGCCCGGCCGCCCAGAGCGGAAGGTTCCCGGTGCCGTTGCCGGTGAAGCTGTCCGCGGTGGCCGACGGCAGGTAGCGCAGGACGTACTCGGTCACCCAGGCGGGCAGCATCGGCCCGAAGATCGCGGGCAGGTAGACCAGCCCGAGCAGCGTCGCGATGGCGCCGGCCGCACTGCGCAGCAACACCGTGACCAGCACGCCCAGCAGGCTGAACAACACCATCTGCAGGCCCCAGCCGAGCAGGATCCGCACCACGCCGGGGTCGCCGAAACCGGCGGACGGCACCCCCGCACCGGCGAAGATCGCCTGGCTCACCACGAAGGTCACCACCGCGCAGACCAGTCCGGCCACGGCCGAGACCGCGGCGACCACCAGCGCCTTGGCCGCCAGGAACCGGCCGCGCCGGGCGGTGATCGCCAGGGAGACCGCGATCATCCGGCTGGAGAACTCGGGTGCGGTGGCGTTCACCGCGAGCACGACGAACAGGATCAACGCCAGCCCGAGGCCGACGAGCCCGTTGCCGACCGGGTCGAACGCGAGCTGCTCCGGCGGGCTGAGCGAGGCGTGGCCGGCGGCGACGGCGGCGGAGAACAGGGCGGTCGGCCCGATCGCGACCACCGGGGCCAGCGCCAGGGCCAGCCAGGTGGAGCGGACCGACCGCAGTTTGGTCCACTCGGCGGCGATCGTCGAGCGGAGGTCCGGCACCCGCATCATCGGCTCCCTTCTTCGGCCAGTGCCCGCGCGGTTTCAGCGATTTCCTCGCGCTGGGTTGAGTACTGCGCGGCACCGGCGGTGAGTTCGAGGAACGCGGCCTCGAGGCTGGCGCGGACGGTGGTCAGCTCGTGCACGGCGATCCGTTGTGCCAGCGCGAAATCCCCGATCCACGCCGCGTCGAGTCCGGTCACCAGCAGCACGCCTTCGGCTTCCCGCCGCACCTGGCCGCCGTGTTCGGTCAGCAGTCCGCCGAGCCGCGCGGCCTCCGGTGCGTGCACCCGGACGTGGGCGTGCGCGCTGCGCGAGGTCAGTTCGGTGATCGGCAGGTCGGCGATGAGCCTTCCGCGGCCGATGACCAGCACGTGGTCGGCGGTTTCCTCCATCTCGTTCATCAGGTGGCTGGAAACGAACACCGTGCGCCCCTGCGCCGCGAGGTCCCGCATCAGCGTGCGGATCCACTGGATGCCCTCGGGGTCGAGGCCGTTGACCGGCTCGTCGAACAGCAGCGTGGCCGGATCGCCGAGCAGCGCGCCCGCGATGCCGAGGCGCTGGGACATGCCGAGCGAGAAGTCCCCGGCCCGCTTGCCCGCCACCGAGGTCAGGCCGACCTGGCCGAGCACCTCGTCCACCCGGCGCACCGGGATCCCACCCGCCTGCGCCATCCACTTCAGGTGCGCGTGCGCACTGCGTCCACTGTGGACGGCCTTCGCGTCGAGCACCGCGCCGACCTCCTGCGGTGGCGCCGGGAGATCCACAGAGGACTTCCCGTTGACGGTCACCACGCCGCGGGTGGGCCGGTCGAGGCCGAGCACCATCCGCATGGTGGTGGACTTCCCGGCGCCGTTCGGGCCGAGGAAGCCGGTGACCACCCCGGGCCGGACGTCGAACGACAGCCCGTCCACCGCGACCGTGCCACCGAACTTCTTGACGAGTTCCCTTGCTTCGATCACCCCTCAAGGACACCGCGTGACGAGGTCGCGGCGATACGGGCCTTGGTGGGCAAGGCAATCAACTTTGGTTGATCCGGGACTGGCCGAAGTGGGGCAGCGGAGCCCGCCGCCACTGGCTACCGTGAGCTGGTGAGACCGGTGCCGCCCCTGACCAAAGCCGACGTGGTGTCGCTGACCGTCACCTCGTTCCTCTTCGTGTGCCTGGACCTCACGCTGTACCTGGCCGGGCCGAAGACCACCGGCTGGGCGGGTCCGCACGCCGGGCTGGTGCTCCAACTGGTGCTCGACCTGTCGTTGCTGGTGGTGTGGCGGTTCCCGCGCACGGTGGTGGGCCTCGGCGTGGCCGGGGCGCTGGCGATGCTGGCCGGTGACCTGTTCGCGCCCGGCCTGCTGTCGCCGACCGAACCGCTCACCCTGGCCACCGTGCCCACCATCACGCCGATCCTGGTGGGCGCGATGATCCGCGTGCTGGACCGGCGGGTGGCGCTGACGCTGGTCGCGGTGCTCACGCTGATCGCCACGCGGGCTTGGGCCCCGAGGTGGGACACCACGCCGTTCGGCCTGGTCAGCACGGTGCTGCCGGCCCTGTTCGTGTTGTACACGGAGGCACGCAAGCAGTTGCTCCAGTCCTTGCGCGACCGCGCCGAGCGGGCCGAACGCGAGCAGCACCTGCTGGCCGAGCAGGCGCGGGCGCAGGAACGGCGGCGGCTGGCCTCGGAGATGCACGACGTGGTCACCCACCAGCTGAGCCTGATGGTGCTGCACGCCGGCGCGCTCGGGGTCAGCTCCGCCGACGATTCGGTGCGCTCGGCCGCCGAGGACATCCGCGCCGCGGGCACCCGGGCGCTCGACGAACTGCGGGACCTGGTGGGCGTGCTGCGCACCCCGCAGTCCGAAGTGGACCGTCCAGCCGCGGAGCTGGCCGACGCGGCGGCCGATGTCGCCGCGCTGGAGGCGCTGGCTGCCGAATCCGAGTCGGTCGGCATCGCGGTCCGGCTCGACCTCGACGGCGACCCGGCACAGCTGTCCCCGACGATTTCCCGTACCGCGCACCGGATCGTGCAGGAAGCACTGACGAACGTGCGCAAGCACGCGCCGGGGTCCACCGTCGACGTCCGCATCCGGTACCGCCCCGACGGCATCCGGATCGACGTGGCCAACGGCCCGGCCGGGAAGGCGCCGGATCCGGTGCTCGCGGGCAGCGGCTCCGGGACCGGGCTGGCCGGGTTGCGCCAGCGGGTCGAACTGCTCGGCGGCTCGTTCCGGGCGGGGCCGGTCCCGGGCGGCGGCTTCGAGGCCGGTGCGATACTGCCCGCCTACGTTCCCACGGCAGAGAGTTCACGCCGATGATCCGGGTAGTCGTCGTCGATGACGAGCCGATGGTGTGCGCGCACCTGACCACCATCCTGTCCTCCGCCGCGGACATCGAGGTCGCCGGTTCGGCCGGCGACGGCGCGGAGGCGGTCGAAGCGGTGATCCGCCACCGGCCGCGCGTGGTGCTGATGGACCTGCGCATGCCCGGCGTCGACGGTCTCACCGCCATCGGGCGCATCGCCGAACTGCCGGACCCGCCCGCCGTGGTCGCGCTGACCACCTTCGACGCCGACAGCTACGTGATCCGCGCCCTGCGCGCGGGTGCCGCGGGCTTCCTCGTCAAGTCGACCCCGCCGGAGGACCTGATCAGCCTGGTCCGGGTCGCCGCCGACGGCCACACCGTGCTCTCCCCGGAGGCCGCCCGGCGCCTGGTCGCCGCCTCCGCCGGCGACCACCGGCGCACCGAACGCGCCCGCGAGCGGCTGACCGCCCTGTCGGAACGGGAGGTGCAGGTGCTGACCTGCCTGGGTTCCGGACTGTCCAATGCGGACATCGCCAGGCGGCTCCACCTCTCGGAGGCGACGGTGAAGAGCTACGTCTCGCGCATGCTGGTGAAACTGGACTGCGGCAACCGCACCCAGGCCGGGTTGCTGGCCCACGAAGCCGGTCTGCTGCCCTGAGCCGCTCCGGCCCCGGTCAGGAAGCGCGGTCGTAGGACTCCCGGGCTTCCTGCACCCGGCCCATGTGCGCCTTCGCCCACTCGGCCAGCATCGACAGCGGTTCGGCCAGGTCACGGCCCAGGTCGGTCAGTTCGTACTCGACCCGCGGCGGGATCTCCGCGTACATGCGCCGCTCCAGGATTCCGTCCCGGACCAGGGCCCGCAGCGTCTGGGTGAGCATCTTCTGCGAGATGCCCTGCACCCGCCGCCCGATCTCGGTGAACCGCAGCGGGCCACCGCCGAGCGTCCCGACGATCAGCACCGTCCACTGGTCACCGATGCGGTCGAGCAGCTGCCGGGTCGGGCAGTCGCGGTCGTACGGATCGGGCAGGAAGGAGGTCATGCCAATACTCTCCCACAGAGAGTCACTGACTTCAAAGTCATTACTCTCCGAACGGAATCATTGGCGCGACGCTGCCGTTGACCCCGGCGAACAGGCAATCCAGGACTAGGGAGCACACCATGACGATCGTGGTCACCGGGGCCAACGGCCAGCTCGGACGACTGGTGGTCGAGCACCTGCTCAAGCGGGTCGACAAGAGCGAGGTCGCGGTGAGCGTCCGCGAACCGGCCAAGGCGCGGGACCTGGGCGTGGACGTGCGCCACGGGGACTTCGACCGGCCCGAAACGCTCGACGCGGCGTTCGCGGGCGCGGACAAGCTGCTGCTCGTCTCCACCGGCGACGCCTCCGACCACCGCGTCACCCAGCACCGCAACGCCATCGACGCGGCCAAGCGCGCCGGGGTCCGCCACCTCGTCTACACCTCGCTGACCAAGGCGGACACCAGCGGCATGCTGCTCGCCCGCACCCACGCGCCGACCGAGGAACTCGTCAAGGCCAGCGGCCTGACCTACACGAACCTGCGCAACAACTGGTACCTCGAGAACAACCTCGGCACCATCGCCGCGGCACTGGCCACGGGCACAGTCGCCAGCTCGGCGGGCGACGGCCGGACCGCGCCCGTGACGCGCTCCGAGTACGCCGAAGCCGCAGCCGCGGTGCTGGCCGGCGACGGGCACGAGAACGCGATCTACGAGCTGGGCGCGCCGGTTTCCTACTCCGGGACGGACTGGGCGGCGGCGCTGACCGAGGCCACCGGCCGGGAGATCACCTTCACCGCGATCACCGACGAGCAGGCCGTCGAGCAGTTCACCGCGGCCGGTCTCCCGGCGCCGGTGATCGAGGTGCTGGTCGACTCCAACCGCGCGATCGCCGGCGGCGACCTCGACCTGCCGTCGCCCGAGCTGACCAAGCTGATCGGCCGCGAGCCGGTGACCCTGCGCGAGTGGATCGCGACGCAGGTCGCCTAAGCGGTCGCGCCCCGGCCCAGTCCGGCGACCACCTTGGCGTGGAAGGACCCGAGGAACCACCGGAAGAACCAACCGGTACCGGGGATCTTCGGGGTGAACTCGCAGTGCCAGTGCACCTCCGCGCCACCGCCGACCGGCGTCAGCTCGACGTCGACGCGGTAGTCCCGCAGCGGCAACCCCCGCAGCAGGGTGTAGCCGAACCGGCGATCGGGCACCAGCTCGACGATCCGCTCGTAACTGGCGAACGGCGGTGTCCGGAACAGGCGGACCGCGCCGACGCCTTCGGGTTCGTCCTCGCCCGGCCGGTGCAGTTCGAACGAGCCGAGCGGGGTCAGCTCCGGCCACCGGGCCCCGTCACGCAACACCGCGTAGAGCTGCGCGGGCGTGGCGGGGAACTCGGAGCGGATGTCGATCACCTTGCGCGCCATGGCGGTCATAATGCCCGGCCGACGGCGGCGCGGGAGGGGACCCGCAGCTTTCGCAGGATCCGCGACACGTGCGTCTCCACGGTCTTCTCACTGATCACCAGCTGAGCGGCGATCTCGCGGTTGGTGCGCCCGGTCGCCACCAGGTGCGCGATCTCGTGTTCGCGGTGGCTCAGCGTGGCGCCCGAGCCGTGCGCCGGGCGGGGCACCCGGCGGCCGAACCGGCGCAGCTCGCGCACGGCGTGATCACGCAGGCGCTGGGCGCCCAGCGCCGCCATGTCGCCCTCGGCCCGCAGCAGTTCGGCCAGGCCGCGGTCCCGGTCGCCGTTGGCGGCCAGCGCCCGTCCGGCGGCGATGCGCGCCTGCCCCGCCTGCACCTGGCTGTCCACCTTCTCGGCGAGGTCGAGCGCTTCGAAGGCGGCGTCGGCGGCCGCGGGGAACTTCCCCGAATCCAGCAGTACCAACGCCTCCGCGTACCGCACGGCCGCCTGGCGCGACGCCAGCGGAATGCCGTCCACGGCCTCTCGGGCCCGCCCGAGCAGGTCTTCGGCCTTCCCCCGGTCGCCCAGCGACAACGCCGCGCGGATCAACACCAGGTACAGCCGCGACCACCACGGCCGGTCCACCAGCTCGAAGTTCCCGGTCGTCTCCAGCAGCACCGGTTCCACGTCGGCGAAACGCCCGGCGGCGTGCAGCGCTTCCGCGTAACAGACGCCCGCGCTCGCCAGCAGGACCGCCGCGCCCGACTCCCGGCCCATCGCCAGCGCCTCTTCGGCGAACGCGACCGCGGTGCTCACCTGACCACGCCAGATCTGCACCTGCCCGCTCACGCACAGCGCCAGCGCCGCGCCGTACCGGCTCCCGTTGGCGCGGCACAGTTCGTAGGCCTCGGTCGCGTCGTCGAGCGCCTCGACGGGACGGCCGTGCAGGGCGTGCGCGGCCGCGCGCGTGGTCGACAACAGGGGCGTGACCAGCACCTGACCGGACGCACGCGCCAACTCCAGACCTCGGCTGGCGTGCCGGATCGCGTCCTCCGGCCGGTCCAGTTCGCCTTCGGTGAGCGCCAGCGGCAGGCACACGCCGAGCCGGGACGACAGCACCTCGTCGGTCATGCCGTCGACCGCGGCCGCCGCGCGGTCCAGCGTCGCCGCCGCCTCCGCGATCCGGCCCTGCGCGTACTGGCCGCGGGCGAGCAACGCGGCCGCGCCCGCGTGCACCGGATCGGTGACGGCCGTCGTGGCCAAGGCGGCGCCCGCGTGCCGTTCCAGTTCCGCGTGATCGGCGCGGATGAACGCCGTGGCAGCCAGTTCGACCCGCAGCGCGGCCCGGCAGGCGGACGACTCCCGTGGCAGCGCGCGGAGTTCGCGGTCCACCAGCACCCGCGCGCGTTCGTGCCCGCCCGAAGCGCATTCGACGAACGACCGGAAGGCGACGAGCCGGGTTCGTGCGGGCGAGTGCGGTACCGACGTGAGCAGTTCGTCCGCCGCTCGCCTGCTCTCCTCGAGCCTGCCCGCCATGCCCGCGCAGACAGTCAAGCGGGACAACAACTCCTGGCGTCGCTGCCGGTGCGCGTCCCCGGTCGGCACCAGTTCGAGGGCGGCACCGAACCAGCGCACCGCTTCGGCGGGCGACGCCGCGTCCCCTGCCTCCGCCAGCAGGTCGACCGCCGCGAAGTCACCGGCCACGGCACTGCGTTCGACGTGTTCCGCCCTGGTGAGCAGCCCGGCGCCCCGGGCGGCGAGGACCTCCGCCGCCCGCCCGTGTGCCGCGCGTCGCCAGCCCGGCCCCGCCACCTGGTACACCGCCCGGCGGACGATCGGGTGCCGGAAGCAGAACCGCGTCCCGGCCGGGCGCACCAGGTCGGCGGCGGCCAGTTCGTCGAGCGCGGCCAGGAACTCCCCGGACGGCAACTCGGCGATCTCCCCCGCCAAGCCGGGTTCGAACGGCTCTCCGGCCACTGAAGCCGCCCACGCGGCGAGTCGCGCCCGCTGCGGCAGGCTCCGCAGTTCCGCCGCCACCGCCGTGCGGACCACCGGCGGCACGTCCGTCCCGTTCTCCTCGGCGAGGGCACGGAAGTAGAACGGATTCCCGCCGGATTCGCGGTGCAGCGCGGCCACCGTCGCCGGATCCGCGTCGGGCAGCAGCTCGGCGGCCGCCTCGACGGTCAACGGTGCCAGCGGCAGTTCTTCGAAGGCGCTGTCCGGGCGCGCCAGGTCGAGCAGCAGCCGCAGCCGCTCCGGGCTGCGAGCCGGGTGCATCGCCCCGGCGAGCAGCACCGGCCCGTCCGGCAACTGGCGCACGAGGTGGCCGAACAGATCGATGGACGCGCCGTCGGCCCACTGGAGGTCGTCGAGGACCAGCACCAACGGCCGTTGCCCGGCGAGCCGGGTCAGCAACGCGGATACTGCCCGGTGGGTGCGCGCCCGCCCGGGCGCGCGGCCGGGAGGCGGGCCGAAAGCGGGGAACACCGGCCACAGCTCCGCGGCGGAACCGAGGGCCGAGCGCTCCGCGTCGCCCAGTGACCGGAGGAACGGATCGACGGCGTGCACGAAGACCGCGAACGGCTCGCGCTTCTCGAACTCGGTGGCGGCACCGCGGAGCACCAGCGCCGGACCCGCCCGCGCGGCCAGTTCGGCGAGCAGGCCGCTCTTGCCGATCCCGGGTTCGCCGGTGACCACCAGCGCCGCCGGTCCCCGGCCGGCCAGCACCCGGTCCACTACCGCCAGCTCGGCCGCGCGGCCGGCCGGCGGTGTTCGATCACCCACGGCCTCATGGTCACCCACCGCCCGGTAACGGGGAAGCCGGATGGGGGAATCCCCCGATACCGGACGAGCCCGCTGATGCAGAAGGTGGAGATCACAGCGCGATCCCGCACGAGGTGCTTCCGATGACGGTAACCGGGCAACCCGTGGCCACCGGTGGTGATCGCCACCGGGTGACCGGGGTGCGTGGCGCGCTCACCGCCGCGGTGGTCCGGCTGAGCCCCGCCGACCGGCAACTTCTGAGCAGGCTGACCGTGTTCCCCGGGCTGTTCACCATCCGCGCGGTGCGGGAGCTGGCCGGTGCCGGGTGCCCGGACCCCACCGCCGCGATGGCCCGGCTGACCGGCGCGGCGCTGGTGGTCCGCTGCCGGACGCGGTTCCGGCTGCTGCGCGTGGTGCGGGAGTACTTCGCCAGCGAAACCGTCGCCGCCGGGCTCCCGCTCCCCGCCCCGGACCGGGCCCGTCTGGACCACCTGCTGACGCTCGGGGACACCGCACGGTTGTCGGGCGCTCACGAGCAGGCAGCCGACGTGCTGACCGAGGCGCTGGCGCTCTGCGCGCGGCACGGGGACACCCGCAACGCCGGGATCGTGCTCGAAGCGCTCGGCGACGCCGCGCTCGAACTCGGTGACTACCCGGCCGCGTACGCCCGGCACACGCAGAGCAGGCGGCTCGCGATGCGCCTGGCCGACCCGCTCTGGACCGCGGAATCGCTGAACCAGCTCGGCCTGATCTCCTGGCTGCGTGGTGACTTCCGCGCCGCGCGCATGGTGTGCGCCGGAGCGGAGGCACTGGCGAAGGCGCAGCCAGAGCCGCGGGCGAAGCGCGCGCGGGCGCGGGCCCTGCTCGGCCTGGGCGCGGTCGCGCTGCACCGCGGTGAGCACGGCTCGGCTCACGAACTGCTCTCGCGCAGCTTCGCCGAAGCCGATCAAACGGCGTGGCGGGACGGCAAGGCGTGGGCGCTCAGCCAGCTCGGCCTGCTCGCGCTGCACGAGGCCGACACCACGACGGCACGCCGGTTGCTGCGCACGAGCCTGCGCAACCACCACGCGCTCAACGCACGCTGGCGAGTCGCCAGCGTGCTGGAAGCGCTGGCTTCTGTCGCACTGGCGACGCGCGAGCCCGAGCACGCGATCCGGCTGCTCGGTGCCGCCGCCGAGCTGCGGATGCTGACCGGCGCCCGGGTGCCGCCCGTCGAACGCCCGGCCCGGGAGCGGGCCCTCGCGTCCGCGCGCGCGACCGTGCCACGGCCGCGGTTCGCGCAGCTGTGGTCCGGTGGCACGGCCGACGAGGTGATCCGCGCGGAACTGGACGAGCACGCGGTGCACGCCGTCACGCGGGTGGTGGACCCACCGCTGCGGGTGTTCGCGCTGGGGCGGGCGGAGGTGTGCCTCGGCACCGAACCGCTGCTGGCCGCCGACTGGACCTTCGCCAAACCCCGTGAACTGCTGTACTTCCTGCTCACCGAGACCGACTGCACCAAGGAGCGGATCACCCGCGCGCTGTGGCCGTGGTCGACCGCCGCCCAGGTCCGCAACAACTTCCACACCACGCTGCACCACCTGCGCCGGGCGCTGCGGCAGCCGGGCTGGGTGACCTACGCGGACGGGCGGTACCGCTTCAACCGGGAACTCGGCTGCGACTTCGACGTCGACCGGTTCCGGGCCGCCCTGCGCGACGCCGACCTGGCCCCGGCGAAGTGGCTGAGCACCGCGGTCGAGGCCTACGAAGGCGACTTCCTCGAAGGCATGCCCGGTGAGCACTGGATCACCGAGCGCCGCACGGCGCTGCGCCAGGAGTACGAACGCGCGGTGCGGACGCTGGAGGTGCTGCGACGGCGGCCGTGAAGTCCATCGTGGACGGTCCACGGATCCGGGGCGGAGGCCGTAGGCTCGGGCGGTGACTTACATCGCGGCTGCCGACAGGTACGACTCCATGGTTTACCGGCGGAGCGGGCGCAGCGGGCTCCACCTGCCCGCGGTCTCGCTCGGCCTGTGGCACAACTTCGGCCACGACCGGCCGTTCGAGACCCAGCGCGCCATCTGCCGCCGGGCCTTCGACCTCGGCATCACCCATTTCGACCTGGCCAACAACTACGGCCCGCCCTACGGCTCCGCGGAGCTCAACTTCGGCAGGCTACTGGCCGAGGACTTCCGCCCGTACCGGGACGAACTGGTCATCTCCACCAAGGCCGGGTACGACATGTGGCCGGGGCCCTACGGCAACCTCGGCTCGCGCAAGTACCTGCTGGCCTCACTGGACCAGTCCCTGGAGCGGATGGGGCTGGACTACGTGGACATCTTCTACTCGCACCGGTTCGACCCGGACACCCCGCTGGAGGAGACGGTCGGCGCGCTCGACACCGCCGTGCGCTCCGGGCGCGCGCTGTACGTCGGCATCTCGTCGTACTCCTCGGCCAAGACCGTCGAAGCCGCCCGCATCCTGCGCGACCTCGGCACCCCGCTGCTGATCCACCAGCCGTCCTACTCGATGCTCAACCGGTGGATCGAGGAGCAGGACCTGCTGTCCACTCTGGACTCGGCCGGCGCCGGCTGCATCGCGTTCTCCCCGCTGGCGCAAGGGTTGCTGACCGATCGCTACCTCAACGGCATCCCCGAGGACTCACGCGCGGCCACCGGCGGCGCGCTCAACGAGGGCATGCTCACCGAGGAGAACCTCACCCGCGTCCGCGCGCTGAACGAGGTCGCGCAGCGGCGCGGCCAGAGCCTGGCCCAACTCGCGCTGGCGTGGGCGCTGCGTGACCCGCGGGTCACCTCGGTGCTGATCGGCGCCAGCAGCGTGGCCCAGCTGGAGGCGAACGTCGGCTCGCTGGACAACCTCGTGTTCACCGACGACGAACTCGCCGAGATCGAGCGCTACGCGGTGGAGGGCGACATCAACCTGTGGGCGCGGTCTTCCGCGCACTGACGTACTGGTCGATGCCTTCGAGCACGCGCCGCAGGCCGAACTCCAGGTCGGGCAGGATCTCCTGCGCGAACTCGGTCTGCGGCGCGCCGACGGACTCGAAGGTGCCGTCGGCGAGCATGCCTGCCAGGATCGGGTAGCGCCCGGTCTGCGCGCCGAGCGTGAGCGCGGTGGCGAAGTCCTCCATCGGTTTGAGGTCGATCGACAGCCGCGCGAGGCTGAACGTGGCGGCGTTGAGGAACATCGTCGCCGAGATCCGCTCGCCGGTGTCCAGCCCCGATCCTTCGAGCGCGCGCAACGCCGCTTCGAGCCACGCCATCCCCTGCGGCCCCGCCGGCGGGCCCTCGATCTTCACCGACAACAGCCACGGGTGCTCGCGGTAGCCGACCCACATCGCGCGGACCCAGGCCTCGATCTCCTCGCGCCAGTCACCGTCGCCCGGTTCGGGCGGCGGGCCGAGCGCGATGTCGGACATCAGCGCGACCAGCTGGTCCTTGCCGGAGACGTACCGGTAGAGCGACATCGTGGTGTAGCCGAGTTCGCCGGCGACGCGCTGCATGGACAGCGCGTCCAGCCCTTCCGCGTCGGCCACCCGCACGCCCGCGCGCACGATCTCGTCGAGCGTGAGCCCGGGCCGGGGTCCCCTGGCCGTTCGTCTGGGGCTCCCCCACATCAGCTCGAGGTTGCTCGGCCTGGCCTGGTCCTTCGGCATCTCCCACCCATCGTCCGGCTTGACGCCCATCCTAGAACTGTGTATCACTTACACCATTGCGTGTATGAAATACACAGTTTGAGGGGACGGACATGATCGAAGTGCAGGGGCTGGTGAAGTCGTTCGCCGGTCACCGCGTGCTCACCGGGGTTGACCTGCGGGTCGAGCCAGGGCGGATGCTCGCGTTGCTCGGCCCGAACGGCGCGGGCAAGACCACCGTGGTGCGGATCCTGAGCACGCTGCTGCGTGCCGACGCCGGGCGCGCCACGGTGCAGGGGCTGGACGTGGCGCGGCAGGCGGCGCAGGTCCGGCGGTCGATCGGACTGACCGGGCAGTTCTCGGCGGTGGACAAACTGCTCACCGGCCGCGAGAACCTGATCATGATGGGCAGGCTGCAGCACCTCGGGCGTGGCGCGAAGGCCCGCGCAGGCGAGCTGCTCGAGCAGTTCTCGCTGACCGAGGCGGCGGACCGCCCGGCGAAGACCTACTCCGGGGGCATGTTCCGGCGGCTCGACCTCGCGGCCAGCCTGATCACGTCACCGCCGGTGCTGTTCCTCGACGAGCCGACCACCGGACTCGACCCGCGCAGCCGCACCACCATGTGGGAGGCGATCCGGCAGCTGCTCACCGGCGGCACCACGATCCTGCTCACCACGCAGTACCTGGACGAGGCCGACCAGCTGGCCGACCGGATCGCCGTGCTCGACGACGGCCAGGTGATCGCCGAAGGCTCGGCCGACGAGCTGAAGGCCAAGGTCGGCGACGAACGGGCCGAGCTGACCTTCGACGACCCCGCGGACACCGCCCGCGCCTGCGCGGTACTGGCTGTGCCGCAGACGGAGTTGCTGTCGGTGCGGATTTCGGGTGTGCGGGAACTGCGGCTGCTGCTGGAACGGCTGGACGGCGCCGGGCTGGAACCGGCGAGCCTGCGGGTGAAGAAACCGACGCTGGACGACGTGTTCCTGAGCGTGACCGGCCGCCGCGGCGGCGAGAAGGCGAGTGCGGCATGACCACGTTGCGTGTGAGCTGGGCGCTGGGCGATTCCTGGACGATGATCGGCCGGTCGATCCGGCACATCGTGCGGAACCCGGAGCAGGTGGTGGTCGCGGTCCTGCTGCCGGCGATGATCCTGCTGGTCTTCCGGTACATGTTCGGCGGGGCGATCGACACCGGTTCGACCGGTTACGCGGACTACCTGATCGCGGGCATGATCGTGCTGAGCGTGTCGATGAACTCGACCTCCACCGCCACGGCCGTGCGGTCCGACCTGTCGGAGGGCTTCGTCGACCGGCTGCGGTCGATGCCGGTGTACAACTCGGCGGTGATCATCGGCCACGTGGCGGCGGCGGTGGTGCGCAACGGGATCTCCACGCTGGTGATGCTCGGCGTCGGCATGCTGGTCGGCTTCACCCCGCGCGCCGGCCTCGACGGCTGGCTCGCGGTGGCCGGGCTGATGCTGTTGTTCTCGGTGGCGATGGCGTTCCTGGCGGCGATCCTCGGCATGGTGGCGAAAACCGTGGAAGGCGCGAGCGGGCTGAGCGTGATGCTGGTGTTCGCGCCGTACGTCTCGAGCGCCTTCGCGCCGACGGACACCCTGCCGGGCTGGCTGCGGGTGGTGGCCGAGAACCAGCCGATCACCCTGGTCATGGACACCGTGCGCCCCCTCCTGCTCGGCCTGCCCACCACCGGCGACGGCTGGCTCGCCGTCCTCTGGTGGACCGGCATCCTCCTCGTCGCCGTCCCCCTGGCCGGCCACCTCTTCCGCCCCCACACCCCCCACTAACCCGAACCCCACACTCCCGCACCCGAACCCCACGCTCGCGGGCCGAACTGCACACTCAGGCAGCCGAACCCCACGTTCACGCACCCGAGTCCCACACTCAGGCAGCCGAGTTCCACCTTCGGGAGCCCGAACCCCACGTTCGGCGCGGGCGGCCACTGGCGAGCGGCGGCCACCGCCCTTGACCCCGAACGTGGGGTTCGGCTGGCTGAACGTGGGGTTCAGGTGCCTGAACGTGGAACTCGGCTGCGTGAACGTGGGGTTCGGGTGCGGGAGCGTGGGGTTCGGGTGCGGGAGCGTGGGGGTCGGGTTAGTGGGCGGTGGCGGAGAGGCGGCCGGCTTGGACGGCGTGGCGCATGGCGGCGGCGAGGCCTGCCGGGTCCCGGGCGGTAGCGACGGCGGTGTTGACCAGGACGGCGTCGGCGCCGAGTTCGAGGGCTCGGGCGGCGTGCGCGACCGAGCCGATGCCGCATTCGACCACGATGGGCACGGTCGCGACCTCCAGCACCGAGAGCAGAGCGCGTTCGTCGACGATGCCGCGCCCACTCCCGACCGGCGAAGCCACCACCCGGACCGCCGCGCAGCCCGCGTCGGCGAGCCGGGTGACCAGGCCCGGGTCGGCGTCGACCAGCGGCAGCACGGCGAACCCGTCGGCGAGCAACTGCTCGGCGACGGTCACCGTGGCCGGGCCGTCCGGCAGGTTCGCCACGTCACGGACGTCGAGCTTGACGATCTCGATGCCGAACGACTCGTGCAGCAGCCGCGCGGTCTTCAGCGCCTCCGCCCCGCTGCGCGCGAACGACGTGGTGCCGACCCAGGTGAACGTGTCCACGTCGACGAACCTGGCCAGCTCCGACAACGCCACCCCCGCCCGCCCCGACCCGAGGTCGAGCGTGGTGATGAAGACGTCGCACCCGCCCGCCTCCAGCACTTCCCCGATCAGTTTCGCCGAATCGTAGAGTTCCGCGCCGAGCAGCAACCGCGACCGGAACTCCCTGCCCTTGACCCGCAACCAGGCGTGCATTCACCCGAGTCTAGTACCATTTCCACGAATGCGAGCACCATTGCACAATGCGCAATCCGCGGAATCCCCGAATTCCATTGCAAAGGGCGCAACAAAAGCATTCACCGCGCCGGGGCCCATTTGCCGACGAAGCTGCCGCAGGTGATCGGCCGGCCGGTGAGGATGGCCCGGATGTCGTTCTCCAGGTCCGCGTGGTCGAAGATCGGGGCGTCCGGGCTGACCCAGCGCGGTACGGTCCCGCCCGCCGCCAGTGTCTCCGGCTTCACGGTCTGGAACAGCACGAGGTAGTCCCCTTCGCGGTTCAGCTCCTCGGTGCGCATGATCATCCGCAGCGGCCCGTCGCCGACCAGTTCCAGTGGCAGCGGCCATTCCAGTGGATACGGGTTGCGCAGGCTGAACACCGGATACGCGAACGCATTGTCCGGCAGCACGGCCACCTTCGACGCCGGGAACTGCCGCAGGCAGGAATTGAGCTGGGAAACGTACCGGTGCGTCGCCGGATTCGTTATGACGCCACGCATTTCGGGGTTGACCGTGCCCAGGTCCTCGGTGAGCGCGGCACGCGGCAGGTCGAGGTACGGCGCGCGGTCGTGGCGCTGCACCACGGCGGCACCGGCGGCCACGAGCACCACCACCCCGGCCAGCGCGGTGAGCCTGCGACCCGGCGACGGCACCGGCGGCATGCCTTCGACCAGGCACAGGACCGCGGTCAGCCCCAGGCTGCCCGCCAGCAGCGAAGGCGTGTCCACGCCCCACGACAGGCTGATCATGTACCCGAGCGCGACCACCAGCACCGCTGCGGGTGGCATGCGCCGCCGGGAGATCGTGGCGACCACCAGCGCGGCGGCCGCCGACCACCACAGCACATCCGCCCAGCGCGGCTCCGACCCGAACAGGCCCTGCCACACCGCCGCCGACACCGCCGCGGTGCCCGCGAGTACCAGCGCCCGGTCCACCATCGGCCACCGCTTCACCAGGCGCACCACGATGAGCAGGCCCGCGATCCCCGCGAACAGGAAGATCAACGACACCGGCGTGTGCGGCAGCGGAACGCCGTGCGGGGTGAAGAAGAACTCGTCCACCCAGAACGCGACCAGCCGCTCCCCGTACGCCGGGACCCCGGTCGCCACCTGCGCGTACATCGACTCGTAGCCGTCCGCGAGCCACACCACCGCGACGTAGGCGAGCGGGAAGGCGCCGAGCACCAGCAGGTCGGCCACGGTCCGCCACCACCACCGCCAGGTCCGCAGCGCGCCCGCCCGGCTCGCCGGGTGCAGCAGCAACCACACCGCCGCCAGCACGATCCCGGCCAGGAACCCCTGCTTGACGAACCCGGCCACCCCGAACAGGAACAACCCGAGCCGCCGCGGCCACGCGCGGCCCGAGCGCAGGCCCGCGTCCAGCGCCCACGCCCCGCACGCGATCAGCGCGATGCCGTCGATGGTGTGCCAGGCCATCATCGGGAAGCCGTTCAGGTTCACCAGCGCGGCCCCGGCCACCAGCGCGGTGAAACCGGGCCCCCAGGTCAGCACCGGGCGCCGGGTGACCAGCGCGGCGAGCGCGACCGTGGCCAGGGTCAGCTCCAGCATCGACAGCACGCCCGAGACCACGAACAACGGCCCGGGCACGAAGAAATCCACGGTGTGCAGCAGCGCCGAAGCCAGCGGCCGCGCCGAGACGATGTCCGCGTGCGGGATCTCCCCGTGCAGGATCCGCCAGCTCTGCGCGAGGACGAACCCCTGGTCGGACGGGTGGAAGCCGAACCGGCCGACGCGCAGTTCGGCCACCACGGCGAGCGCGGTGATCCAGGTGGCGTGCAGCAGCATCCGGAGCCGCCTGCCGGGCCACGGCGGCGCGGCGGCGGGCAGTACGGGCGGCAGCAGCTGACGAACCGGAGCAACAACAGCCACGCGCGCAAACCCCCGACGGGTGGACGGACGACCTCGGACCGCGGTCGCTGGATCGGTGAAGTTCCCACGGCCGCACTGGGTCTTTTGCCAGGCGACCCCCGGATGTTTCAGAAGAGTGACCCAGATCACATGTGATTGTCGAAAAGAAGGCCCGCGGCGCCCGCCCCCGAAACTGGGGCCTCCAGGCTGAGGGAGGACCACCGTGCGCATCACCGTGGCTGGCTCGATCGCCACCGACCACCTGATGACCTTCCCGGGGAAGTTCAGCGAACTGTTCCTCGCCGACCGGCTCGACCGCGTCTCGCTGTCGTTCCTGGCCGACCGGCTGGAGGTCCGCCGCGGCGGGGTGGCCGCCAACATCGCCTTCGGCCTCGGCAGGCTCGGGCTGGCGCCGCGGCTGGCCGGCGCGGTCGGCCCCGACTTCGGCGACTACGGCGACTGGCTGCGCGACCACGGCGTCGACACCAGCGCGGTGCACGTCAGCCAGGAGCGGCACACCGCCCGGTTCACCTGCACCACCGACCTCGTGCAGAACCAGATCGCCACCTTCTACCCCGGCGCGATGGTGGAGGCCAAGGAGATCGACCTGGCCCGCGTCGGCCCGATCGACCTGGCGGTGCTCGCCCCCGACGACCCCGAGGCGATGCTGCGGCACACCGCGCAGTGCCGCGAGCTGAACGTGCCGTTCGCCGCGGACCCGTCGCAGCAGCTGGCCACCCTGGACCGCGAGCAGACCCGGCAGCTGATCACCGGCGCGCAGTTCCTGTTCACCAACGAGTACGAAGCCGCCCTGCTGCAGGAACGCAGCGGCTGGACGCGGCGCCAGGTGCTCGAGCGCGTGCGGACCTGGATCACCACCTACGGCGAGGAAGGCGTGGCCATCGACGGCCCGCGGTCGTTGCGCGTGCCCGCGGTGCCCGCGCACGACATCGCCGACCCGACCGGTGTCGGTGACGCCTTCCGCGCCGGGTACCTGGCCGGCTTCGCCTGGGGCTGGCCGGACGAACGCGCCGCGCAGCTCGGCTGCGCGCTGGCCACGGCCGTGCTGGAGACGGTCGGGCCGCAGGAGTACAAGCTGGTCGCCTCCGACCTGGCCGCGCGCGCGGCCGAAAGTTACGGGCAGGCGGCCGCCGACCGGATCGAAGCGGGATTGGCGGAGATCGCATGACGGACCGGGTGAAGGCGCTGCGGGAAGCCCTCGCGAGCCGGGTGGTGGTCGCGGACGGCGCGATGGGCACCATGCTCCAGGAGCAGAACCCGACCATGGAGGACTTCGAGCAGCTTGAAGGCTGCAACGAGGTGCTCAACGTGACGCGCCCCGACATCGTGCGCTCGGTGCACCAGGCGTACTTCGCCGTCGGCGTGGACTGCGTGGAGACCAACACCTTCGGCACGAACCTGGCCGCGCTCGGCGAGTACGACATCGCGCACCGGGTCTTCGAACTGGCCGAAGCGGGCGCGAGGATCGCCAGGGAGGTCGCCGACGAGTTCGCCGCCGACGGCCGTCCGCGCTGGGTGCTCGGCTCGATGGGGCCGGGCACCAAGCTGCCCACGCTCGGGCACGCGCCTTATGCCGCGTTGCGCGACGCCTACCGCGACAACGCCGCCGGGCTGATCGCCGGTGGCGCCGACGCGCTGCTGGTCGAGACCACCCAGGACCTGTTGCAGACCAAGGCCGCGGTGGTCGGCGCCCGGCGGGCACTCGCCGAATCCGGGGCGGACCTGCCGCTGCTGGTGCAGGTCACGGTGGAGACCACCGGCACGATGCTGCTCGGGTCGGAGATCGGGGCCGCGCTCACCGCGCTGGAACCGCTCGGCATCGACATGATCGGCCTCAACTGCGCCACCGGCCCGGCCGAGATGAGCGAGCACCTGCGTTACCTCGCCCGGCACGCGCGGGCCCGGGTCTCGGCGATGCCGAACGCCGGCCTGCCGGTGCTCGGCGCGAACGGCGCGCACTATCCGCTGAGCCCGGAGGAACTCGCCGACGCGCACGAGACCTTCATCCGGGACTACGGCATCTCCCTGGTCGGCGGCTGCTGCGGCACCACGCCGGAACACTTGCGCCAGGTCGTCGAGCGGGTTCGCGACCTGCAGCCGACCCCGCGTGATCCGCGGCCCGAACCGGGTGCCGCGTCGCTGTACCAGACCGTGCCGTTCCGCCAGGACACCGCTTATCTGGCCATCGGTGAACGCACGAACGCCAATGGTTCCAAGAAGTTCCGCGAGGCCATGCTCGAAGGGCGCTGGGACGACTGCGTGGAGGTGGCCCGCGCGCAGATCCGTGAAGGCGCGCACCTGCTCGACCTCTGCGTGGACTACGTGGGCCGCGACGGTGTCGCCGACATGGCCGAGCTCGCCGGGCGGTTCGCCACCAGCTCCACGCTGCCGATCGTGCTCGACTCCACCGAGCCCGCGGTGCTCCAGGCCGGGCTGGAAAAGCTCGGCGGGCGCGCGGTGCTCAACTCGGTGAACTACGAGGACGGCGACGGCCCGGAGTCGCGGTTCGCCCAGATCACCCGGCTCGCGGTGGAGCACGGCGCCGCGCTGATCGCGCTGACCATCGACGAAGAGGGCCAGGCACGCACCCCGGAGCACAAGGTCGCGGTGGCCGAGCGGCTGATCGCCGACCTGACCGGCAACTGGGGTATCCGCGAGTGCGACATCATCGTGGACTGCCTCACCTTCACCATCGCCACCGGGCAGGAGGAGTCGCGCAAGGACGGTATCGCCACCATCGAGGCGATCCGCGAGCTGAAGCGGCGGCACCCGGAGGTCCAGACCACGCTCGGGCTGTCCAACATCTCCTTCGGCCTCAACCCCGCCGCGCGCATGGTGCTGAATTCGGTGTTCCTCAACGAATGCGTGGAAGCCGGGCTGGATTCGGCGATCGTGCACGCGGCGAAGATCCTGCCGATCGCCCGGCTGGCCGACGAGCAGCGGAACGTGGCGCTGGACCTGATCTACGACCGGCGACGCGAAGGATACGACCCGCTGCAGGAGTTCCTCGCCTTGTTCGAGGGCGTGGACAGCAAGTCGATGCAGGCGGGCAAAACCCAGGAACTGCTCGCGCTGCCGCTGGACGAACGGCTGCAGCGGCGCATCATCGACGGTGAGCGCAAGGGCCTGGAAGCCGACCTCGACGCGGCGCTGGAGACCAAGCCCGCACTGGACATCGTCAACCACACCCTGCTCGAAGGCATGAAGGTGGTCGGCGAGCTGTTCGGTTCGGGGCAGATGCAGTTGCCGTTCGTGCTCCAGTCGGCCGAGGTGATGAAGACCGCGGTGGCCTACCTCGAGCCGCACATGGAGAAGTCGGACGCGGCGGGCAAGGGCACCATCGTGCTGGCCACCGTGCGCGGGGACGTGCACGACATCGGCAAGAACCTGGTCGACATCATCCTGTCCAACAACGGCTACACCGTGGTGAACCTGGGCATCAAGCAGCCAGTTTCGGCGATCCTCGAGGCCGCCGTGGAGCACAAGGCGGACGTGATCGGCATGTCCGGGCTGCTGGTGAAGTCCACGGTGATCATGAAGGAAAACCTGCAGGAGCTGAACCAGCGCAAGCTGGCGGCGGACTACCCGGTCATCCTCGGCGGGGCCGCGCTCACCCGCGCCTACGTCGAGCAGGACCTGCACGAGATCTACGAGGGCGAGGTCCGGTACGCGCGCGACGCCTTCGAGGGCCTGCGGCTGATGGACGCGCTGATCGCGGTCAAGCGCGGTGTCCCCGGCGCGAAGCTGCCCGAGCTGAAACCGCGGCGGGTGGCGAAAACCACCACCGCCGAGGTGCTCGAGCCGCCGCCGGACGAGGGTTCGGTGCGGTCCGACGTCTCGATCGACAACCCGGTGCCGGAACCGCCGTTCTGGGGAACCCGGGTGGTCAAGGGCATCCCGCTCAAAGACTACGCGTCCTGGTTGGACGAAGACGCGTTGTTCAAGGGGCAGTGGGGGCTCAAGCAGGCACGCGGGAACGGACCGTCCTATGCGGAACTCGCGGAGACCGAAGGCAGGCCGCGCCTGCGTGGCTGGCTGGACGAGCTGCACACGGCGAACCTGCTCGAAGCCGCCGTCGTCTACGGCTACTTCCCCTGCGTGTCCAAAGGGGACGATCTGATCCTGTTGTCCGAAACCGGATCCGAGCGCACGCGGTTCACCTTCCCGCGGCAGCCGCGTGGACGCAGGCTGTGCCTGGCCGACTTCTTCCGGCCCGAGGAATCCGGCGAGGTCGACGTAGTCGGCCTGCAGATCGTCACGGTCGGCTCGCGCATCGGGCAGCGGACGGCCGAGCTGTTCGCCGCCGACGCCTACCGCGACTACCTGGAGCTGCACGGGCTTTCGGTGCAGCTGGCCGAGGCGCTCGCCGAGTACTGGCACGCCAGGGTGCGTGCGGAACTCGGCTACGCGAACGAGGATCCGGCGGCCGTCGAGGACATGTTCGCGCTGAAGTACCGCGGTGCCCGGTTCTCGCTGGGGTACGGGGCGTGCCCGGACCTGGAGGACCGCGCGAAGATCGCCGCGTTGCTCGACCCGTCGCGCATCGGCGTGGAGCTGTCGGAGGAGTACCAGCTGCACCCCGAGCAGTCGACCGACGCGATCGTGCTGCACCACCCGGAGGCGAAGTACTTCAACACGGGAGCCCGGCGATGACCACGCTGCGCGAGGAACTGGCGTCCGGCCGTCCCAGCTTCTCCTTCGAGTTCTTCCCGCCGAAGACCGACGTGGGCGAACGCCGGTTCTGGGATTCGGTGCGGCGGGTGGAGTCGCTGGCGCCGACGTTCGTCTCGGTGACCTACGGCGCCGGCGGTTCGTCGCGGGAACGCACGGTGAACATGACCGAGGCGATCGTCTCCGAGACGACCCTGCGGGCGGTCGCACACCTGACCGCGGTGGGGCACTCGGTCGCCGAGTTGCGGCAGATCATCGGCCAGTACGCGGGCGCGGGCATCCGGGACGTGCTGGTGCTGCGCGGCGACCCGCCCGGCGACCCGCGGGCCCAGTGGATCGCGCACCCGCACGGCTTCACCTACGCGGCCGAGCTGGTGGCGCTGGTCAAGGACATCGGCGACTTCTCGATCGGCGTGGCCGCCTACCCCGAGCTGCACCCGCGATCGTCCGATGTGGAGAGTGACACCCGGTACTTCGTGGACAAGTGCCGGGCGGGCGCGGACTACGCGGTGACGCAGATGTTCTTCGACGTGACGCACTACCTGCGCCTGCGGGACCGCGTCGAGGCGGCGGGCTGCACCACGCCGATCATCCCGGAGATCATGCCGGCCACCGACTTCAAGCAGATCCACCGGTTCGCCGAGCTGAGCGACGCCTCCTTCCCGGCGCGGCTGGCGCAGGCACTGGAGCGGGCCACGCCGGAGGACGCCTACCGGATCGGCGTCGACCACGCGACCGCGATGGCCGAACGCCTGCTCGCGGAAGGCGCGCCCGGCCTGCACTACATCACCCTGAACAAGTCGGACGCCGCGCTGGACATCCACCGCCGCGTCCTCGGCTCCGCCACCCCGAAGGCCGCCTGATCGGACTAGCCAACCCGAACCTGCACCTGCTAACTTTTGTTGGCATGTGCAGGTTCGCGTTGTGAGCCCGACCGGGGACGAGCTGGTGCGCGTGCTGGCCACGCTGGCGAACCCGCACCGCGTGCGCGTGGTGGCCACGCTCGCGCGGCAGCGGTACTACGTCAGCGAACTGGCGCGCGAGCTGGGCATCAGCCGTGCGCTCCTGCAGGTGCACCTGCGCAAGCTCGAAGCGGCCGGGCTGGTCACCGCGCAGCTGGAGCTGTCCGACGACGGCAAGGCGATGAAGTTCTACGAGGTGACCCCGTTCGCCTACGAGCTGACCCCGCGGTCCATCGCGGCGGCGGCCGAGACGCTGAGCGAGCCCGGGCAGAAGGGATCAGGGGAATGAGCGACAACGACTGGCAGGAGCTGGCCGGGGTGATCGGGATCTTCGTCCTGATCACCACCGTGCTGACCGTGGCGATCTGGCAGCTCGCCGTGACCTGGCGCGCGAAGGCCGCGCTGGCCAGGGAAGAGACCTATCGCAGGCTGGCCGAGCGGGCGGTGACGAGCCAGGAAGAGACCCAGCGGCAGCTCGCGGAGCTGCGGGGCCGGATGGACGGCCTGGAAAGGATCCTCAAGGACGTCGAGTAGGAGACCCTGGGCCGCCGAGTTGCAGCTCGACGGCCCAGGCGGAAGAAGCACCACCTCGCCCGAGGGCGAGTCCTTCGTGTCGTACCCCTTCAGGGAAAGGACATCAGTTCATGCTGCCCGATGGCAAATCGGCAGGCCGTCGTCCGGTGACCGAGCGGGTCGCCTGCTGGTCGGCCGAGCACCGCGGCAAGGCGATCGCCGGGTGGTTCGCGCTGGTCGCGCTCACCCTCGCAATCAGCTTTCTGGCCTCCGGACCGGACGCGCCCAACACCGATCCCGGCGAATCCGGCGAAGCCCAAACGGCTCTGCGAGCGGAAACCGCGTACGAACCCGTCCACGAATACGTACTGGTGCAAGCGATTGCGCCGGTGGATCCGGCAGCGGCGGTGGCCGACCTTGCCTCGTCGCTGCGCCAGCGTGGTGAGGTGACCGCGGTCCGCTCCCCCGCCGATCCGGACGGCGTGAACCTGATCTCCGCCGACGGCCGGTCGTTCCTGGTCACCTTCCACCTCAGCGGCCCGAATCCGCAGACCCCGGCGCGGGCACGGGCCGCGACCGAGGTGATCGAGGCGGTCGCGGCCCGGCACCCGGATGTCCGCGTGGCGCAGGCAGGCGATCGCAGTCTGACCGCCGCGGTGGACGAGGCGATCAAGAACGATCTCAGCCGGTCGCATCTGCTCTCGCTGCCGATCACCTTGCTGATCCTGGTGGTGGTCTTCGGCTCGCTCGTGGCCGCCGGACTGCCCCTGTTGCTGACGCTCACCGTGGTCGCCGCGACCTTCTCGCTGCTCGCGGTGATCGGCAAGGTGGTGCCGTTCAACAGCGCGGGATCGGCGCTGGTGCTGCTGATCGGGGTCGCGGTCGGGGTGGACTATTCCTTGTTCATCCTGCGGCGCCACCGCGAAGAACGCCACGCCGGGCGGGCGACCGCGGACGCGTTGCGCGTCACCGCCCGCACTTCCGGCCGCGTGGTGGTGGTTTCCGGGCTGACCGTGGTGCTGTGCCTGACCGGCCTGCTGTTCACCGGGCTCGGGGTGTTCCGCGGCCTGACCATCGGCACCGCACTGGTGGTCGGGTTGGCGATGCTCGGCGCGGTGACCGTGCTGCCCGCATTGCTTTCGCTGCTGGGCGACCGGATCGACGCACTGCGGTTGCCGTGGTTCGGGCGCGGGCGGACCTCCGCGCGGGAGTCACGGGCGTGGGCGTCCATCGCCGCCGCCGTGGTGAAGCGGCCACTGGCGTGGGGTGGCCTGGCCACGCTCGCGCTGCTGCTGACCGCCGCTCCGGCGCTCGGCATGCGCCTGCAGGACGCCGCGATCACGCAGAGCCTGCCGCGTGACGTACCGGCCGTCGACGCGGCGATCCGGATGGGCGAGGCCTTTCCCGGAATGCCGATCCCGGCGCGCGTCGTGGTGTGGAACCAGAGCACGGAACCGGGTCCGGCGATCGGCGAACTGCGGGAACGGGTGGCGGCCAGCGGGGGCAGGCTGTTCGAACCGGTGGCCGTCTCGGAAGTCGGGGAAACCCTGGTGATCCGGGTGCCGCTCGCCGGTACGGGCACCGACCCGCAGTCGGCCGCGGCGCTGGAATACCTGCGGCACGAGGTGCTGCCGGACGTCTTCGGCGGCAAGGCGGAATACGCGGTCGGCGGCCGGACCGCGACCCCGTACGACTTCACCGCGCGAATAGCCGAACGCGGGCCGTTCGTTTTCGCCTTCGTGCTGGTGCTGGCGTTCGTCCTGCTGCTGGTGGCGTTCCGCTCGATCGCCATCCCGCTGGTCTCGATCGTGCTGAACCTGCTCTCGATCGGCGCCGCCTACGGGGTGCTGACCTGGGTTTTCCAGTTCGGCAACCTCAGTGGGCCGCTCGGGTTCACCGCGTACGGCGGAGTGGTGGGCTGGCTGCCGCTGTTCATCTTCGTCCTGCTATTCGGGCTGAGCATGGACTACCACATCTTCATCCTCAGCCGCATTCGCGAACGCTTCACCCCCGGCGACGCCCGTGGTGCGATCGTCCGCGGAATCGGCGCCAGTTCCGGCGTGGTCACCAGCGCCGCGGTGATCATGATCGCGGTATTCGCGGTTTTCCTCACGCTGACCGCGATCGAGTACAAAATGCTCGGCCTGGGAATGGCGGCCGCCGTCTTCATCGACGCCACCGTGGTCCGCGGTGTCCTGCTCCCCGCCGCCCTCTCGCTACTGGGCGATCGGGCCTGGGGTCAACGCCCGGTGAAAACGAGGTCGTGACCGTCGTGGCCGGGGCCGTCCAGGTGGGCGGCTCTGGCCAGGCCGGCGCGCGCGGCGACCTTCGCCGAGGCGTGGTTGGCCGGGCGGACCCTGGCGATCACGGAATAGGACGGCTGGTGCGCGGCGGCCCATTCCACCACCGCGGTGGCGGCTTCGGTGGCCAGGCCGGCTCCCCAGTGCGCCGGGGCGAAACGGTAGAAGAGGTTGAGCACCATGCGCTCGTCGAAGCGCATCACTTTCACGCCGCAGAAACCGGCGGGCTCGGGCCCGGCCGCGGTGCGCACGGTCCAATAGCCGAAGCCGTAACCGGACCAATGCGCGTCCCAGCGGTGGAACAGTTCTTCGGCTTCGTCACGCGCTGTGAGCCGATCGGACGGATTGTGCGCACAGGTGCGTGGATCGCGGTGAATGGCGAGGATGGCGTCGATATCGGCGGCCGCTGGCCGGCGCAGGCTCAACCGCCCGGTCGCCAGTTCCTCGTGGGCCGCCCCCATGGCCCGCAGCCTAACCAGCGCGGGCCACCCGGCGCCACCGGTCCGGAGTGGATGGTCCACCCGGGTCCGGGGCGCCGGGCCCGTACGGCACTACTTCGCCGCCGCCTTCTTGCGGGGGGCGCGCTTGCGCGGAGCGGCCTTGACCGCCGCCGCGGCGGGCTTGCGCTGCGCCTCTTCGAAGGCCTCGGTGATCTCGGCCGAAATGCGGCCGCGCTCGGAAACCTGGTAGCCGTTCTCCCTGGCCCATTCGCGGACCTGCCGGGCGCGCTCGCGGTCGGCACCGCTGGAGGAGGAAGCCGATTCCCCGGTGGCCAGGCGCACCTTGCGCCCGCCCGTGCGCCGGCCGGCCGCGATGAACCGGGCGAGCTCGTCACGGAGGTTGGCGGCGTTGTCGTCCGACAGGTCGATCTCGTAGGACACACCGTCCAAACCGAACGGCACGGTCTGCGTGGCGATCTCGCCGTCGATGTCGTCGATCATCTCGACCAGAACCTTCTGCGCCATAATTCGCTCTCTTCCCGCTTCGTTGATCAGCAAGCCGCACCATAACGGGCGCGGCAGTCGCGGCGTGCGAGGCCCCGCCGTGAACAGTTTCTCATTCTCGGCCCCCAACGCAAAAGCCGGATCACGAACGACGTGTCAATCCGGTTGCACGCCGGACAAGAAACGGGCCGTCCACACAGGACGCTGCAGTTCAGGGGCTCGCGCCGCGACCGGCCGAAGAACGGGAGCGAAAATATCGCGCAGCGTGAGGGGTCGCCGCCACCGGCGTGAACGCTTGTTATGGTGGCCCGATCGGCGTAGAGCGCACCCGGCGGGCGGGCATCCTCACCCCCGGATGTGCCGGCCCCCCAGTTCCGCCATTTGCCGGATCCGTTCGACGGCGACCCGGGAGTCCGGATGGCGGAATTCCCCTCGAAGCATTTTCGATCGTGGTCGCCGTCAAAGACATGATACCGATCGGTCACCTGTCATGGGACGTCCTTTGTGGAGGTCCGCCCGGGGTACGGGGTGAGCGGACCGCCGGGCCAGGTGGAGAAGATCAGGTGCGTCTGCAGCCGCGCCACCTCCGGGCGCGCGGTGAATTCGTCGAGCACCAGGCGCTGCAGGTCCTGGCTGTTGCCGCAGGCGACGTGCACGATGAAATCGTCCGGCCCGGTCACGTGGTGCACCGCGCGGGTTTCCGGCAGCCCGAGCACGTGCGTGATGAACGGGTCGACCAGCGGGCGCGCGTGCGGCTGGACCTGCACCGCGAGCAGCGCCTCGATCGGACGGCCGACCGCCGCCGGGTCGACCTGCGCGGTGTAGCCGGTGATCGCCCCGGCCCGGCGCAGCCGCGCGACGCGGTCCAGGCAGGTCGAGGGCGCGATGCCGACCGCCGCCGCCAGCTCCTTGTTCGCCATCCGGCCGTCGTTCTGCAAGCGCCGCAGGATCTCGGCGTCCACCGAATCCAGGCGCACATTCTGCTCCATGCGCCGAACATAGTCCGGACCTCGTGGCCGTGTCCCGGCTCGCCTGCCAGGTTCGGCGCATGACCACACTGAACACCCGTGCCGTGCACGCCGGCCGCGACGACCTGGTGGAACTCGGCGTGCACGCGGTCCCCCTCGACCTGTCCACCACCTACCCGTCACGGGACAGCCGCACCGAGGCCGACCGCCTCGACGTGCTCTGCACCGGCGCCCAGGTGGACGGCCCGCCGGTGTACGCGCGCGTAGGCAACCCGACCGTCGCCCGGTTCGAGACGGCGATGGCCGAACTCGAGGGCTGCGAGTCGGCCGTGGCCTTCGCCAGCGGGATGGCCGCGTTGTCGGCCTGCCTGCTCGCCGGGGTCTCGTCCGGCAGGCCGCACGTGGTGGCGGTCCGGCCGCTGTACGGCAGCAGCGACCACCTGATCGGCTCCGGCCTGCTCGGCACCCAGGTCACCTGGGCCAGGCCGGACGAGGTGGCCGGCGCGATCCGCGACGACACCGGGCTGGTCATCGTGGAGACCCCGGCGAACCCGACGCTCTCCGAGACGAACCTGCGCCGCCTTTCCGACGCGTGCGGCCCGGTTCCGTTGCTCGCGGACAACACCTTCGCCACCCCGGCGTTGCAGCGCCCGGCCGAGCACGGCGCGCGGATCGTCCTGCACAGCGCGACGAAGTTCCTCGGCGGGCACGGGGACGTCCTCGGCGGCGTCGTGACCTGCGACGAGGAGTACGCGCGCCGGCTTCGCCAGTTGCGCTTCCTCACCGGCGCGACGCTGCACCCGCTGGCCGGGTACCTGCTGCTGCGCGGGCTTTCCACGTTGCCGCTGCGGATGCGGGCCGCGTCCGAGACGGCCGCCGAGCTGGCCGGGCGACTGGCCGATCACCCGCAGATCGCCAAGGTGCACTACCCCGGGCGCAACGAGAACCGGCCGGAGAAGCAGATGACCGGTGGCGGGCCGATGCTCGCGGTGGAGGTCCACGGCGACCCGCACGCGGTGATCGGGGCCGTCCGGTTGTTCACGCCCGCGGTCAGCCTGGGCAGCGTGGACAGCCTCATCCAGCACCCCGGTTCGCTCAGCCACCACATCATGGACCCGGCCGACCGCGCCGAGGGGGGCATCAGCGAGCAGCTGCTGCGGATCTCGGTCGGCCTGGAGGACGTCGAGGACCTGTGGGCCGACCTCGACCAGGCACTGGCGGCCAGTGGATCATCGGCAGGGTGAACCTCGCCGCGGCCGCCGAAGCCAACCTCGCCGAACACGCCTGCCACCTGCACCGCGCCTGCCCCGGCATGAGCGTGCGCGAGAGCGGTGACCTGCTCATCGCGGACAGCGGGCTCGACGACGACACCTTCAACATCGTCGCCCGAGCCCGCTTCACCCGAGAAAACGCGGATGAGCGGATCGCCGGGACGCTGGCCTCGCTGGGCCCGCGGCCGTTCTCCTGGTGGGTGGGTCCCGCGTCCGAGCCGCGAGACCTCGGCGCCCGGCTGGCCGCCGCGGGCCTCCCCGAGGCAGAGACCGAAGCTTCGATGTCCGTCGTGGTGGACGGCCCGCTGCCGGAGGAACCAGAGGTGGGCTTGGACATCCGCGTGGCGAGCACGCGTGGCGAACTGGACGACTACGCCCGCGTGCTGGCCGCGAACTGGGAGCCGCCGGCGGCGACCGTGGTCGAGTTCGTCGCGAAGACCGCCGCACTCGCGCTGGCTCCCGGGTGCCCGGCCCGCTACCTGGTCGGCTACCACGACGGCGTGCCCGTCTGCACCGGTGAGGTCTTCCTGCACGCGGGTGTCGCGGGCATCTACAACATCAGCACGCTGGCGAGCCACCGGCGGCGCGGGTTCGGCGGGACGATGACGCTGGCGGTCATGCGCACGGCCGTCGACGCGGGCTTCCCGGCCTTGGTGCTCCAGGCTTCGCCGTCGGGTGAACCGGTCTACCGACGGCTCGGGTTCTCCGTGGACGGATCGTTCACCGAGTACGCCGCTCGCCCGGCCGATCCGGGCACGCTCGGTTAACGTGAAGCCGATGAAGCGCGTGCTGATGACCGTGGCGGGCGTGCTGATCCTGGTGATCGGCGTCGCGCTGCTCGTGCTGCCCGGGCCCGGCCTGCTGCTGGTGCTGGCCGGGCTGCTGATCCTCGCCTCGGTGTTCCCGAAGCTGGAGCGCTACGTCGACCCGGTGCAGGAGCGGGCGATGAAGGCCGCCGAGGACAGCGTGTCCTCGCCGCTGCGGATCACCGGCTCGGTGCTGGCCGGGCTGGGGCTGATCGCGGCCGGGATCGTCTGGGGCCTGGTCCCTGGCCTGCCGCTGGCGGGCTGGAGCACCGGCACGAGCCTGATCCTGTCCGGCATCGTGCTGCTGGTCCTGCTCGGCTACAGCTACCGGCGAGTACAGTCCCGGCGCGCCGAGCGGCGTTAGCATCGGGGGCATGACGGAGAAGGCGTTCGCATCCTCGGCCGATCTGGAAGAGAAGCAGCGCACCCTCGAGGTGCTCGCCGACGGCGTCTACGCGCTGACCGCGCAGGGCGATCCGAACATCGGGGCGATCGAGGGCGAGGACTTCCTGGTCTGCTTCGAAGCGCTCGCCACCCCGGTCGCGGCCCGCGAATGGCTGGCCGAACTGCGCAAGCACACCAGCAAACCGGTGCGCTACCTCGTGCTTTCGCACTACCACGCGGTGCGGGTGCTGGGCGCGTCCGCTTTCGACGCCGAGGTGATCGTGGCGCACGAGAACACGCGCGCGCTGATCGCCGAACGCGGGATCGCCGACTGGGAAAGCGAGTTCGGCCGGATGCCGCGCCTGGCCAAGGGCGCCGAGTCGGTGCCGGGCCTGACCTGGCCCACGCTCACCTTCTCCGACCGGCTGACCATCGAACTCGGCGGTGAGCGCGGCGAACTGGAACTGCACCACTGCGGGCGCGGCCACACCGAGGGCGATCTGGTGGCCTGGCTTCCCAAGCAGCGCATCCTCTACGCCGGTGACCTGGTCGAGGCCGAGGCCGCGCTGTACACCGGCGACGCCTTCCACCGCGACTGGTCGTCGTCCACTTTGGACCGCGTGCGGGAGTTCGGCGCGGAGACGCTGATCGGCGGGCGTGGCGGGGTGAGCCGGGGCCGCGAGGCGGTCGACGCGGCGATCGAGCAGACCCGGCACTTCCTCACCGTCATGCTCCGCGAGGTCGGTGCCGTGCGGGACGCCGGTGGGACGCTGAAGGAAGCCTTCGAGCGCACGCACGCCGCGTTGCACGAGCGGTACGGGCACTGGCCGATCTTCGAGCACTGCCTGCCGTTCGACGTCTCCCGGTTGTGGGACGAGCTGGGCGGCATCGAGCGCCCGGTGATCTGGACCGCCGAACGCGACCGCGAGGTCTGGGCCCAACTGCAGGGATAACGCGCCTCAGATCTCCTTGGCGACGGTGTTCAGCAGTTCCGGGCCCCGGTCGGTGAGCCGCCGCAACGCGAGCGCGCCCCACCACCACGCCAGCAGCCCGCCGACGGCCAGGCCGACCGGCACACCAGCCCACTTGAGCACGGCCGAGTCGTTCAGCTCGCCCAGGAGCACCACGCCGATCACCGGCAGCGCGGCGGCCAGTTGCAGCAGCGTGATCGCGAACATCATCAGCACCCGCGCGCAGCCCGGCCGTCCACCCGACGACCACGGGCTGGTGTTCCGGCGCGGATCGGGCAGCGGGTAGGCCACGTAGACCGACTGCAGCAGCACCACACCGGCCCCGGCGCCGAGCAGCGCGGGCAGCGCGCCGAGCACCCACGGGTACAGGTCCAGCCGTCCGCTCACCCCGGGCGTGACCAGGCCGAGCACCAAGGCGAGCGGCGCGACCAGCAGCACCCAGGCGAACTGGCGCCCGCGCACGTCGGCGCGCGGCGCCCCCGGGGTGACCAGGGTGTGCCACAGCGCGCTGCCGTCGAAGCCGTACAGGTTGCCCGCCTGAAGGCAGCCGAACACGGCGACGAACACGCCGAGCAGGGCCAGTGGCGCGGTCGAGTCACCGGAGAACGACGGCACCACGCAGACCACCACGCCCATGATCAGCGTGCCCATCAGTGCGACCCGCCGCCGCGCGTCCCGCCACCAGGTGCGGAGTTCCTTGCGCACCACCGCGCCGACCGGCGACACCGTCACCGGGGACGACTGGCCCGCCGACGACCGGACCCGGGCGGCACCGTGGAACGACGGCGAGGTCACGCTTCTGGCCAGCAGCGCGCCCCAGATCGTGAGCAGTACCCCGAGCAGGACCACCAAGCCGGCCAGCAGCACCACGACCAGGCCCCACGAGCCGGTACCGGCCGCGTGCACCGCGACCGCACCCCAGCCCGACGGCAGCACCCGCGTCACGGCCACGAGTTCGGGCGCCTGCCCCTGGATGATCGCCGGGCCCACGCTGTTCAGCGCGTAGTTGAGCCCGATGCCGGACAACCCGGTCAGCGCGACCAGCAGGATGCCGAGTTCCTTGCCCTTGCGCGAACTCAGCAGCGCGCCGAGCGCGGCCATCACCACCCGGTAGACCAGCACCACCAGCAACAACTGCAGCACCGCGAACAGCAGGCCGACCAGCGCCGGGGCCGGGCCGAACCGCAGCCCGTAGAAGTACAGCCCGCTGAACGCCACCAGGCTGACCAGCGTGGTCACCCCGACCAGGCTGGCCGCCAGCAGGCCGGTCGCCAGCCGCCGGTTCGACAGCGGCAGCAGCGCGAAGTGTTCCGGGCGCAGCGTTTCGTCCCCGCCCCCGGTGGCCACCGGCGCCAGCACCCAGCCGATCAGCCAGACCGCGTGGATCGAGGCCAGCAGGTCGACCGAGGTTTCCGGGCGGTCGAACGGCACGAAGCCGACGAGCAGCGTGCCCACCGCGGCCAGCAGGCCGATCAGCCCGCCGAAGACCCAGCCGACGATCCGGCTCCCGCGCAGCGAATTGCGCAGGACGAGCAGCTTCAGTCGGACGAAGACGCCAACCACGACAGTCCTTCCCCGCCGCCGGTGCGCCCGCCGACCAGCCGCACGAACGCCTCTTCGAGCGTGCCCTCGCCGCGCACCTCGGCCGCCGAGCCCGCCGCCACCACGCGTCCCTGCGTGATCACCGCGACGTGGCTGCACAACTGCTCCACCAGCGCCATCACGTGGCTGGAGAGCACCACGGCACCGCCGGAGGCGACGAACCGGTTGAGGATGGTGCGGATGGTCGAGGCGGACACCGGGTCCACCGCTTCGAACGGCTCGTCCAGCACCAGCAGGCGCGGCGCGTGCAGCAGCGCCATGGCCAGCCCGATCTTCTTGCGCATCCCGGCGGAGTAGTCGATCACCAGGGTGCGTTCGGCCTCGAGCAGTTCCAGCACGCCGAGCAGTTCGTGGGTGCGTTCGGCCACCGCCGCCGGGGCGAGGCCGCGCAGCTGTCCCATGTAGGTCAGCAGTTCGCGCCCGGTCAGCCGTTCCGGAATGGACAGTCCGTCCGGGAGCACGCCGACCAGCGCCTTGGCCCGGTCCGGCTCGGCCCACATGTCGGTGCCGAAGATCCGCACCGTGCCCGAGTCCGGGCGCAGCAGGCCGACCGCCATGGACAGCGAGGTGGTCTTGCCGGCACCGTTCGGCCCGACCAGGCCGAAGAACGAGCCGCGCGGCACCTCCAGGCTCACCTGGTCCGCCGCGATCGTCCGGCCGAACCGCTTGCTCAGGCCGTGCAGGCCCATGGCGGGTTCTTCTGCCATTTACTCCCCCAAGGTCTCCGTGGCCCGCGCGAGCACGCGGTCCACCAGTTCACCCGAAGCGCCAAGGTACTCCTCGGGGGCGCTGACGTCCGGCGCGTCGGGCAGTTCCTCGGCCAGCACGTCGGCGAGCGACCGGCCCTCGGCCGAGGCCTGGCGGTTCAACCGCGCCAGCAGGTCCTTCGCCGCGGCCTTGCCCATGGTGGACGCCAGCGCGATGGTGAGCCGTTCGGAGACGATGCCGCCGCCGGTGAGGTCCAGGTTCTTCCGCATCTGCGAGGGATGGGCCTCCAGCCCGCCCGCCAGTTCCGCCGCGGTGCGCGCGGCTCCGGCGGTGAGCCGCAGGCTTTCCCGCAGCGGCTGCCATTCCGAATGCCAGCCACCGCCGGCGCGTTCGTCCTCGGCGACCAGGCTCTGCACCAGGATCAACGCGTGCGCCGGCACCTGTTTGGCCGCCGAGAGCAGCAGGGTGGCCAGCACCGGGTTGCGCTTCTGCGGCATGGCCGAGGAAACGCCACGACCTTCGGCGGCCGGTTCGGTGACCTCACCGATTTCCGTGCGGGACAACACTTGTACGTCCACGGCCAGCTTGCCCAGCGCGCCCGCGGTGAACGCCAGCGCGGAGCCGAGGTCGGCGATCGGCGTGCGTGCGGTGTGCCACGGCAGCACCGGCTCGGCGAGCCCGAGCTGCCGCGCGAACGCCGCCGCCAGCTCCGGGCCGATCGGCTGCCGTCCGGCGTATTCCTGGTACGAGGCAAGGGTTCCCGCCGCACCGCCGAGTTGCGCGGGCAGCACCACCGACCGGACTCGGTCGAGCGCGTCCAGCACCAGCTGGAGCCAGGTCGCCGCCTTGAGGCCGAAGGAGATCGGCACGGCGTGCTGGGTGAGCGTGCGCCCGGCCATCGGGGTGTGACGGTGCTCGGCGGCCAGTCCGGCAAGCGAACCGGCCGTGCGCCGCAGATCCTCCTCGATCGCTTCCAGCGCTCGTTTCGCCACGAGCATCGAAGCGGAGTCGAGGATGTCCTGACTGGTCCCGCCGCGGTGCACGTACTCGGCGGTCGCCGGGTCGACCGCCGAGGTGAGCTGTTTGACCAGCGCGACCACCGGATTCGCTGCCCCCCTGGCCTGCTCGGCGAGCGCGGCCAGGTCGAACTGTCCTTTGTCGGCACCGGCGGCGATCCGCTCGGCGGCGTCCGCCGGGATCAGCTGCAGTTCCGCCTGCGCCCGCGCGAGCGCGACCTCCGCGTCGAGCATCGCGCGCAACCAAGCGTCGTCGGAAACCAGGGCGGCCAGTCCGGTGCCCGCCCACACCGGGGCGAGCAAGCCGGAGTCGATGTCCATGCCGTCATGCTATTCCGGCACGTCACCCCGCCGCCACGCGCCACACGGTGTGCCCGGCGTCGTCCGCGACGAGCAGTTCGCCCGCTTTCGTGCCGAGCACCCCGACCGGACGGCCATAGGTGTCGGCATTGTCCGGGTCAGGCTTGAACCCGGTGAGGAACTCCTCCGGCGGACCACTCGGCATCCCGTCGCGGAACGGCACGAAGTCGACCGTGAAGCCGACCGACCGGCCGCGGTTCCACGATCCGTGCTCACCGATGAACGCGCCGCCACGGTAGCGCTCGTCAAAAGCGCTGCCGCGGTAGAAAGCCAGGCCGAGCGGCGCGGTGTGCGCGCCGAGCGAGTAGTCCGGCACCAGCGACTTCGACACCAGGTCCGGCCGCTGGGGCTCGACCCGCTCGTCCACCCGCTGCCCCCAGTAGCTCCACGGCCAGCCGTAGAAGTCGCCGTCGCGCACGCGGGTCAGATAGTCCGGCGGCACGTCGTCGCCGAGCATGTCCCGCTCGTTCACGACCGTCCACAATGTACCTGTCTGCGGTTCGAAGTCGAGGCCGTTGGGGTTGCGCATCCCCGAGGCGAGCACCCGCTCCCCGGTGCCGTCCGGGTTGATCTCGAGCACCATCGCGCGCCGGATCTCGTTGTCCAGCCCGTTTTCCGCGACGTTGCTGCCGGAACCGACGGTCACGTACAGCTTCGAGCCGTCGGGCGCGGCGACGACGTTGCGCGTCCAGTGGTTGTTGTAGCCACCCGCGGGCAGGTCGAGGATCTTCTGCCCCGGGTCGCTGATCCGGGTTTCGCCTTCGCGGTACGGGAAGCGCCAGACGCTGTCGGTGTTGCCGACGTACAGCGCCTCGCCGATCAGCGCCATGCCGAACGGCTGGTTGAGGTTCTCCAGGAACGGCGTGCGGAACTCGGCGACCCCGTCCCCGTCGGCATCGCGCAGCAGCGTGATGCGGTTCGCGCTCTCCCCGCGCGAGCCGTCGTTGCCGCGCACCAGGTCGAACAGCGAGGCGAACAACCCACCGCCCGGCGCGGTGGCCGACTCCGCGGCGAGCACGTCGCCGTTGGGCAGCTGGTACAGCCAGCGCGGGTGGTCCAGCCCGGCCGCGAACCGCGTGACGGTGAAGCCCGGTGGCGCGGTCGGCGCCTTGTCGGCGGGCCAGCCGATCACGTTCGCGCCGTTGACCGTCGGAATGGTCTGCTCGTCGGGCGCGCCCACCTGCGGGTTCGCCCCCAGGCCCGCCGGATCCGGCGGATCACCGCCCGGGTCGAGCGCGTACGCCCCCACCGCGACCAGCAGCGCGACCACCAGCACGAAGCCGAGTGCCACCCAGCCGAGCCGTCGTCGGAGCCGTCCTGGTTTGCGGGTTTCCGGCATGACCGCCTCCTCGTCCGATTTGCCCGGACCCCAGCTTGGCCGAAGCGGCCGCGACCGGCATCTGTCAGACCGACTGGCCGGTACCGCGATTCCGCCAACCCGGGCGGCCGGCTTTGGCATAGTGGCGGGCATGGCACCCCTGAGCCCCGCGTACGCCAGCCTCCACGGCCTGAGGATCGGTGACGCCTTCGGCGCGCGGATCACCTTGCCGGGCGATCACCCCGACGTCGTCGGCCGGGTGCTGCCGCCGGGGCCGTGGGCCTGGACCGACGACACCGAGATGGCCTGCTCGGTGCTCAGCGTGCTCGACCGGCACGGCCACCTCGACCAGGACGACCTCGCCGACCACTTCCAGCGCCACTTCGACCCGGACCGCGGTTACGGCCCCGGCGCCGAGCGGGTGCTGCTGCGGTACCGGCGCGGCGAGTCGTGGCGGGACATCGCGCGGTCGGTCTTCGGCGGCGGGTCGTGGGGCAACGGTGCCGCGATGCGGGTCGCCCCGCTCGGCGCCTGGTTCGCCCCGGAGCTGGACCGGGTGGTCACCGAAGCCGCCAAGTCGGCCGAAGTCACCCACGCGCACCCGGAAGGCATCGCGGGCGCGGTGGCGGTGGCCGTCGCGGCCGCGCTGGCGTGCACCAGCCCGCTCGACGGCGGCGAGCTGCTCCGGGCGGTGGCCACGCGAGTCGCACTCGGCGAAGTCCGGCGCCGGATCGAGGTGGCCGCCGAGTTCCGCGGCACCGCCGAAGAAGCCGCGCGCGAACTGGGCAACGGCCGCGAAGTGAGCGCGATGGATTCCGTGCCGCTCTCGCTTTGGCTGGCGGCACACCACTTCGGCGATTTCGAGGACGCGCTGTGGACGGCGGCCCGGGTCGCCGAAGACGTGGACACGGTGTGCGCCATGACCGGCGGGATCATCGCGGCCCGCACCGGTTACGACGGGATTCCCGTGCGGTGGCGCGATTCCGGCGAACCGCTGCCGCGCTGGCTCGTCCCGTCCGCCGTTTACGAGGCGTGAGAAAAGCCCTGAGCCGAAACAGTTTCACGCCTACGTCCGTATTCTTCGCCCGTCCCACGCGGTGAACGCACGGTGATCATGCTCCACTGACGGGTTCCCGTCGCGTCACACCGTCACTCCTCCGGTGCTCCTTGCGCGCGACCTCTTACCGTCACTCTGGGCTGCTGCTACGTTACATTTCGCAACGGTTTGCCATTCCGCATTTCTGCGAACGAGGGGATCACCATGCGCAAAACCTGCTCCATGGCCGCGGTTCTCGCGGCTTTCACCACGCTGATGGTCACCGCACCGGCGTCGGCCGCTTCCGGCCGGGTGATGGTCTTCGAAACGGAATTCACCGAACTGACCGTCTACCAGGATCCGACGGGCTGCCACAAATTGCCGGCGGCCGCGCACGTACTGGTCAACGACACGGACGGCACCGTGCGGATCTACGGCGACCCGCTCTGCCTCACCCCGTCGCTCGAAGTCGCCCCGAACCACGGCTCGCACGTGGCCCCGGGCAGCGGAAGCTTCTCCGCTTGACCACCACCGGCCTGGTGGTCGTGGGGCTCGGTTACGTCGGCCTCCCGCTCGCGCGGCAGGCCTGCCGCGCCGGGGTGCCCACCACCGGCCTCGACATCGACGAACCGCTGGTGAGCAGCCTGAACGCGGGCCGGTCGCCGGTGCACGGGGTGACCGGGGACGACCTCGCTCACATGCTCGCCACCGGCTTCCGGGCCACCTCGGACGACGCCGTGCTGGCCACCGCCGAAACCGTGGTGATCTGCGTGCCGACCGGGCTGACCCCGCAGGGCAAACCGGACCTGCGGGCTGTCCGCTCGGCGGCGCGCGCCGTCGCCGGGCGGCTGCGGCCCGGCACGCTGGTGGTACTGGAATCGACGAGTTTCCCCGGCACGACCGAGGAGGTGGTGCGCCCCATTCTGGAAAGCGGCAGCGGGCTCGTCGCCGGCGAGGATTTCCACCTGGTCTATTCACCGGAACGGATCGATCCGGGAAATGCGCGTTACGGCATCGCCAACACCCCGAAGGTGATCGGCGGCCTCACCCCGCTCTGCGCGAAACACGGTGTCGCCTTCTACGGCGGACTGGTGGACACCGTGGTGGTCGCCAGGGGAACGCGGGAAGCGGAAATGTCGAAACTGCTGGAGAACACCTACCGGTTCGTCAACATCGCGCTGGTGAACGAGATGGCCGTGTTCTGCGACCGGATGAACATCGACGTGTGGGACGTGCTGGACTGCGCGGCGACCAAACCGTTCGGGTTCGCCCCGTTCCGGCCGGGCCCCGGCATCGGCGGGCACTGCATCCCGGTCGACCCGCTGTACCTGACCAGCAAGGCCCAGCGCGAGGGGTTCTCCTTCAGCCTGGTTTCCGCGGCCAGGCAGGTCAACGACGGCATGCCGGAGTACGTGGCCCGGCGAGCCGACGCGATCCTCGCCGACGGCCTGAACGGCGCCGAGGTGCTGCTGCTCGGCGTGACCTATAAGCCCGACGTGCCGGACGTGCGGGAGTCACCCGCGATCGCGGTGGCCGAAGCGTTCGCCGAGCGCGGGGCCAGACTGCGGTACCACGACCCGTACATCGACCGGTTCGAAGTGGACTCGGTGGCGCTGGACCGGGTGGAGGACCTGCCCGCCGCGCTCGCCGCCGCGGATCTGACCGTGCTGCTGCAGGACCACGAATGCTACGAGAGCGCACTGCTGGCGCGGGAAGCCCGCTGCCTGCTCGACACCCGCGGCCGGGTCGCCGGGCACCACGTGCGCCTGCTCTGAGATCTTCCGCCGGACCGCCGGCGGGGGCTAGTTCGCATCAACCCGTGGTAGGGAAAGGGAAATTCATGACCACCGCTGTTGCTCAGGATCGGCTCACCCAGCGTTTCGAGAAGTGGGACACCAACGGGGACGGCACGCTCGAACTCGCCGACTTCCAGGAGGAGGCCCGCCGGATCTGCGAGGCCTTCGGCAGGCAGTCCTCGTCGACCGAGGGGCGGAACCTGGAGAACGCGCTCACCGGGATGTTCGAGTACCTCGCCACCCAGGCGGGCGTGGGCCGCAACGGCTCGCTCACGCAGGACCAGTTCCGCGCGGTGACCGAAAAGCTCATCTTCGAAGAGGGCGAAGCCAGCTTCAACCGCGTGATGCGCCCGGTGATCAAGGGCGTGATCGGCATGTGCGACACGAACCGGGACGGCCAGATCAACGGGGACGAGTTCGCCACCTGGCTGAGCGCGGTGGGCGTGGACCGGAGCGAAGCCCGCTCGGCCTTCGACGAGATCGACACCTCGGGTGACGGTCAGCTCTCCGCCGATGAACTGCTCGCCGCCGTGCGCAGCTTCCACTTCGGCAAGCTGAGCGTGCCCCTGCTGGGCTGATACGCGACACGAATGTGGCTTTCGGGGCGGATTCCGCCCCGAAAGCCACATTGGTGTTCAGGCCGGGCGGAAGGACACGGGGAGTTCCGGGGTCAGGCCGAGGTCGGCGCCGGTCACCACGTCGGCGCGGGTGATCAGGATGTTGTAGTGGTTGGGGAAGTGGCACGCGTCGAAGCCGAGCACGGTGCCGATGAGGGTGTCGCCGAGCCAGAACTCGTCACCGCGGTCGAGCACGCCCGCGCAGGAGATCTCGGCGAAACCGAGGAACCCCACCCGGTCGATCCGGGCGCCCGCCTCGGTTTCGCGGTGATCCGTGGTGACCAGCTCGTGCACCTCGCCCCGGCGGACGCAGCGGCTGGCATGGGGTTCGAGGCTCATCCCGCGTTCGTCCCGCCGGTGCAGCAGGACTTTCACCAGCACGCCGTCCACCTCGCGCTTGGGCCCGTTCTCTTTCACCGGAGCACCGGTTCACGGTGGTAGGTCGCGGCCACCAGTTCCAGCGCGGGCAGCCCGTGATCCGGTTCGCCGCCGAGGAACGCCGCCAGCACACCTTCGTACTCGTGCCACAGGGAGTTCTTGAAGCCGGTGAAGCCGTCGAGCAGGTCGGCCGTGTGCATGGTCCCGTCGGCCAGCTCGACAGCGACGTCCTTGGTCTCCCCCGGGCGCGACCAGTCCAGCTCGACCCGGGCCGGTGTGCCGTCGGCCGCGCGCAACCGGACCACCGCGAGGCGGTCGACCCCGGCGGCGTCCCGGGTGACCACGGCGTCCTCGACGCTCACCTCGCCGAGGAACATCCGGACGAGGTCGAACGCGTTGGGCCCGTTGTCGGCGACGCACCCGCCACCGCACCGGTCGATGTCGAGGTACCACGCGTCGTCGCCGACGTGCTCCTCGATCTTCTCCAGGTACCGCACCCGCAGCCCGGTGATCTTCGGCGACCCGACGAGAGATTCCCTGAGCGCCAGCACGTTCCGGTTGTAGCGCCGGTGGAACGCGGTGAACAGGCGGCCGCCGAGGCGGTTGAGCCGCCGTCCCGCTTCCACGTCGATCGCCAGCGGCTTCTCCACGCAGACCGGGAGCCCGGCGGCCAGCGCGTCCCGGCACAGCTGCTCGTGGGTGTCGTTCGGCGTGGTCACCACCACCGCGTCGACACGGTCGAACATGGCCGTGTGGTCGGTGAAGCACGCCACGCCACCCGCGAAGGGCGCCAGCGCCTCCGGCCGCAGATCGCAGACCGCGGCCAGCTCGGTCCCGGGATGGGCGGAGATCGCCGCCAGGTAGTACTTCGAAATGACGCCGAGCCCCGCCACGCCCAGCCGGACCGGCCTCACGGCGTGGCCAGGCCGAGTTCGGCGTGCAGGTGCGCGGGCAGGGGTATCCCGTCCCGCAGGTTCACCGCGGCCTGCTCGGCTTCCGCCCAGCCCGGGTACCGGACCGTGCCGGGGCAGTCCAGCACGGCGCCGAACATCGACCGCACGTCAGCCGCGAAGTCCGCGGCCTGGGGCGCGATGGCCAGTACGAAGAAGCCGATGTCGTCGTCCTGGCCGCGGTCGCCGGTCAGTGCCGCCGCGGCCGGGCCGTGACCGGCGCCCGACAGCGAAGCCGCCAGCAGTTCGACCACCAGTCCCAGCCCGAAACCCTTGAAGGCGCCCGTTTCCGGCGCCCCACCGAGCCACTGCAGGTGCGCGCGACCCTCGTCGAACGCACGGGGATCGGTGACCGGCGAGCCCTGGTCGTCGACCAGCCAGCCGGGCGGGATCGGCATGCCCTCCCGCGCCGCCGCGCGGATCCGGCCGGTGGGCACCACCGTGGTGCTCATGTCCAGCACGAACGGGTGCTCCGGCAACGCGGGCGCGGCCACGCTCAGCGGGTTCGTGCCGAGCAGCGGCAGGCTGCCGCCGGGCGGGCGCGCGATGCGCTGGTTGCCGCAGTTGCTCATCACCACGCCGACCAGGCCGTGGCGCGCCGCCCGCCGCGCGTGGAAACCCGCGCTCCCGAAGTGCGTGGCGCCACGCACCGAGACCAGGCCGATCCCGTGCCACTCCGCGCGTTCGATGGCCGAGTCCATCGCCTCCGCGGCCGCCCAGAGCCCGAGTGCCCGGTGCGCGTCGAAGACCGCGCACGCGCCGAGATCGCCGACCGCCTCCGGTTCGGCGTCCGCGGCGATCCGTTTCTGCTCGAACTGCTTGAGGTACAACGGATTCAGATTGGCCACCCCGTGTGAACCGAATCCGTGCAGGTCGGCGTAACACAGCGCTTCGGCCGCCAGCCGGGCCCGGTGCGCCGGCACCCCGCGCCGGGCGAACGCCTGCCTCACGTGGTCCAGCAGGTCGGCGTAGGGCACGCGGACGGTCGGCGGGGCCACCACTTCAGCGGTCATCGGGTTCCTTTCAACACGGGGGTTCGGGCGAAGGCGAGCAGGATGCGGGCGACGGCGGCGGCGAACTCCTCCAGTTCGGCGAGATCGGCGTACTCACCGGGGGCGTGCGCGTTGTTCTCCGCCAGCGAGCCGGGCCCGAACACCGCGGTGAACGCGCCGGGTACCCCGTCCATCCAGATCGCGTCGCAGGTGAAGGCCGGTTCTTCGGCGGCGTGCGGGGTCAGCCCGGCGTGCGCGGTGAGCAGGTTCTCCGCCCAGCGGTCACCGCCGTTGAGGCACGGCAGGCCGCGTTTGAGCCAGTCGAGCGTGGTGATCTCGGCGACGTCGGCGGCGGTCCGGGCGAACACCGGGCTGTCGCCGAACTTCCCGGCGAACTCCGTCAGCCCGTCGCGGAAGACCAGCTCGACCCGCGCCGCCAGGTCCTCGCCCTCGGCGGAGGATTCGTACGGCAGGTTCAGCAGCAGCTCACCGGTGCCGTACACCCGGTTGTGCTGGTCGCCGGTGTGCAGCCCGGCCACGCAGAAGCTGCCGCCGAGGCTCGCGGCGAAGTGCTGCGCGAGGAAACCCAGCAGCACGGTGGCGTTGTGCCCGGCTTCCGGCCGGTCGTCGATCGACCCCTGGCCGGTGACCCGGACGCGCGCGGTCATCGCGGCCGTCGCCCTGGTCAGGTACCGCAGGCCGGTGGGCTCGCAGAAGATGTTGACGCGGCCGTGGAACCCGGCCGCGACCAGCCGCCGGGTGCCGAGCGTGCCCAGCCCGCCACCCTCCTCACCGGACACCACCTGCAGGATCACCCCGATGTCGCGGCCGATCGGCGCGCCGGCCTGGATCGCGTGCCGGATCCCGGCCAGCAGCGCCACCGCCGGTCCCTTCGCGTCGATCGCGCCGCGCCCGGTGAACCGGTGGCCGTCGAAGCCCACCGGTTCCAGCCCGGCGACCGTGTCCAGGTGCACGTTGAACATGACCGTCGAGCCGAGCGGCAGGGCGCGTCCCAGGCGCAGCACGAGGCTGGGCTGCCCGGCGAGGAACCCGGGCGTGCCCGCGGCCTCCCGGACGGCGGCGGGCACGTCGTCGCGCAGGGCGTCCGCCGGCCGCGCGCAGTCGTGACGGGCCAGCCGGAACCCGATGGCCTGCGCGGCTTCGGCGTAGTCGGTCTGCGCCTGCCACAGCTGCGCGGCGGGTTCGCCCCCGCCGGCTTCGAGCGGGCTGACCGTCGGGGTCCGCAGCAGCCGCAGCAGCAGTTCGTGGTCGGACGGCAGCAGCAGCCCGGTCACCGCGGGATCTCCACGGCCAGCCGTTCCAGCGCGCGCCCGGCCGCGACGAACGAGTCGGCCGCGGTGTCCCCGGCGACTCTGCCCTGGTGCGGCACCGCGGTCAGGTGGGGTTCGAGCGAGAACGTGCCCCGGTACCCGTGGGCGAGCAGCAGCCGCAGCGAATCGGCCACGCGGGCCTCACCCCGTCCGGGGATGCAGTAGCGGGCTTCGCCGTCGACCAGCACCGCGTCCTTGACGTGCACATGGGCGACGTGGTCGACGATCTCGGCGAGCAGGTCGTGGCCGGAGTACCCGTGCGCGACCCCGTTGCCGGTGTCGTACAGCAGCCGCAGGTTGCCCACGGCCGCGAGCAGTTCGAGCATGCGGTCCGCGCTCGCACCCGCCCAGCCGGAGCAGTTCTCGTGCAGCAGCACCACGTCCGCCTCGGCGGCGCGCTCGGCCAGCCGCCGGATCCGGTCGAGCACCCGGTGACGCCATTCGTCCTCGGGCAGCTCGGCGTTCGGGTAGGACATGATCCGGACGAACCGGGTGTCCAGCGCCTCGCACCACTCGAGCAGCTCGTCCAGTTCGTGCAGCTCGCGGGCGAACGGCTCGGTGATCGGCCGCGCCCAGTTCCCGATCCGCGAATCCAGGCAGACCACCTCGACCCCGGCGTCGCGGATCGCGGACTCCACCCGCCGCAGTCCGTCGTGGCCCAGGTCCGCCAGCGCCCGGCCGTCCACGCTGCGCAGCTCCAGCTGCCGCCAGCCCAGCCGCCGGATCGCCGCGACCTGGGCCGGGAGTCTGGTGCCCGCCTCGTCACCGATCCCGGCGAAGGACAGCTCACGGCGCATGCGTCGCCACCAGCACCCGCCGGGCGCATCGCTCCTTCGCCTCGATCAGCAGCCGCGCGGCCCGCTCGTGCACTTCGACGTCCACCGGCAGCCCGTCGCGGAAGGCCCGGTAGGTCCGCAGGAAGAAGGTGGTCAGCGCGTCGTCGCGGAAGACCTCGCGCTCGATCCGGTCCGGGGCCACCACCTCCAGCTGCGCGTGGTCGTCTTCGGCGCTGAGCGGGTAGTGGCCGGTGATGATGCCGTGGTCCAGGCTGAGCGTGACGCTGCGCTCGCGGATCGGCGAGGTGAGGTCGGACCGCAGCCTGCTCGTCACCCCGCCCTCGTGCCGCAGGGTCAGCTGCGCGCTCCCGAGCCGCGGGATCGACCGGTCGCCGCAGGCCATGTCCGTCCACTCCGCGTCGACCAGTTCGGCCGGGCCGCCCAGCCGCAGCGCCACCGGTACCGCGTGCGGCAGCTCGACCTCGCAGGCGTTGGTGTGCCCGGAATTGGTCAGCGAGCGGTGGAACCGCGGTTTGTGCTGGTTCACCGTCAGCGACCGCAGCGCCCCGAATTCACCCGAGCGCACCAGCTTCGCCAGCCGCTCGGTCAGTCCGGCCACCAGCCAGGGCGCCACCACCGCCAACTGCAACCCGTACCGGCGGCGCAGCACCCCGATCCGGTCGAGTTCACGGCGGCCGGCGCCGAGCGGCTTCTCCACGATGATCTGCCGGAAACCGTTGCGCGCCAGTTCTTCGAGCACGGTGAGCCGGGAACCCGGCGGGGTGCACAGGTGCGCGACCGTCTTCGCGGGATCCACCCGGCCCATCGCCTCGGTGAGGCTGGCGGCCACCCGGACCCGCGGCAGGTGCCGGAGGTCGACCGGCCGGGGATCGTAGGCGATCAGGGGGTGTTCGGCGAACAACCCGGGCAGCCCGGACCCGCCGATCCGGGAAAGGACCGGCAGGTGCAGCGCGGCGCCGGCCCGGCCGAGTCCGAGCACCAGAGTTTGCAGCATGATTCTCCGTCGATCAGGGGAGCTGGTGCCGGTAATATCCGCCGGGCCGGGCCCGCAGTCGAGAAGTGGGCCGGGAAACCGACCGCAAAGAGTGAAAACCGGGCCGGTCACCATTCATCTCTTTTCGCCACCCCTCCGCTCCGCTACTTTCAGTGCGTGACCGTACAGCGGAGAGTGACCGCCGATCCGGGCGAGGAAATCCAGCGTGACGTGCGGTTCTTCGCGCAGAACACCACGTTCGAGCGACTGTGGCCCCAGATCCGCACCCGGGTCGGTGAGGTTTTCGCCAACGGGAAGTTCTCCCACGGCAAGCAGGTGGCTCAATTGGAGCAGCGGCTCCGCGAATACACCGGGGCCCAATACGTGGTGGGCGTGAACAGCGGGACCGACGCGCTGGTTCTTTTGCTGCGGGCGGCCGGGCTGAAAGCGGGCGACGGGGTGATCGTGCCCGCTTTCTCCTTCGTCGCCACCGCTTCCGCCGTGGTGCTCGCCGGTGGCGTCCCGCAGTTCGCCGACATCGATCCCGGCGACCACACGCTGGCCCCCGAGGCGATCGACGCCGCCGTCACCCCGGCCAGCCGGTTCGTGCTGCCCGCGCACCTGTTCACCGGCATGGCCGACATGACCGCGATCGGCGAGGTCGCCGCCCGGCACGGGCTGGTGGTGCTGGAGGACAGCGCCGAGGGCATCGGGATGAGCCGGCTCGGGGTCCACGCCGGACTGCACGGCCGGGGCGGGGTGCTGTCCTTCTTCCCGAGCAAGACCCTCGGCGCGCTCGGCGACGCGGGCGCGGTGCTCACCGACGACCCGGACATCGCCGGGCGCGTGGCCGCGCTGCGCCACCACGGCCGCGGCGGCCGCACCCTCGACCACTTCCCCGGCATCGCCACGGAGTCCGGGCTGATCGGTACCAACAGCAAGATGGACGACATCCAGGCCGCGGTCCTGCTGGCCAAGCTGACCTGCCTGGACGACGACATCGCGCGGCGGCGGGCGCTGGCCCTCGAATACGAGACCGGGCTCGCCGGTATCCAGGGCATCCGGCGCCGGCCGGTGCTCGGTCCCGGCGACGTCTGCTACGTCTACCTCGTCGAAGCCGACCGCCGCGACGAACTGGCCGCCTACCTGGCCGCCGCGGGCATCGGCACCGAGGTCTACTACCCCATTCCGCTGCACCGGCAGCCGTGCTTCGACTCCTACGGCCCGCACCCGGAGCTGCCGAACGCCGAGCAGGCCTGCACCCGCGCGCTGGCGCTCCCGCTCTACCCGGACCTCGAAGCGCGGGACGTGCACACCGTCTGCGCGCGGATCCGCCGGTTCTACGCCGAGGCGAGCGCATGAGCATCCCGTTCTTCCCGCCCGACCTGTTCGAGCAGGACCGCGAGGTGCTGCTCGACCTGCTCCACCGGATCGGCACGGCCGCCGACCAGCGGTTCATCCTCGGCGAGCACACCGCCCGCTTCGAACACCTGCTGCGCACCGAACTGCCCGCCGAGGACGTGATCACCTGCGCGACCGGCACCTCGGCGCTCACGCTCACCCTGCGCGCGATGGGCGTCGGCCCCGGCGACGAGGTGGTGGTGCCCGCGTTCGGCTGCGCGCCACTCGCCTCCACCGTCGCCGAACTCGGTGCCACGCCGGTGTTCACCGACATCCGGCCGCACACCATGGTCATCGACCCGGACCTGGCGGAAGCGGCGATCACCCCGCGCACCAAGGTGCTCGTGCCCGCTCACCTGTTCTCGATCATGGCCGACATGCCGCGGTTCACCGACCTCGGCCGGCGCCACGGCCTGCGCGTGCTGGAGGACTCCGCGGTCGCGCAGGGCGCCGCGCTCGGCGGCAAGCAGGCAGGCACCTGGGGCGACGCCGGGGTGTTCTCCTTCGTGCAGGTCAAGTCCTTCGGCATGCCGGGCGAGGGTGGCGCGGTGGTCACCGACGATGCCGAGCTCGCGCGGACCGTGCGGATGCTGCGCAACCACGGCCAGGACGGGCGGACCCGGTTCCTGCACCACCGCATCGGGTACAACAGCCGGTTCGACGAGATCCAGGCCGCCTTCCAGCTGCACCGGTTCGACGGGCTGGCCGCGCGGCTGGAACGCCGGGCCCAGATCGCCGACTACTACACCGCCCGCTTCGAATCCCTGGTGGACGCGGGTATCCAGCCGCCACCCGCCGGGCGCGACGGTCGCTGCTTCTACGTCTACACCCTGCTGGCCGACCGCCGGGACGAACTGCGGGCACACCTGCGGGCGCGGGGCATCGAGACGCACGTCTACTACCCGCTCCCCCTGCCGCACCAGCCCGCCTTCGCCCGGTTCGCCCCACCCGGGCAGCGCTGGCCGCGGGCGGAGTCGGCCGCCGCGCGCATCCTCTCGCTGCCGGTCCACCCGCAGCTCAGCGACGCCCAGGTCGAACTGATCGCCGACGCGGTCCACGCCTTCGCCCCGTCCCGCCCGCTCGTCCGCCAGGAGGCACGATGACCAGGAGCCAGGACCGGTTGCTCGCCCAGTGGCGGGCCGAACCGATCCGGGAGGGCAAGCTGCGCAGTTACGCGCGGCTCGCCAAGCTCGACGTCTACGACTACTACCTGAGCGGGTTCGTGGTGTTCACCGCGATCCTGGCCACCACCACGCAGTTCAGCGTCAGCGTGTTCCCGATGCTGCTGTGCTTCGTGGCGGGTGAGGTGTGTGTGCTGGCTTCGCTGGTCGCCTTCGACGACTACACCGGCTACACCGACGGCAGCGACATCGCCAACTACGGACCGGACGCGCCGCTGCGGCGCAAGCTCCGCAAGCCGCTGGTCGCGGGCACGCTGACGCCCGCGGAGGCGCTGCGGTTCGCCTGGGGCGCGGCGGCCGCGGCGGCGATCCTGTGGACCGCGGCCGTGCTGGCCGGTCCGTACAGTCCGATGTGGACGATCGGGCTGATGGTGGTCACCTTCGTCGTGTCGATCCAGTACTCCTACGGCGTCAAGCTGAGCTACCACGGGTTCCAGGAGCTGTTCCTGGCCGCGCTCGGCTGGGTGCTGGTGCTCGCGCCCTACGCACTGGCCACCGGCAGGCTGGATTCGTTCGTCCTGGTGCAGGCGCTGATCTTCGGCCTCGGGCCGCTGCTGTTCGGCGTCTACTCCAACACCAACGACATCGAAGGCGACCGGAGCGTCGGCCGGACCACCGTCGCGTCCACCGTTTCCCCGCGCGCCAACGCCCTGTTCGTCGGGGCGCTCTCGCTGGCCGAGTTCGCGATCGGCGCGATCGGCTCGCTGACCGGCGCGGCGCCGTGGTGGTTCGTGCTGGCGATGGCCCCGGCTTCGGTGTTCCGCGCGATGCAGTTCTACCGCGGGTTCCGCGCGGGCGACATCATGACCGCCCGCCGCATGGGCTTCCGCGTGCACCGCCTTTCGGTGCTGCTGATGGTGCTGGCGAACCTCATCGTGCTGGCCACCGCGTGAGCGCCGCACCGGACGTGGCCGTGGTCGGCGCCGGGATCGCCGGGCTGACCGTGGCACACGAACTACGGCGGGCCGGGCTGTCGGTGCGGGTCTTCGAGGCCTCCGGCGAGGTCGGCGGGCGGATGAAGAGCGTGCGCCAGGGCGGGTACACCATCGACACCGGCGCCGAGCAGATCTCCGCCGAGGGCTATCGCGCGACCTGGGAACTCCTGCGCCGGGCGGGCATCCCGGCGGCGGACGTGCCGTCGATCCGGCGTGCGGTCGGCGTCTGGCGCGACGGCCGCACGCACCTCACGCTCTCGCCCGAAAGTTCGGCGCTCAGCCTGCGTGCCCGCTGGGAGCTGAGCCGATTCCTGCTGCAGGCCAAGCGCCGTCGGCGGTCCTACGACACGGACCGCCCGGAGGCGACGCCGCTCGGGTCCGCCACGGTCGCCGAAGTCGCCCGCGGTCTTCACCGCGACCTGCACGACTACCTCTTCCAGCCGCTGAGCGCGAACTTCTTCGGCTGGCAGGCGGACAGATCCGCGATGGCGCCGCTGGCCTGCCTGATGCTGGCGGTCGGCCCGGCCACCGCGTGGCGCACCTACGCCGACGGCATGGACACGCTCGCCCGGAGCCTGGCCGCCCGGCTCGACGTCGAAACCGGGCACCCGGTCGAGCAGGTCACGACCGACGGCACGCACGCCCAGGTGACCACGGCGGCCGGGACCTTCCACGCGCGGGCGGCGGTGTTGTGCGTGCCCGCGCCGATCGCCGCGAAACTGCACGCCGACCCCGATCCGGCGGCGGCGTCGTTCCTCGGCGCGTGCTCGTTCACCCCGATGCTCAAGCTCAGCTGCCTGCTGGACCGGCCGCTCGGGCTGAAAGCGAGCCGCCCGACGTACGCGCTGCTCACCCCCGCCGCCGAGGAATCCGTGTTGTCCGGGGTGATCGTCGACCACGAGAAGCACGCCTCGCGGGTGCCCAGCGGCCGTGGCCTGGTGAGCCTGTGCGCGGCGCCCTCGGTGGCCGCCGAGCTGATCGACGCGCCGGAGGACGACATCGTGCCGCGCCTGCTCGGGGCCGGTGAACGGTTCCTGCCGGGGCTCGGCGAAGCCACCGGGGACACGCTGGTGCACCGGTTCCGGTACGGCCTGCCCGAAGCGACACCCGCCGCGCTGGCCCTGCGCGCCGCGTTCGAAGCACGCCCGATCGGCCCGGTGGACTACGCGGGCGACTGGGTTTCCCTGCGGCCGAGCAGCGAAGGCGCGATCCGTGCCGGAGCGCTGGCCGCGTCGAGGGTGCTGAGGCACCTGGGCCACAGCCGCGCCGGAGTGAAGGAGGCGGCGTGAGGCCGTACGACATGGGTGTGCTCTTCGACGAGTGCGCCGACCGGGGTTCCGGCACGCGGGTCCGGCTCGACCGGCCGTTCGACATCGCGCCGGACGGCGGCACCGACTACGGCGTCGGCGACCTCGCCACGCTGGTCACGGCCGCTTCGGGCTGGCTGGCGGCGATCGGCACCCAGCCCGGTGACCGGGTGGCGATCCTGAAACCCAACCACTGGGACTACGACCTGCTGGCCTGCGCGGCGATCCGGCTCGGCGCGGTGCCCGCGCAGCTCTCCGCGCACCTGCCCGCCGACTCGCTGGCCGCGTTGCTGCACCGGCTGAACCCGGCGGTACTGCTGACCACCACCGAATTCGCCACGCTCGGCAAGGCCTTCGCCGGCCGGGTGGTCACCCTGGACGGCCCGGAACGCGGCGTGGTCCACCTCGACCTGCTCCGCGGCCACCGCGCGCCACCGCCTCGCCGTCCACGCGAACACGACCCGCTGGTGATCAACCACACCTCCGGCACCACCGGCGTGCCCAAGCTCGTGGTGCACTCGACCTCGACGATCATCCGCAAGCTCGCCGGGCTGGAGTCGTTCCGGCTGCCCGCCATCGGCGTCCGCCGCGACGACACGCTCGCCAACGCCAGTTCCTACGCGCACGGCCGGACGTTCTGCTGGACGGCGAGCGTCTTCTGCCTGGCGCCCCGGCGGATCGTCATCCTCTCCGGCCAGGATCCCGACGAGGCGGACGTGCTGCTGCGCCGGTATCCGCCGACGTTCGTCGAGGCGCTGCCCGCCACCTTCGTCCGGTGGCGGCCGCTGCTGTCCCGATTGGACAACCCGTTCCGCGACGTCCGCTTCTTCCTGAGCACCTACGACGCCATGCACCCGCCGGTCATCCGCGACTACCTGCACGCGTCCCAGCGTCGTCGTCCACTGTGGATGCAGGGCTGGGGGCAGACCGAGACCGGCCCGATCACCTTCCGCTTCTTCACCAGGAAGTCACTGGCCGCCGAGCGGGAACGGCATCCGTCCACCCGGGACCTCGGGCGGGCGATCCCGGTGCGCACCCGGCTCAAGGTCGTCGATCCCGACACCTTCGACCCGGTACCCCGCGGCGAGCCCGGGCTGGTGCTCGCGCGCACCCCCGCACGCTGCCTCGGGTACATCGGGGAAAACCAGCGCTGGCAGGAGAAGCACACGCGGGGCTGGTGGAACACCGGCGACATCGCGGTCCGCCGGCGTGACGGCCGGGTGCTGCTGCTCGACCGCGAGGTCGACGCCACGCCCGGTCTCAGCTGCCTCGAGCTGGAGGACGTGCTGGAGGATCGGCTGCCCGCGGCGCTGGAGTGCGTGGTGCTGGCCGTGCCCGGCAAGGACCCGCTGCCGGTGGTGGTCACCGAAAGCGGCCGGATCGAGCAGGAGGACTGGGCGAACGCGGTGCACGACCTGCCCGCGTTGCAGCCGCCGCGGGTGCTCACCTGGGGCGAGATCCCCCGCACCGGCACCGGCAAGGTCCGGCGGCTGGCGTTGCTGACCACGCTCACCGGGTGCGCCGACACCCCGGGGACGGGCCGATGGACGTGAAAGCACCCGCGTACGTCTTCGGCGATCGCGCCGACGCGCTGCGCGAGCAGGCTCGTTGCCTCTCCGCCGCCTACGATCCGCTGACCATCGAAGGACTGACCGCCCTCGGCGTCGGGCCCGGCTGGCGGTGCCTGGAAATCGGGGCCGGTGGCGGGTCCATCGCACGCTGGCTGGCCGCTCGTACCGCGCCGACCGGGCGCGTGCTGGCCACCGACCTGCGCCTGGGCGAGCAGCCCGGCGCACCGGGGTTGTCCTGGCTGCGGCACGATGTGGTCACCGATCCCCTGCCCACGGCGGCCTTCGACCTGGTGCACGCGCGGCTGGTGCTGCGGCACCTGCCCCAGCGGCGGGCCGTGCTCCGGAAGCTGGCCGCCTCGCTCGAACCCGGTGGCTGGCTGCAGATCGACGAGTTCGACACCTCGTACGGCCACTGCCTACGAGGTGACGCCGAGGCGCTTTACCAGCAGTTCCTCGGCGCGGTGGCCACGGTGATGAACCGGGCCGGCGCCGACCGGACCTGGGGGCGGCAGGCCGTCGCGGCGCTGACCGAGGCCGGATTCACCGAGGTCACCGCCCGTCCGTCGCTCGAGGTGTGGAACGCGGAGTCGCCGGGGCTGCAGTTGCTGGTGCACCACACGCACCACCTCCGCGACGAACTGCTCGCGGCCGGCATGACCGCCCAGCAGCTCGCCGACGTGCGGGCGGTGATGACCGATCCGGAGTTCCTCGCCGTGTCGTGCCCGATGTTCGTGGTCCAGGGACGGCGGTGATGGCCGGGCCCACCCCGATGGCGCTCGAACCCGACTGCGAGATCGACTGGGCGGGCCCGGTGGCGCTGCCGCTGGCCGACGAACCCATGGTGCAGGCGGCGTGCGGGCTCATGCACGTCCACGGCCGCCGCTCCGGCCACCCCGAGCCGATCACCGTCGACTACGCCAGCACGGTGGCGAAGGTCTTCGCCCGTCAGGGCGCCTTGGCCGCCTCGATCGCCACCGCGCGCGGGCTCCCGTTGCGGTCGGTGCGGACGTCGGTGGCGCAGGCGGCGTTGCATTCGGTGGCGCAGTACCTGGCCGTCGCGACCACGGACGACGACTGGCGCGAGCTCCGCGGCACGGGCGGGCCGCCGTTCCTCACCGCCGACGGTGTGCGCGTGGAGATCGAGACGCTGAACGCCGAGGACTGGTGCCGGTTCTGGAGCAGGCTCGGCGCTTCCCGCGAGGCCATCCGGACGGGTTGGCCGCCGTTCCAGCAGCGCTTCGGCAGTGCGGTCTGCCCGCTGCCGGACGAACTCGCCTCCTGCGTGGCCGCGCGGCTGTTCCATTCGGTCGCCGTGGCCGGGGCGGCGACTGGGGTGAGCGTGGTGCAGGTCCGCGAGTGCGCCGGTGACCTGACCGGGCCGCCCTTCCGCATCACGCCACTGGGTGCGCCCGGCTCGGCGCTCCCGCCCGCGAGCGCCCGGCCACTGGACGGGCTGGTCGTCGTCGAGTCGACCCGGCGCGTGCAGGGGCCGCTGGCCGGGCACGTGCTGCGGCTGCTCGGCGCGGAGGTGATCCGGGTCGAGCCGCCGGGCGGTGATCCAGCGCGGTGGGTGCCACCGATCGCGGGTGACTGCTCGGCGCGTTTCCTCGCGCTGAACCGAGGAAAGTCCGCGGTGGACCTCGACCTGGCGACCTCCGCCGGGCGCGCCGATCTGCTCGAATTGCTGACGCGTGCGCACGTGTTCCTGCACAACTGGGCTCCGGGCAAGGCCGCGCGGTGGAACCTGGACGCGGACCGGTTGCTGACCGTCCACCCCGGACTCGTCTACGCGTCCGCCAGTGGCTGGGGTGACGCGTTCGGCGATCGGGCGCCGCTGGGCACCGACTACCTCGTGCAGGCGCACAGCGGCCTCGCGGCGGCCCTGCGGCCATCGGGCGCGCCTTCGCTGATGACGTTGACCGACGTGCTCGGCGGGCTCGTCTGCGCCGAGGGGGTCCTGGCCGCGCTGCTCGACCGCGTCCGGACAGGACAGGGCGCCCGTGTCGATTCATCGCTTTATTCCGCCACTTCACTCATACCGCAGACTCGTCCACAGTGGACCGCTTCGGTCTCGGTCCGTGACGGTCGCTTGCACGGCACCGGCGAGCCGATCGAGGTGTGCACCGACCTCGCCGAACTGGCCGCCGACCCGCGCTTCGGCGCCGCGCTCGGCCACGACGGGTTCGCCTATCCGCTGCCGCCTTGGGAGTTCGCTTGACCGAGTGGGTGTCGAACACCGGCCTCCGCCTGCGTGACCTGGTCCCGGCCGAATGCCGCGCCGACTGGGTCCGCCGTGGCTTCTGCCCGGACCGGGACCTGTTCTCGCTGTTCGCCGACCACGCGGCAGCGCAGCCGGATCGCCCGGCGGTCATCGATTCCCGTGGCGTGCTCGACTACGCCGAGCTGCTGGGGCTGGTCGAACGAGCCGCGGCGGGTCTGCACCGGGCGGGCTTCGGGCACCGGGACGTGGTCGGCATCCACCTGCCGAACGGCCGGGACGCGGTCGCGGTGGAACTGGCCGTCTACGCCCTGGGCGCGGTCGCCCTGCCCATTCCGCAGAGCTCGGGTGCACGAGATCTGCGCGCTCTACTGGAGAAAGCACGGGCTCGCGGGCTCATCACGGCGGTCCCGTACGCCTCCGGCTCCTGGCCACGGCCCTATCTGGACCCCGAGCACCCGGCGCGGTTCCTGGTGTCGTCCGGTTCGGAGGCCGAGCCGAAGATGGTGGCCTACTCGCACAACGCGTTCGCCGGTGGGCGGGCGAACTACGTGCGCGCACTGGGTCCGGGGCCGATGCGGAACCTGGTGCTGGTACCGCTGGCGTCCTCGTTCGGTTCGTGCGGCGTGCCGGTCGGGATCGCCGCGCTCGGGTCGACGCTGATCGTGCAGGACTCCTTCGACGCCGCGGGCGCGGTCCGCGCGATGACCACCCACCGGCCCACGCACGTGTTCGCCGTGCCGACGATGCTCGGCCGGATGACCGCCGTACCGGCCGGTTCGTGCGAGGAGCTGTCCGGATTGGACGCTCTGGTGGCCAGTGGTGCCGCCCTGCCAGGAAGTGTGCGGCGGGCGTGCGAAACGCGGTTCGGCCGCCGGGTGGTCGCCGTCTACGGCTCCTCCGACGGGGTCAACTGCCGTGACGGGGTACCGGATCCGGCGGTCGCCGGTATCCGGACCGTCGGCGGGGAGATCCAGGCACGCGGTCCGATGAGCCCGCTCTGCTACGTCGGCGCGCCCGAACTCGACGCGCGGTACCGAACCGCGGACGGCTGGGTGCGCACCGGCGACCTGGGCCGGATCGACGTCCGCGGCAGGCTCCACGTGCTCGGCAGGAAACGGCAGGTGGTCATCCGCGGTGGGTACAACATCAGCCCCGCCGAGGTGGAGGGCGAACTCGGCGCGCACCCGGCGATCGCCGAGGTCGCGTGCGTCGGCGTCCCGGACACCGACCTGGGCGAACGGCTGTGCGCCTGCGTGGTCCCCCGCGAAGGCGGCCTCACCCTGTCCGCGCTCACCGGCTTCCTCGAAGCCCGGGGCCTCGAACGCCGCAAACTACCGGAATCCCTGGTCCTGCTGCCGGAACTGCCCCTCGGTCCCACCGGCAAGATCTGCCGGACCTCGCTGCGGACCCTGGTGAGCGCTCACGGTCGGTAGCGGGCGGTAGGGTACCGGCCGTGGCAGAGCAGATCGTGGAGATCTACACCGATGGCGCGTGCAGCGGCAATCCCGGCCCCGGTGGCTGGGGCGCGGTGCTGCGGTACGGCTCCCACGAGAAGGAGCTCTACGGCGGCCAGGCGGAGTCCACCACGAACAACCGCATGGAGCTCACCGCGCCGATCCAGGCGCTGGAAAGCCTCAAGCGCCCGGTCGAGGTCCGGCTGTACACCGACAGCACCTACGTCCGCAACGGCATCACCTCGTGGCTGCCGCGCTGGAAGAGCAACGGCTGGCAGACCACGGGCAAGACCCCGGTGAAGAACGCCGACCTGTGGCAGCGGCTCGAGCAGGCCGCCGCCCGGCACCAGGTCGAGTGGCACTGGGTCAAGGGGCACGCCGGGCACCCGGAGAACGAGCGCGCCGACCGGCTCGCGGTCAAGGGCCTGGAAGAGGCCGTCGCCGCGGGTTGATCACAGCTCGCAGGTCGTGGCCAGGTCCACACCCGGTGTGCGCGGGACCGTCCGCGAGGGTGGCGGCCGGTGCCCGTCGAGCCAGTCCCCCATCGCTTCGAACGCGCTGAGGAAGCACGGGCCGATCGGACGCAGGCGATCCGGGTAGACGTCGTACAGGGCGTCGGCGTGGGTTCCGTCGGCGATGCGGTAGTACCGGTGGGGTGCGTTGTTCTTCTTCGCGGCGTCCGCGTACACGTCGGAATCGCGGCTGATCGGCAGGAGCGCGTCCAGGGTGCCGTGCAGGGTGATCAGCGGCTTGCCGAGGCGGCCGGTGAGCGACACGCGTTCGACCGCGCGGTGCACGCGTTGTGGTCGGCTCGCGTAGTCGTATCCGGCGTCGGAGCCGGCGTAGTCGGGGTCGAATTCGGTGCGGTAGATGCGCTGGGTCAGGCCCCAGTAGACCTGGTCGTGGTAGGGCCAGAGGAATTCGGAGCCGGGGGCGAAACCGGCGTCGAGAATGGCTTGGTGGGCGGCTTCGGAACCGGCGGAATAGGCCGGATAATTGCGGACGACGACTGGGAGGAAGGTGAACAGGTTCGGTCCGTCTTCGGTCCAGAGCGTGCCTTCCCAGTCGACACCGCCGTCGTAGAGCCAGGCGCGGTTCTCCAGTTGCCAGCGGACCAGGTAGCCGCCGTTGGAGATCCCGGCCATGAGCGTCCTTTGTGGAAACTTTCCGTACCGCTGGGCCACCGCGAGTTTCGCCGCCACGGTCAGCTGGGTGACCCGGTGGTGCCACTCGGCCACGGCGTCACCCGGACGCTTCCCGTCGGTGAAGAAGTCGACGCCGGTGTTGCCCTTGTCCGTGGCAGCGTAGGCGTAACCGGCCGCGAGCACGTGGTCGGCGATGGCGCGATCGTTGGCGTACTGCGCGCGGTTGCCCGGCGATCCGGCGACCACCAGCCCGCCGTTCCAGTGTTGCGGCAAGCGGAGCACGAACTGCGAGTCGTGCTGCCAGCCGTGGTTCTTGTTGGTGGTGGAGGAATCCGGGAAGTAGCCGTCGATCTGCGTGCCGGGGACCGCACCCGGGCGCGGCAGCCCGGCCGAGGTGAGGCCGGCCCAGTCGGCGGGCACGGTATGTCCTGTTGCGACGGTGCCGGTGGTGGTCAGGTCGGCCAGGCAGGCGCTGACCTGCTTGGCCGCGCCCGGCACGTGCGGCGCCACGCAGTCACCCGCCGCGGCGGCCGTGCCGGGCAGCAGTACGGTGGCCAGTAGGGCGCCGGCCAGCGCGAGTTTCGGCAGCATCCGGTGAAGGTAGGCCGCGTGTCCGGCTGTCGCCATGTCCGGCGGCCACACACTGCGGTGGGCGATTGTGTGCGCTCGACCGTCCTTCCGTGCGGTGGTGTTTTCGTATCGTGGGGAAGATGCGAACGCTGACGATCGCCTTGGCCCTGCTGGCAACGCTGCTGACGGGGGTCACCCCGGCTTCGGCGGCGAACATCGTGGAGGTGACCGGGTTCGGGAGCAACCCGGGTGCGTTGAAGATGTTCCGCTACCTCCCCGACGGACTCCCGGCCGGGCGGCCGATCGTGGTCGCGATGCACGGGTGCACCCAGGACGCCACCGGGTACGGCACCGGTAGCGGGTGGCGTGCACTGGCCGACAGCGGGAAGTTCAGCGTGGTGCTGCCGCAGCAACAGTCGGGGAACAACCTGAACAAGTGCTTCAACTGGTTCCAGGCCGGGGACACGACGCGGGGTTCGGGTGAGGCCGAGTCCATCGCGCAGATGGTGCGCCGCACGCAGGCGGACACCGGTGGCACCAGCGCCTACGCCACGGGGTTGTCCGCCGGTGGCGGGATGACCTCGGTGATGCTGGCGGCCTATCCGGACCTGTTCGCGGGCGGTGCCGTGGTCGCCGGGCTGCCGTACGCGTGTGCCGCCACGATGGTGGAGGCCTTCTCGTGCATGAACCCCGGCAAGGACCGCACGGCGGCGGCCTGGGGCTCCAGCGTGCGGTCGGCGAGCCCGCACCAGGGCCCGTGGCCGGTGGTCAGCCTGTGGCAGGGCACGGCGGACTACACCGTGGCCGCGGCGAACCAGCGGGAACTGGTGGAACAGTGGACGAACGTACACGGCGTCGCCGCCACCCCGAGCGAAACCGACTCGGTCGCCGGATACCCGCACGCCACCTACCGTGATGGTAATGGGCGGGCCGTGGTGGAAACGTACTCGCTCACGGGCATGGGGCACGGACAGCCGGTCGACCCGCCTACTTGCGGGACGGCGGGTGCGTACATCCTGGACGTCAATCTCTGCGCTGCCGGGAAGATCGCCGCATTCTGGGGTCTCGTCTGAGCGCCCCCTTACCCAGCCAGTCATGCTCACCTCCCGAAACACACACTCAGGAGGCCGAAGCACACACTCCCGCAGCCGAAATCCACGTTCGGGCAGTCGAAACCCACACTCGAGTAGCCGGAGGGACCGCATGCTCGACGCGCTCCGCGACGAAATCATCCCCGGGATGCAACACCGATAGGGTGAGCGCGTGGATGAAAACGAGCGGCTCCGTCACGCCTCGTCGTTCGGCGTCGCGGCGTCCGCATATGCCGAGCACCGCCCGGACTATGCGCGGGCCGCGGTGTGCTGGGCGCTCGACAAGCCGGCGTCCGGCCTGCGGGTGCTCGACCTCGGCGCCGGAACCGGCAAGCTGACCGCCACACTGGTCGCGGTGGGCGCCGACGTGACTGCGGTCGAGCCCGACCCAGCCATGCTGGCCGAGCTGCGCAGTGCACTGCCGGCGGTCGGTGCATTGCCGGGTAGCGCTGAGGCGATACCGCTGCCGGACGCGTCCATCGATGCTGTGCTGGCCGGCAACGCCATGCACTGGTTCGACATGGCCGTCGCGGGTCCCGAGATCGCCAGGGTCCTGGTGCCGGGCGGCATCCTGGCCGGCCTGTGGAACGTCCTGGACGACCGAGTCGACTGGGTTGCCGGGCTGGCGCGAGTCAGCGGAAGCGCAGCCATTGGCCCGCGTGACACACCCACCAGCTGGCGCGCCGAGACAGCCGACGCGCACCTGCCCAAGACGGGCGGGGCCGCCCGGTTCGGCTCGCCAGAGCAGGCCGAATTCCCGCACGGGCAGCGCCGCACCGCCGATTCCCTCGTTGCGACACTGGCAACGCGGGCGGGGATGCTTGTCATGCCGGAACAGGAACGAGAGGCCAGGCTCGGCCGGATCCGCGCCTTCCTTGCGAGTGAACCGGAGACCGCGCACGACGAGTTCACCCTCCCGATGCTGACCTGCGTGCTGCGCGTCCGGCGGCTGTGAAGGGTCCACATGAAGGAAAGGACTCGGCAGCGTCGATGTGATATTCGGCTACGCGAACACGGAGCACGCCTGCCTGAGTGCGTAACTCGGCTACCTGAAAGTAGAACTCGGGTGCCCGAGTGCGGGGTTCGGCTACCTGAACGTGGGGTTCGCGTGCGTGAGTGTGGAGTTCGGCTGCCTGAACGTGGAACTCGGGTACCCGAACGTGAGGTTCGACTGCGCGAGCGTGGGGTTCGGATGCAGGAGCGTGCGACTCGGCTTCCTGAACGTGGGGTTCGCGTGCGTGAGTGTGGAGTTCGGCTGCCTGAACGTGGGACTCGGGTGCCTGGGTGTGGGACTCGGGTGTTTGAACGTGGGGTTCGGGGGTTGGGGGCGGGGGTTGGGGAAGCGTTGGACAGGGGGTGGGGGCGGCGGTAGAGTTTTTGGGAGCGCTCCCGGAATCGGCCTAGGAGGTCCGATGCACCGCACGACGCTCGCCTTGCTCGCGCTGTTCGCCGCCATTTTGTTCCCGGTTCCCGCGTCCGCGGACGCGCCGGCTCGCATCATGGCGCTCGGCGACTCGATCACCGGCTCGCCCGGCTGCTGGCGCGCCCTGCTCTGGCAGCACCTGCAGCAGACCGGCCACACCGACATCGACTTCGTCGGCACGTTGCCCGCCCAGGGGTGCGGCTTCCCCTACGACGGCGAGAACGAGGGCCACGGCGGCTTCCTCGCCACCGGCATCGCCAACCAGAACCAGCTGCCCGGCTGGCTCGCCCCCACCGACCCGGACATCGTGCTGATGCACCTCGGCACCAACGACGTCTGGAACAACCAGGGCACCGCCAACATCCTCGGCGCGTACAGCAAGCTGCTCGGCCAGATGCGCGCGAACAACCCGTCCACGGAACTGATCATCGCCCAGATCATTCCGATGGCGGCCCCCAACTGCGGCCCGTGCGCCCAGCGCGTGGTCGACCTGAACGCCGCCATCCCCGCGTGGGCGCAGGCCAACAGCACCCCGCAGTCGCCGATCACCGTCGTGGACCAGTGGACGGGCTTCAACCCGGCCACCGACACCTACGACGGCGTGCACCCGAACGACTCCAGCGGCATCCAGAAGATCGAGAGCCGCTGGTACCCGGCGCTGGCCGCCGCGCTCGGCTGAGGCCGGAGCGGTCAGCGCCGGTCCGGCTCAGCAGACGTTCTGCGGGCTGTTCACCAGCGTGTTGTTCACGAAGTTCGTGTTGTTGCCGCACGGGTTCTCGGTGATCGCCGAGTTCGTCACGGTCAGGTTCCGCACCGTGACGTCCGAGGTCACCGGGAACTCCGCGCGCGAGGCGAGCCGGATGTCACCGGGGCCGGCGACCTTCCCGCTCTGCGCGGCCAGGTTCACGTTGTAGCAGTTCTCCAGCAGGATCGCGTTGCCGCCGGTCTGCGCGATGTCCAGCCGGTCGATCACCATGCCGCCGCTTTCCGACACGCAGAACACCCCGCGCCCGCCACCGCGCGCGATCACTTCGCCGACGCGGATGTTGACCGGGTACGAGTTGCCGATGCGCCCGTTGCGGTTGGCCGTGCGGAAGGCCGCGTACCCGGTGCCGGTGCCCGCGCCGCTGCCGTCGACCTTGGTCACCGTCGCGTTGATCGTTTCGTTCAGCAGCAGGCCCGAACCGCCGGTGTCGCGGGCGACCACGGTGCCGACGGTCAGCCCGTCCACCCCGTACGTCTCCACCCCGTGGGTGCTCGAACCCTGGATGTAGGCGTAGTCGAGGCGCACGTTCCTCGTCCACTTCGAGGTGTCGCCGCGGTTGTCGATGCGGACGCCGAGACCACTGGACAAGCGCATGTCCAGCTGGCCGAGCGTGACGTTCTCGGCGTTGCGGATGAAGATGCCGTACAGCGGTGACCCGGTCAGGTTCAGGTGCTGCACCTCGATGTCCCGCACGTTCCTGGCGTAGACCGGCGCCTGGTCACCGGAACCCGAGCCGGTCACGTTGATCGTGCCGCACACGTCCAGCACGGTGTAGCTGGGCAGGGAGAACCGGCTGCCCGCGCTCATCGAACCGGAGCCCCGGACCACGATCCGCTCCTTCCAGGTGCGTCCCGCGCTGAGGCTGCCCGCGGCCGACTGCAACGCCGAAAGCAGGCTGGTTCCGGTGTAGACGGTGTTGCCACCGTTGCGAACCGTCCACGTACCACCGTTGTTCACCGCCTCCGCGTTGAACGAGCCGGTGCCGCAGTCGGCCTGGGGCCCGGCCGACGCCGCGGGCAGGGCGGGCAGCAGCGCGGCGAACAGGGCGGTCGCGGTAAGCGCTTTCCCGATCAACGAGCGCATCGTCGCTCCTCGTCTCTGGATGACGCTTGGGAGCGCTCCCAAGCGTCGGGAGACTAACAGAGGTAGTCCAGGTGCACCCCGTCGATGGACCAGATCCCGGACGCGTCCCCGCCGTGCGCGGCCAGCAACGCCGGGAAGTAGTCACGCAGCGCTTGCTCGTAGCTCACCTGTCCGGCGGCCAGTTCCCCCGCGGCGGTGACGATGCGGCCGAGGTCGGCTTCGATGCGCGCACGGCTCATCGACGGGGTGCGCGGCCCGTCCTCGTCCTCGAACACCAGCGCCGGGTCGAACTGGCTGAAGCTGGGGAAACGCCCGGTGTCCGGGATGATCGAGCGGAACGGCACGCCGTTGAAGAAGTACTCGAACCAGCGGCCGCCGGAGAGGGTCAGCCACGGCGTCCCGGTGGCGAGCACGGCGAGACCGAACCCGGTGTGCGGCGACAGGAAAACATCACTCGCTTGGACCAGGGCCAGTTGTTCGGCCAGCGGGACATCGAGCGCGCTCACCGGGCGTGACCGGTGCCCGAGCAGCTGCCGGAAACCGCTTTCTCCCAGCGTCGTGGTGGTCCGCCCGTCCTGGCCGAGCTTGCCCAGCAGCACGATCTCGGCTTCGGGGTACGCCTCGTGCAGCGCGTCCAGGATGAGCAGCCACGAGCCGGCCGACGGGTACAGCGCCGGATCGCCGGAACCGCCCGGCAGCACGGCGATCCGTGGCCGGTGCTCGCGGCGGACGCTCTCCGGCAGTTCGAAGCGCAGGTGCTGCCGGGGCAGGTACCCGACGCGGCGGTCGCAGGTGAAGGTGCGCTTCTCCCGCGCGATCAGGTGTTCGTCGGCGGCGGCGTAGTAGTCGCGCATGCCGGGGAACATCTCGAGCTGGAAGTCCTGGTACCGCCTGCCGTCCTCGATGACGTAGTCCCATTCGCGCGGCAGCACCGCCAGCCGGCCGGCGGAGTCCGCGCACGGCTCCACAAAGGAATGATCCATCGCGTACCTGGCCGAGACGAACGGGCAGAAGTCGGCGAACTCCACCGCGGTGGCCGCGTTCAGCGCCACGGTGATCTCCCGGCCGGGCCGGGCCGCGTGGTGCCCGTTGGCGTAGTACAACGCTTCCACCGCGTGCCCGATCGAGGGGGCGTAGAAGAAGTTCACCAGGACGCGCTCGCTCATGGGGCACACCCTGGCAGCGCCGCCGCGGCGGCGAAACCTATTTTCCGAGCCCACCGGCCGGTTCGGTGGCCCGCCAGTGCTCCAGCACCGGCTTCAGGCCCTCGACCAGCAGCGGCAGTTCCGGTGCCAGCGCCAGGCAGCCGACGACCTGCAGGTTGCGCACGGATTCCATGAACCGCAGCACCCGCGGGTCCACCGGCCGCAGCCCGAGCCGGGCGGCCTCGGCGTCGTAGGCGGCGACGCCCTCGTCCCCGATCGAGACGAGGTCCCATTCCACCGGTGCGCGGGTGACGTGCTCGAAGTCGGAGAAGTACACCCGGCCGGGTGTTTCGATCAGGTTGTAATAGGGCGCGTCTCCGTGCACGGGCTGGATCGTGGCGTCCGGGAACTCGGCCAGGAAGGCGTCCTCGGAGGCGATGACCGGTTCGACGATCGCCCATTCCCGGCGCGCGCGGTCCAGGTCCTCGGGCGCCAGCAGGTCGGGACGGTCCGCCAGTTGCGCCAGCGCGTCGTCCATGAAGCCGTCCATCGGCTCCAGGAAACGCAGTTCACCGGGGTACTCACGCAGCAGCGAATGCAGGCGGGCGGTGAGGGCGAGCCGCGGACCCGTTTCCAGCGCGGGCTCGGTCACGCCCTCGATCAGTTCCCAGAAGGTGATGCCGAACCCGTCGCGGCGCACCGGCTCGGCGGGCACCAGCGGACTCGGCACCACGGTGGGTTCACCGCGCTCGGCGAGCCACCGGGTGACGGCGAGTTCGTTGCGCTGGAAGCGTTCCTGCTGCGCAGGGGTGACCGAGCGCGGCAGGACCGTGGGCACGCGGGCGATCACCGGCGCCGGGTCCAAGGCGACCACCACGGAGAACACGTCGTAGATGGTCCTGGGCGCGGTCACCGTGAGCCCGAGTTCCCGCGCCGCCTCGGTGGCGGCGCGGGACGCACGATCGGTACGGGCAGCGAGTTCGTCCGGTGAACGCATCCCCGTACCCTAATTGATCTTTCAGCGAGCCCCGGTGAGGTGGTCGAGCGCCAGCTGGGCGAGGCGGACGAAGCCGTAGCCGCGCTCGCCGGCCTTGTCCGGGTCGAAGTCCTCGAAGGCGGACCGGTCGGCGAGCAGGTCGGCGGCGGTCTCCCCGGCGTTCAGCGTGGGCACGGCCAGCTCCGGCACCAGCGAGGCGGCCAGCGCCTCCTGCACCTCGGGATCGGCGCGGAAGGCACGCGAACGCTCGGCGAAGATCAGGTAGCTGCGCATGTTCGCGGCCGCGCTCTCCCACACGCCGTCCATGTTCTCGGTGCGCAGCGGCTTGTAGTCGAAGTGGCGGGGGCCCTCGTAGCCGCCGTGCTCGAGCAGGTCGACCAGGAAGAACGAGGACAGCACGTCACCGTGGCCGAAGACGAGGTCCTGGTCGTACCGCGGCCCGCGCTGGCCGTTGAGGTCGATGTGGAACAGCTTGCCCTGCCACAGCGCCTGGCCGATGCTCTGCACCACGTTGAGCCCGGCCATCTGCTCGTGGCCGACCTCCGGGTTGACGCCGACGATCTCGTGGTTCTGCAGGGTGGAGATGAACGCCAGCGCGTGGCCGACGGTGGGCAGCAGGATGTCACCGCGCGGCTCGTTCGGCTTCGGCTCGAGCGCGAGGCGCAGGCCGAGGCCCTGGTCGAGGACGTACTGGGCGAGGAAGTCGATGCCCTCGCGGTAGCGGTCCATCGCCGCGTTGATGTCCTTCGAGGCGTCGGTCTCGGCGCCTTCGCGGCCACCCCAGAGCACGAAGGTGGACGCGCCGAGTTCGGCGGCCAGCTCCATGTTGCGCATGGTCTTGCGCAGCGCGTACCGGCGGACCGCGCGGTCGTTGCTGGTCAGGCCGCCGTCCTTGAACACCGGGTGGCTGAACAGGTTGGTGGTGACCATCGGCACCACCAGGCCGGTCTCGGCCAGTGCCGCGCGGAAGCGCTTGAGGTGGCGCTCGCGCTCGTCGTCGGCCGAGCCGAACGGGATCAGGTCGTCGTCGTGGAAGGTGATACCCCAGGCGCCGAGGTCGGACAGGCGGTGCACGGCCTCGACCGCGTCCAGCGGCCCGCGGCTCGCCGGGCCGAACATGTCGTTCGCCTGCCAGCCCACGGTCCACAGCCCGAAGCTGAACTTGTCCTCGCGCGTCGGTGCCTGCGTCATCACGCCTCCATGAATAAGTTTGATGCCTGAACTTATCCGCGTCCCGAGGTCCGGTCAAGCCTTTCGTTCAGGCATCGAACGAATACAATCGGCCGATGATCGAGCCAGCCGGACAACACACCGTGCGCCGGCACAACTCCGCCCTCGTGCTGCGCGCGATCGCCGACGGACCCGGGGTCTCGCGCGCCGGGCTGGCCGCGGCGACCGGGCTGACCAAGGCGACCGTGTCCACCGTGGTGGACCGGCTGATCGCCGCCGACCTGGTCGCCGAGGGTGAGCCGGAACGCCGCAACGGACCCGGCAGGCGCGGCACGGTGGTGTCGCTGTCCCCCACCGGGCCGCACGGGCTCGGCATCGAGGTGGGCGTGGACTACCTGGCGTACTGCCTGGTCGACCTGACCGGCGAGGTGCGGGCGGAGCAGGTCCGGTTGGCCGACAACCGGACGCCGGAGGTGTTCGAGCGGGCCGGGGAGTTCCTGCGTGCGGCGATGAAGGAGGCCGAGGCGCTGGGCGTGCCGGTGGGCGGTGTGGGGATCGCCGTGCCCGGCCTGGTCGAGTCGTCGACCGGGGTGGTGCGGCTGGCGCCGAACCTCGGGTGGCGCGATGTCGACCTGGCCGCGGAGCTCGGCGGGACGTTCTCGGTCGGCAACGAGGCGAACTTCGCCGCGCTCGCCGAACTCTGGCACGGCACGGGCCTGCCCGACTTCGTGCACGTCTCCGGGGAGATCGGCATCGGCGCGGGCCTGGTGCTCGGGCGGTCGTTGTTCGAAGGCGTGCGCGGGCTGGGCGGCGAGATCGGCCACCTGCCGGTGAACCCGCAGGGCCCGCGGTGTTCCTGCGGCGCGCACGGGTGCTTGGAGCGGATGGCCGGGCAGGAGGAGATCCTGCGCCTGTCCGGCGCCGATTCGGTCGACGACCTGGTGCGACTGCTGGAGGACGGCGCTCCCGTCGCGGTCTCGGCGGTCCGCGAGGCCGCCCGCTGGCTCGGGATTGGACTGTCCACTGTGGTCAACCTGGTGGACGTGCCGGCGGTGGTGCTCGGCGGCACCTACGCGCGGCTGGAGCCGTGGCTGCGGGAACCGCTGCTGGCCGAACTGGAGCAGCGGGTGGCCAGTTCCGCGTGGTCCCCGATCCACCTGGTGCGTTCGCCACTGGGCACCGGCGCCGCCGTCCGGGGCGCGGCCGCCTCGATCATCCGCGACATCCTCGCCGCCCCCGATGTACCACGAATGTGACTCCATCCGGCCGGTGGCGAATGCTATGAGTGGGGCATTACTTGCAATCAACGCAAGTAATGCCCCACTCATAGCAATCAGCACAGTCGCCGGCGCCGGGTGACCGCCACCCCGGCCGGATGTTCCCGGCGTGCAGCAGAGTGGACCGGGTGTGCAGCGGCGTTACCCCCGTACGCGCGTGGCGGCTCAAGATCGGCGCATGAGCAAGTTGAGCGCCGAGCAGATCGCCCGGCACGCACGGGAGGCCGGGTTCAGCGGCGACGGGCTGACCACGGCGGTCGCCGTCGCGCTGGCCGAGTCCGGGGGTGACCCCAGGGCGCACAACAGCACCCCGCCCGACAACTCCTACGGGCTCTGGCAGATCAACATGCTCGGCGCGCTGGGGCCGGAGCGGCGCAGGCAGTTCGGCCTCGACTCGAACGCCGAACTGTTCGATCCCGAGGTCAACGCCCGCGCGGCCAACAGGATCTCCGGCGACGGCAGGTCGTTCACCCCCTGGTCGACCTACACCAACGGCGCCTACAAGAAGTACCTCGACGACGCGCGCCGGGCGACCCGTGCCAAGCCGGGTGGCGGCTCATCGGGCGGGGGTCCCGGCTACACCGTCGACCCCGAACTGGTCGCCGGGTACGTCAAGCGCACCAGGCGGCTCTCCGGCGAACTCGCCACCGCGGGCAGGGAACACCTGCGCGGCGTCCGCGAGATCGCCGACGGCAGCTTCGGCCTGATCGGCAAGGAGTCCGGCTTCGCCGCCGCGCTCGACGGGTTCTCCGCCGCCCTGCACCGCCAGGTCCGCGGCATCTCGGCAGGCGCGGACGCACTCGCCGACCGGACGGCCAGGGCCGCCAAGGCCTACCGCGACCAAGAAGACGACACCGCGCGCCGCCTCGGCAGGAAGGCTCCCTAGTGGACACCCGGCAACTGGCGAAGCAACTCGCCCCCGACCTCTTCTCCCACCGCAACAAGCTCGCCGGCAAGGCCGAGGACGCGGTCCGCGCGCAGTTCTCCCTGCACCAGACCGCCGGCGCGCTCGACGAGCACCGCGACGCGCACGCCAAGGCCGCCGAGAACGTGCTCAGCCACTGGAAGGGCGAAGGCGAGCGCGGGTTCGAGAGGCAGTCCGACCGGCTCGACCGCCGGCTCAAGGTCACCGGTTCCGCCGGCAGGCAGGCCGAGCGGGTGGTTTCCGAGGTGAGCGCCGCGTTGTCCGGCGGGCACACCGCGGCGCAGCGGCTGATCGACGAGTACCTGACCAAGGCCACCCGGCTGCTCGATGCCGGATTCGCCGTCAGCGGCGCCGGATCACCGGCTGCGCTGCAGAAGGCGGTCGCCGGGGTCGCCGATCTCGTTCCCCACTACACCAAGGAATCCGTCACCAACCTCCGCCGCGTCCATCGCGAAATGGAGGAGGCGGCCAAGAAGCTGCGCGCGCTCGAAAAGGAGATCGAGCACGACGGCATCCACGACCTCGGCCACGAGCGCGCCACCAAGCCCGCCGACGCCGAGCACCAGGGCAACGGCAAGGCACGCACCATCATCTCCGCCGCCCGCAAGGAACTCGGCACCCGCGAGAACCCGCCGGGCAGCAACCGCAACCCGTACGGCCCGACCGCGGCCTGGTGTTCCTCCTTCGCGACCGCGATGTGGCGCAAGGCGGGCGTGAAGATCCCGATCCTGCCCTTCACCGGCGACGTCTACCGCTGGGGCCAGGAGCACGGCAAGTCGTACGGCCGCAACCAGCTGGACAAGGCCAAACCCGGTGATGTGCTGCTGTTCGGCACCGGGCCGGGCAGCCCGTCGACCAGCACGCACATCGGCATCGTGGAGAAGGTCGACGGCAACACCGTCACGCTGATCGAGGGCAACTCCGGCGACCAGGTCCGCCGCAACACGCACAAGCTGAGTCCGGCCACCTTCTACGGCGGGGTGCACCCGTGATCACCGGGACCGCGCGCGACGCGGACGCCGGGATCACCGTCGAGGTCGCACCCGGCGGCAGCCTGCAGGACCTCACCTTCGACCAGCGCTCGCTGCGGCTGTCCGGCGAACGGCTGGCCGAAGCCGTGCTGCGGCTGGTCGAAACCGCCACCGCACGCGCCGACCAGCGCGTGCGCCACGAGTTCGGGCTGGGCGAGGCGGAGCTGACCGCGCTCGGCATCGGCGGGGACACCGAACTCGCCGAGAACACCACCCCGGACACGTGGAGGGTCTGATGGAGTCGAAGACCGCCGACCTGGCGGCGATCCGGCAGTCGGCCGCCGACGGTGGTGCCACGGTGACCGTGGACCACAACGGCAAGCTGGTCGGCCTGGAACTCGGGCGCGCCGCGATGACGCTGTCCCCTGCCGAACTGGCGGCGCTCGTCCGCCGGCTCGCCGCCACCGCCACCGCCGCCGCGCTGATCGACGGCGTGGCCTGCCTGACCGGGCTCGGCGGTTTCGACCTCGAAGGGATCGACCATGCCTGACGGCTACACGGTGAACACCACCAGCCTCGCCGCCCGCGTCGGGGAACTGCGGGCGGTCGCCGGCGCGGTCACCGCCGCGGCGTCCGCTTTGGACAGTGCGGGTGGCGACCTCGGGCCGGGCGACCTCAACGCCGCGGTCACCGAGGTGGCCCAGGAGTGGCGTGACGGGCTCGCCGAGATGACCGCGAAGATCGACAAGATCGCCGGGAACGTGGCGGACGCGGTCGACGGGTACGAGACCTGCGAAGCCACCAGCACCGAATCGTTCCGGCAGGTCTTCGGCACGGTGGTCGCGCCATGACGACCTATCCGACCCTCGGTTTCGACCCTGCTCCCGGAGACCGGTTCGCCGTCGCCGCGGTGCTGGAAGCCATGGCCAGTGCGCACAACCAGATGGCGGAGTGCTCGAAGCGGCTGCTCGAAGCCGTGCGGATCACCGACGACAGCGAATGGGGCGGGGACGCCGCCGAGGAGTTCAGCGACCACGGTGACGACCTGCCCCAGGCGCTGAGTACCGGGATGACCGCCGTGCAGGCCGTCGGCGAAGCGCTGAACACCTGGATCGGGCAACTCGTGGCCAACCAGAACAAGGCGCAGGACCTGGAGAACCGCGCGAAGGCGGTCCTGTCCGCCGCGGGTGGGAAGGTCGACGACGAGCAGGAAGCCCGGCTGCGCGCGATCCTCGAGCAGGCGCAACGGTTGCAGGCCAAGCACGAACGCGAGGCGAACGCCGCCGCGTCGGCGATCCGCGGCGGTCCCGGTGACGCCTTCGAGCCGGAGAACGACGGATTCGGCGTGCAGTTGCTCGACGGGATCTCGGTGGCTTCGGGTGAGGTCGCCAAGTGGAGCGGGACGGTCGCGGCAGTGGCGGCCGTGGTCCCGGGTGGACAGCCGCTCGCCGCCGGGGCGGGCACCCTCGCGGCGGGTGCCGCCGGCGTGAACACCCTGGCCGGGCTCGGGCAGAAGGCGGCGGGCTCGACCAACGCACCCAGCTGGGGCACGCTCGCGCTCGGCGTGGTCCCGGTCCGTACGGCCACGTCGGCGGTTCGAGGGCTCCGCCGAGGTGGCGCGCTGAACGGGGCGAGGAAGGGCTTCGGCGAGAACAGCTTCGTCAAGACCGCCAACGACGTCAAAGCCATCCGCAGGCACAGCCAGGGCACGCCGACCCTGCGGGACGCGCTGGCGCACAAGGCCAGCCGCGACGAACTGGCCAGGGGCCGCGAGCTGGCGGGCGACCGGGCCGGTGACCTCAAGAACGGCGAACTGCGCGAACTCGCCCGTGACCAGGCGAGCCGCGAGGCGGTCGCGGCGGGGCTGCGCAGCCCGTTCGACGCCTACGAAAGCTACGAAAAACTCGGTGGATCCGGTGGGAAGCTCCCCCCGGAGGCAGCCCTCTTCCGGGAAGGCCTCACGTTCGCCGCGGACCCGTCCGCCGACCGGGTCGAACGGATCATCACCAACGGCACCAAGGAGATCGCCAAGTGATGCGCCTCGCCTTCCCGGCCGGTGCCCGCCGGATCGCGCTGACCGACGCGGACCGGGCGATCCGCGAGCTCACCGAGGTGCTCGGCGGGCTGCGCCACGACCCGGCGGGGGTGCTGGAACCGATGGCGGCCGAGGTCGTCGAGACGGCGATCGAGGGCGGGGCGTTCGAACTGGCGCTGGTCGCCCCCGAGGGCGCCGATCCGGCCGTGCTCACGCTGGTCGCGATGGAGGTGCCGGACGGCTGGGACGTCACCGGCGCCGAGGCACTGCGGGACGCGATTGAGGACGTCGGCGGGCCGGACGTGCGGGAGACCAGGGCGCTGGACACCGAACTCGGCCCGGCCGTGCTGACGCAGCGCGTGCCCGGCGTCGAGCAGGGGCGCACCGGGGAGCGGCTCACCTTGCAGTTGCAAGGTTTTCTGGTGGAGCCGGGGAGCAACCGGATGCTGCTGCTCACCCTCGCCGGACCGTCGGCCCGCGGCTGGGACGTGCACCAGCGCTGGTTCACCGAGCTGGTGGCATCGGCGGGTCAGCGGTGAACGGCGTCCAGCAGTCCGGCCAGCCGCCGGGCCATCCAGGTGCCGTCGGCCGGGGTCAGCGTGGCCAGTCGCTCGCCGTTGACCGTCTCCACGGTGACCGCGTACCGCCCGGCTTCGGTGTCGTACCAGCTCAGGATGGGCGAGCGGCCGCCACGGCCGTTCGCGGCGACCTGCCCGGCGGCGGTGCGCCCGGACCCGGTGATGGTGGCGAACGCCCGGACCGCGCGGCCGGTGACGCCCGCGTCGGCCAGCGCGCGCTCGAAGCCGTCGTAACCGGTGCGGGCGTAGGCGTCCATGGCGGCGGAGAACGCGGTGCGCGGCACGCGGACCGGCTCCCCCGGACCCGCCGGGAGTTCGCCGATGACGTTCGCGATCGCCGTGGTCAGGTGGCTCATCGCCAGCGGCTCCAGCGCCACCTCGCGTTCGTCGAGCACGGCCAGCACCGCCTGCTCACCGTCCCCGGCGGCCAGCATGCGCAGCGACTGCGCGCCGAAGATCAGCGCGTCGACCGAAGCCAGCGGCCGGTCGAGCACCTCGAACATGCGCTCCAAGCCGGCGTCGAGGTCCTCGCCGCGCACCAGCCCGGCCTCCTCCAGCCCGGCGAAGACCTCGCTGCCCAGCGCGTCGCGCTCGGGCAGGGTCGCGCCGTGCGAGGGGACTTCCAGCGGATAGGGCGGTTCGCCGTCGGCGAGGTCCTCCCACAGCAGGTCGAACTCCAGGTGGGACAGCACCACGCCACTGGTGGTCGACGTGCGCCGCGCCATTTCCGGTCCTCTCTCGTTTACCGTAGGCAGAATAGCGGCACGAAACGCGGTGATCACCCAGCATGCGCCAAGAACTAGCGGGCGGACTGCTCATCGTGCGGGCTTCGGGCGCCGACGCGGTGAAAGCCGCGCTCACCGGCGCCCAGTCCGCACCGGAGCGGATCCAGTTGCTGCTGGGCTGCCCGGTGCCGCAGGCCGCCGCGTTCAGCTTCGGTGACTGCTCGCTCCAGACCCAGCCCGGCGGCGTGGTGCTGCTGACCGTGCCCGAAGCGCGGCTGACCATCGGGTTCGCCGAACTGCGGCCGCTGATGTTCCAGCCGGTCGAGGTGGCACCGGCGCTGCGTTCGGTGTTCGCGGGCGCGGTCGCGCAACTGCTGGCCGCGGGGCACGCGCTGGACCCGCACGGCCTGGCCCACCACCTGCTCGGCCTGGCCGAACTGGTGCTGCGCAGCGCGTTGCGCAGTGAACTGGACCGGTCCGACGCGGCCGAGGCGCGCCGCCGCGAGGCGGTCGCCTACATGCGGGCGCACCTGGCCGATCCGACGCTGAGTGCGGAACGGATCGCCGACGCCCTGTTCATTTCCCGCCGCCGGCTCTACCAGCTCTTCGACGACGGCCAGGGCGTATCCGAACGCATCCGCGTGATGCGCATCGAAAAGGCGAAAGCCCTGCTCGCCGATCCGGCGAAGGCGGCACGGGGAATCGCGGAAATCTCCCGTGACTGCGGTTTCACCAACGCGACGCACTTTTCCCGGTCGTTCCGGAAACTGGTCGGGGAAACCCCGCGTGAATTCAGGGAACGCGCGCGGTGAAATCGACGCTGGTGACCAGCCGCCCGGCGATCGCGGCGAGGTCGAGCCAGCCGCGGCCGGACGGCGAGTGCAGGGTGAACACCGCCGCCCGCGCGCCCGCGCGATCGAGCACCACGGCCTGCAACTGCGCGCCGCCGAGCAGGATGCGCTCGGTGATCACCACCGGATAACCACGCGCGGTCTCGGCCTGGGTGACCTCGCGGAGGCCGGGACCGCCCGCGTCGGCCAGGTAGTACCGCAGTTCGGCGGCGTTCTCCGTGGTCACCGCGCGGTCGACCGGCACGATCCCGCCGACCAGGATGCCCGGATCGGCACCGGGGTGCTCGACCAGCGCGAGCAGCGCGGCGGACTGCTCGTGGGCGAGTTCCGCGGCCTGCACGGCGGCCGCTTCCAGGGTCGGGTCGTTCTCCCGCAGGCGGGCGAGGAGCTTGCGCAGTTCGGTGGTCGTCTGCTCCACCGAACGCAGCGACACCGAGGTGATCCCGGGGACCGAACCCAGCTTCATCGGGCCAGGGCCGCGGCGAACGCCCCCGCCGCGAGCTCCGGCTCGGCCCGCGCCGCGGCCGGGCGCAGCACCGTGGCCGCCAGATCGGCGGCGAACGCGGACTGCGCGGCCAGCGCACCGCCCACCCCGCCGAACAACTCGGCGCGCCCGGGCACCCTGGCGGCCGCCTCGGCGCCCTCACTGTCCACTGTGCGCAATCGGACGGTGACGCGCTCGGCTTCGGCGAGGTGGTCGCGTTCGAGCAGGTGCGCGGCTTCGAGCACGCGCTCCAGCTCGCGGGTGAGCTGCTCGTGCCGTGCCACCGCGGCGTGGCGCTGGGCTTCGACGCCGGGCGCGGTGCTGAACTGGGCGGTCACCGTGGCGCTGTCGACCTCGTCGGACGCGGTGAGCAGCGACCGCTTGAGGCGCAGGGCCCGGTGGTCCAGCTGCTCCGCGCGACGCCGGTTGGCCAGCAGGGTGCCCGCCCACTCGTCGAGGATGGTCGCCGCCGCGTGCAACGCCTTGCCCGCCGCGGTCACCTCCCCCGGCACCTCGGCCAGGCGCCTGCCGAACCCTTCCGCGGCGGTGCCGGTCCAGCTCGCCGGGCCGGAGGGCAGGCCGGGCAGCCGGGCGGCGGCGCGGGCGCAGCGCTCGGCCGCGGCCATCACCGCGTCGGGGCTGCCGGGGGCGGGGTCGAAGCCGAGGCCGCGGTAGTCAGTCCGCATCGGGGAGTTCCCGCGCGGCCTGGTCTTCGCCCTCGGTGTAGGCGTCACGGGCGCGGCGGACGTCCGCCCCGGCCCGGCTGAGCTCGGTGTGCACGGAGCTGATTCTGCCCGCCCAGGTGCCGATCAGCTCGTCGACCGCGGCGGTGATGCCCGCCGGGCCCAGCTCGCCGCCCGCGCCGGTGCCGAGGGCGGCGGCCGCCGCCCGCACCTCGTCGGCGGCGGCGTCCAGCCGGTTGGCGGTCGCGGTCAGCTCGGCCGGATCGACCCCGTGCCCGGTCATTCGCCGAGCACGGACGGGTAGGCGGGCGGCAGGTCGTCCATCAGGTCCAGGCCGTCGGCCCAGCGCACGCGGTGCTCCTTGTCCTCCTCGCGCCCGGCGCCCTGGCCCTGTGGCGGGTAGAACGCGGACCCCAGGCCGCCACCGCCACCGCGGGCACCACCACCGGCCAGACCGGGACCAGCACCCGCGACCCCGCCGCCGCGCGGTCCCCCTGGGATCCCCGCGACACCACCACCCACGCCAGGACCGGGCATGCCCGCGGCGACACCACCGGCGGCACCCGCTCCCGGCACCACGCCGACGGCCGGGCCGCCGACGGTCGGGCCGGGCACCGCGGTGCTGCCACCACTGGGCACCAGGCCCGCGGCATGCGTGCTGGTGTCCAGCGGACCGTCTTCCGGGACCGCGGGCACGGCAGGGGCCGGAGCACCGGGGGACGGGCTTTCCCCCGGCGCGGCGACCGCGGGCGGGGTCGGCTTCGCGTCCGAGACGACCACGGCGGGCGCGGCGTCGAACGGCTGCGGGAGTCCACTGTGGACACCCTTGCTGGCCGACTCGTACTGCTGCATCACCCGCACCGCCTCGGCCTTGGCCTCGGTGGCTTCCTTCTTGGTCGGCAGGTGGTCGTCGAGCAGCTGGTCCATCATGTACAGGCCCTGCGGCCCGTCCAGCGCCTTGACGTCGTAACCCTGCCGGAACCAGCGCTCGGCGTGGTAGTGCACCGGCTCGGGCATCTTGTGCTGCGCCTCGACGATGGCCGAGGTGTAGGCGTCCAGCCCGCCGCCGACCTGGTGCGCCTGCCCGCTCACCCGCGCGGCCCAGGTGGTCAGCGCCGACACCGACTCGGCCGCCTTCGCCGCCGACGGCCCGCGCCAGGAGTACATCAGCTTCTGCACCGTGCGGCGGATGTCCTCGGTGGCCTGGTCGACGTTCTTCGCCACCCGGCCCCAGTCGTGCGCCACCTCGCCCAGCGCACCCGGCTCGGCCGACTTGATCATGTCCCAGAGCTGGCGGTGCTCGTAGACCTGCCAGTTGACCGGCGCGAAAACGTCGTCCTGGCGCCAGTTCCGCTGCCGCTGCCGGCGCACCTTGCGGTCCCGCGCGCGCTGGCGGGCCGTGGGTTCGCGGCCCTCGGAGCGGTAGCGCTTCTTGCGGTGCTCGTTGTACTCCATGCTCACTCCGGGCGCAGGGCTTGGGCGGCGGCCTGGTCGTGCTGCTCGTGCGTGGCGCGCACCCGGCCGATCGTCCGGCGGAGCTCGGTCAGCTCGGCGAGGTAGCCCTGGAGCGCGGCCTGCAGTCCGCCGGCCGCGTTGCCGCCGCGCAGGCCGAAGGCGGTGCGCATGGGGCGGGTGACCGGACTCGAGCCGTCACGCAGGGTGGTCCCGAGCTTGGCCGCCTCCGTCAGGTGCCGCGACAACTCGTCGTGCCACCGGGCCAGCTCGGCTTCGGCGTCGATGATCTCGTCGTAGTCGAGTTCGAGCACGTCGGCGGGGTCGGCGAGCACCCCAGCCGAACCCGCGCCCGTCGGCGGCGCCACCTCGGCCGCGCGCGGGACCCGTCCCGGCTCGCGGTCCTCACGGGCGGACTCGGCCAGCCGCCGGGCGTCTTCCTTGTCGCGCACTCTCGCCATGCCGTCATCCTCGCCGACGTGCCGGACCTGAACCGGCGTTCATTGCACCACGAGGCAAGAGATGTGCACAGTGGATCTCTTCCCGGACACTCGGCCGAACTCAGCGACGAGGGCGCTGCTGGGGCTGGCGGCGCTGTTGTTGCTGCTGGGGCGTCCTGGCCCGCGGCTGCTGTTGCGCGGGGCGCTGGCGAGGCGCCTGCGGCTTCGCCCGGGGCGGGGGCCTTCGCTCCTCGCGGTCTTCGTCGAGTTCGGGTTTGGGCCGATTGGCCCAGGAGTCGAACACGAGCAGTAGCACCGCGAGCACGGCGAGGCCGATGCCGACGTCACGAAGGCCGACAAACACGATCAAAACGACCGAAACGACCACCATCGGGACGACGACGACCCAGCAGAGGGGGTCGATCCGCCCGAACTTCGGACTCCCTGCCATGGCCGTCTCCCTTCGCCTTTGCATTCGAAAGGCGTCACTGGGCGTTCACCCTAACTTGCCCCCCGGCCGCCGAGTACTGTCGCGCCATGCCAATCCTGGGTGGGCTGATCGCCGCTGTTTTCGGGACCGTGTTCGTCATGGTGAACGCCAACGAACCGCTCAATCCTACGGTCGGGCTGATCGTCCGCGTACTGGCCGGTCTCGCACTGGCCTCGTTCCTGATCATGGGCGTGCTCGCCCTGCGGCGCGGGCTCGCCGCCCCGCCCTCCGCGGAAGCGAAGGGCGCCACCTGGTTCGGCGTCAAGTACTGGCTCGTGGTCGTCGGCGAACTGGTCCTCTTCGCCGCCGGTTCCGCGGTGCTCCGGCTGCTCGACGCGCCACCACAGACCGGAGTCGCCTGGGTCGCCTTCGTGGTCGGCATCCACTTCATCCCGTTCGCCTCGATCTGGCACGAGCGGAGCATCCTCGTCCCGGCCTACGTGCTCACCGCGCTCGGTGTCATCGGCCTGATCATGGCGCTGACCTCGGCGGTCGCCTGGACGCCGATCGTCAGCGGGGTGCTGTCGGGGCTCACGCTGCTCACCGGCAGCCTGTACGTTTCGTCACGTTCGCTGCGCTCGGACCCGGCGAAGGCCCCCTCCGCCGCCTAGACTCGACTCCCGACCTCGGGAGGTAGCACAGTGTGCGGAATCGTGGCTGCGGTCGGTGAAATCGACGAGGAGCAGGCCCGGCGCTGCCGGGAGATGCTCGCCCGGATCAAGCACCGGGGCCCGGACGACACCGGGGAGATCCACCGGGGCCGGGTCTGGCTCGGGCACCAGCGTCTGTCCATTATGGACGTCGAGGGCGGCGCCCAGCCGATGAGCGGGCCCGACGACACCTACCTGGTGGCCAACGGCGAGATCTACAACCACCGCCACATCCGCGAGGACCTCGGGCACGAGCTGTTCGAGACCGGGTCGGACAGCGAAGCCGCGCTGCACGCGCTGATCGTGGACGGCCCCGCCGGGCTGGCGCGCCTGCGTGGCATGTTCGCGCTCGCGTTCATGACCGAGGACGAACAGTTCCTGGTCGCCCGCGACTCGGTGGGCGTGAAGCCGCTCTACTGGGTGCGCCGCCCGGAGGTGACGCTGTTCGCCAGCGAGCTGCGTGCCTTCGACGAGGCCGACCGCCCGCTGGTGGAGAGCTTCCCGCCGGGCTGCTGCTGGAGCCCGAACGGCGGCCTGGTGCGCTTCGCCGACGCCGTGCCCGCCGTGCTGCGGCCCGCGCACCGCGCCGAAGAAGCCGGGGTCTGGGGCGAGGGCCTGCTGAAGTCGGTGCGCGAAACGATCGTGACCGCGGTGGAGAACCGGATGATGAGCGACGTCGGCATCGGCGTGTTCCTCTCCGGCGGGCTCGACTCGGCCATCGTCGCCGCGATCGCCGCCGAGTACGCGCTGCGCCACCGCCAGCCGCTGCCCACCTTCGCCATCGGCGCCCCCGGCAGCTCCGACCTGGCCGCCGCGCGCGTGGTCGCCGACCACCTGGGCACCGAGCACCACGAGATCGTGATGACCGCCGAAGACGCGATGACGGCGCTGCCGAAGGCCGTGCGCGCGATCGAGCACTTCGACCCGTCGCTGGTGCGCAGCGCGGTGCCGAACCTGCTGCTCGCCCAGTACGCCTCGAAGCGGGTGCACGCCGTGCTCACCGGTGAAGGCGCCGACGAGCTGTTCGCGGGCTACGACTACTACCACGAGGAACCGTTCACCGATCCCGACGCGCTGCAGGCCGAACTGGTGCGCACGGTCAACGAGCTGCACCACCTGAACCTGCAGCGCTGCGACCGCACCACGATGGCCTTCGGCATGGAGGCGCGGGTGCCGTTCCTGGACCGGGACGTGATCAGCGTGGCGCTGACGATCCCGCCGGAGCACAAGATGATCGGGCCGGGCCGCGAGGCGAAGAAGCTGCTGCGCGACGCCTTCCAGGGCTGGCTGCCGGAGGAGATCCTGCGCCGCGGCAAGGAGCAGTTCGGCGACGGCTCGGGCGCGAAGGACGTGCTGGAGCAAGCGGTGCACGCGGCGCCGGAGGTCGCCGAAGCCGAGGGCGTGGAGCTGCGGTCCAAAGAGGAGGCAGCCTTCTACGCCATTTGGCGCAACGAGCTCCATGGCATTCGTCCCGGGTCCACGCTCGGTTTGTTCGCCACCACCTGAGCGATCGGTGAGTTGCACCACTCGCCGCGCGTTTTTGCCCGTTGACCTGCGCCGACGGTGTTTACATGCTCGCCATGATCGGATTCGAAACGGACCTGGACGACCTCCGCGCGTCCAGCGTTCACCTGGCGAACGCCGCCGACGCGGCCGGTGCCGCCAGGGACAGCGAGCACAAGCAGGACGTGCCGGTGGCGCCGCCACGGGAGGGCTTCTTCGACATCTCCGGGATGATCCCGGTCGACAACGCCTTCGGCGGTTCGCTGGGCATGCAGGCGGTGGCGCGGGCGTATGAGAACCACCGCGCGAAGATCGAGAAGCTGCTCGCCGAACTGCACCAGACCACGCTGGACTCGAGCCACGCGCTGAGAAGGGTCGCGGAGCTCTACGAGCAGGCCGACACCGACACGCGCACCCGGCTGCAGCGCACCGCCGCCGTGCTGGACGAGAGCTGAGGCAGGCCGTGGACGACAACTACTTCAGCGCGCTCGACGCGGAGGGCGTGGGCACCACCGACTGGGGCGACTACGAGAACAACCGCGAGACCCACCTCGAAGGCATCGGCGAAGACCTGCTCGACGGCGCCAACGACGCGCTCGACGCCATCGACGTCCTGCGCTGGACCGAGATGTTCCTGCCGGAGGAGGTGTTCGAGGAGATGCGGAAGACGGTGGCCGGGGTCTACCGCGAGTTCTCCGAAGCCGACATCGACCGCGACTCCGACGCCGGGCTGCAGGCGCTGATCAACGAGCACGACAAGATCTGGAAGGCGCTAATCGACGGCTCGATGTCCGAGCTGGACCAGGCGGAGAAGCGGCTGGAGCACTGGCGCGGCGAGGCGGCCAACGACGTCAAGGCCTACCTCGGCAACCTGGCCCACACCTACGACCGGATCGGCACGAAGATCACCGTGCTGGAAAGCGACGTCGTGGCCGCCCGTGAGGCGATCGCCTCGGCCCGCGGCGACCTGACCAAGCTCGGCGAATCGTTCAAGGCGGTGGCCGAGAAGTACCAGGAGGACCAGTCCAAGAAGAGCGAGTCGGCCACGATGAAGGTGCTCGGCGCGGCCTTCGCCGGCACGGTGGCCGGGCTGCTCACCGTGGCCACCGCGGGGGCGGGTGCGGCCGCGGGCGCGGCGGTGCTCTCCGCCACCGCCAAGGGCGCGATCATCGCGGGCAACGTGGCGGGTTCCGCGATCAGCGCGGCCATCGCCAACGCCTCGGAGATCCGCGGCGACAGCGCCAGCGACCTGTACGAGAGCTTCATCGAGAACACCGACAAGCTCCGCCAGGGCATGATCGACGCGATGGCGGATCTGGCCCAGCAGATCGACATCGAGGCGGAGGACCTGCCGAAGGTGCCGCCGCCGCCGGACGTCAGCCCCGGTGACTCCTTCGACCCGGACGCCTTCGAAACCGAACGGCTGGACAAGGACACCGAGCGCAAGGTGCGGGATTCGGGCGTGGACATCGCGCCGGACGGCTCCGCGGACAGCGCGGCGGGCAGCCCGGCTCCGTTAACCTGAGCCTGGAGGTGGGCTCCCCATGACCGACAAGCCGACGCCGCGGCCGTCGAAGAAGCCACCGGCGAAACCGGCCAAGGCGGACCGGGTGGCCATCGTCAAGGCGCTGCAGGAGCTGTCGGTGGAAGCCGGTTCCCCCGACGGCAACGTCAGCCTTTCGGTGAACACCGACGGGGTGATGACCCGGCTGCGGCTGGCGCCGGGGGCGGCGAAGCTGTCCCCCGCCCAGCTCGCCGACCTGGTGCTGCGCACCTATACCCAGGCCCAGCGCGAGTCCGCCCAGCGCAGCGCCGAGTTGCTCGGCCCGCTGGGCAACGCCGGTTACCTCAGCGACCGGCTGCGCTGGCGGATCGGGTTCCAGCCGCCCTCGGCCGCCGCCTCCCCCGGCGCGGCCGAGGCCAAGGGCGGGAAGGCCGGGTCCGGCGTGCTCCGGGACCGGTCCGGCACGTGGCGCGAGCCCGAGCGCCGCAGCGAGCCCGAATCGGATGACGAGTTCTACGAGAAGGGCGTGCGGTTCGATCCGTCGTGGTGAGCGGACCGGATTTTCGGGTTAACGTCGTCGCATGAGCAAGTCACCCGCGGTGGAACTCGAGGTCGGCCCGCGCACGGTGCGGTTGTCGAACCCGGACCGGGTCTACTTCCCCGCCCGGGGTGAGACCAAGCTCGACCTGGCCAACTACTACCTGTCGGTGGGCGAGGGCATCGTGCGCGCGCTGCGGGAGCGGCCGTGCATGCTGCACCGGTTCCCGTCCGGGGTCGCCGGGGAGAAGGTGCACCAGAAGCGCGTGCCGAACGGCGCGCCGCCGTGGCTGGAGACGGTGCGGGTGCACTTCCCGCGTTACGGCAGGCACGCCGACGAGCTGTGCGTGACCGAACTGGCCAGTGTCATCTGGGCGGTGCAGATGTCCACTGTGGAGTTCCACCCGTGGAACTCCCGCCGGGCGGACACCGAGAGCCCCGACGAGTGGCGCATCGACCTGGATCCCATGCCGGAGTGCGACTTCGCCCGTGTGCGGCGGGTCGCCACCGTGGCGCACGAGGTGCTCGACGACCTCGGCATCACCGGCTGGCCCAAGACCTCGGGCGGCGACGGTCTGCACATCTACGTGCGGATCGAGCCGAACTGGGGGTTCCAGGAGGTCCGGCGGGCCGCACGGGCCTTCGCCGTGGAGGTCGAGCGCCGCGCGCCGGACGACGTGACCACCGAGTGGTGGCGCAAGGACCGCGCCCCGGACAAGGTCTTCGTCGACTTCAACCAGAACACCCGGGACCACACCATCGCCAGCGCCTACTCGGTGCGCGGGGTGCCGGAAGCGGTGGTCTCCACCCCGATCACCTGGTCCGAGGTCGACTCGGTCGAACCGCGTGAATGCACCATCGGCATGGTCTCGCGGCGGTTCGCCGAAATCGGTGACCCGCACGAGAAGATCGATGACACCGCCCACCAGCTGGACACCCTGCTGGAGTGGGCGGACCGCGACGGCCTCGACTGAGTCAGTACTCGTCGCGCAGGCGCAGCCAGGCCATGGCCTGGTCCTGCGGCCAGCCGGCGGGTGAGTCCTCCCAGGTTTCCTGGCGGCCGTACGGGGTCAGGTCCAGGAGGTTGAAGTCCAGGCGCAGGCGGTCGACGCCGCGGCCGCGGGTGAAGTAGGTGCGGAAGTACTCGTCGCCGTCGCGCAGGAGCACGCTCAGGCCGAAGCCGCCGTCCACGCCGAGGTCGTCCTCGAAGGTGCTGCCGTGGCTCGAGTACCAGGGCACGGTCCAGCCCATCCGCCGCCGGACCGGTTCGATCTCGGCCTGCGGGGCGCGGCAGAGCAGGATGAGCCGGGTGTCGCGGGCGTTGAGGTGGGTCTGGTCGGCGAGGTTGTCGGTGAACGACGCGCAGCCGGAACAGACGTGGTCCGAGCCGGGATGGAGCATGAAGTGGTAGACGACCAGCTGCCGCTTGCCGTCGAACAGCCCGGCCAGGCCGGTGTCGGTGCCGTCGGGCGCGGTGAACCGGTAGCCCGGGTCCAGCCGGACCATCGGCAGCCGCCGCCGCTCGGCGGCCAGCGCGTCCAGTGCGTGGGTGTGCGCCTTCTCCTTGACCAGGAGCGCGTCCCTGGCGACCTGCCATTCCTCGGGCGTGACCACCGGTGGGCGGTTCATCGTCTGCTCCTTCCGATCGGGTGCCTCCTCCGGACCCTAACCGAGTCAGTTCCCTGAAGGAACCCTCTCGGCTAGAATGGGGCCATGCAACGCACCCGGTTCGGTGACATGGCGTGCTCGATCGCCAGGACGATGGACGTGATCGGCGAACCGTGGTCGCCGCTGATCCTGCGGAACGTCTACGTGGGCATCACCCGGTTCGAGCAGTTGCAGGAGTCGCTCGGGATCTCGCGCAAGGTGCTCACCGAACGGCTGAAGTGGCTGACCGAGCAGGACGTACTGGCGCGGCAGCAGTACTCCTCGCGGCCGCCGCGCCATGAGTACGTGCTGACCGAGCGGGGCACCGAACTGTGCGACCTGCTACTGGTCATGGTGCGCTGGGGCGACCGCTGGCTCGCGGGCGAGGCCGGGCCGCCGGTGCTGTACCGGCACCACGCGTGCGGACGGATCAGCCACGTGGAACTGCGCTGCTCCGAATGCGGCGACCCGATGCGGGCCACCGACCTGGACGTACTGCCCGGCCCAGGCTCACCTTGAACGATGGTGCGGTGACACAAATGTGGCTTTGGGGGCGGATTCGGCCCCCAAAGCCACATTTGTGTCACGCGAGGTGGTCATCCCGGCGACTTCGCTGATCGGACGCACTTCTGCGCCTCGACGCTCCAGGTGCCGCCGGAATCAAGGCAGTCGGCGAACTCGACCTGGCCGTCGACCCACTCCTTGTGCCCCGCACACACCTCGTAGCGCTTCTCATCGCCATCGCGGCACTGGTAACCGGCGGTCGGCGCGGCCCGCTGCGGCTTCTTGGACGCCTGGCTTTTCGCCGTGGTCTTCGGCGGGGCCTTGGTAGTGGTGGTGGTCGTCGTCGGTGGCGGTGCCGCTGCCGCTGCCGCTTCCGGTGAGGGGCTGGCGGACGGGGGAACCGTCGTCGTGGTTACCACTACGGGCGAGTCGGGAACCGTGGGCGTGGTGGCGGCGGTGCACCCGGCGGCGACCAGGGCGATTCCGGCGGCGCTCGCCAGGAGGAGTCTTCGCATGGTCGCGTCGTCAGTCGGTGTACTTCACGGCGGTGAGGGTGATGACGGTGTCCGGGGTCACCTGGGTGCCGGGCGCTGGTGACTGTCCTGTTTGGACCCAGTTCCGGTCGACGACCAGGGCGCGGCCTTCGCCCTTGCCGTCGACTTCGCGCAGGTTGTAGAGGCCCGCGGCCTGCATGGCGTTCTGCGCGTCCTGGTGGTTCATGCCGGAGACGTCCGGCACGGTGATCAAGGACCCGGCACTGCTATCGGTGGCCGCGGGCGCGGCGCTAGCGGTGGCCGGTGGAGTGGGCGTCGGCGTTTCCGGGGCGGAGGGAGTGCCGCAGGCACCGGCGAGCAGCAGGGCGCCGAGCAGTAGCGGCAGCGGGCGGGCGGAGCCGTTCATGCGAGATCCTCCCGGGAAAGCGGTGGCGGTCACCATGAACTCGTTCCCGCCACCGCCCGCGTTACCGGATCGCCCCGAGGATCAGCTGAACGGGTCCAGCGTGATGCTCGCCTGCTGCGGGTTCCCGTCGTGCACCAGTGACTCGTGCGCACCGACGTCGTCGAAGGCGAAACCGTAGGCCTTCCCGTCGACCATCTGGGCGTGGATCAACCGCGAATAGTGGTTGGTCACCCCGTCCTGGTAGAAGTTCGCCGCGCTCGGGTCCGGCTGGTTCGGGTTGCTCAGCAGCGTGGAGCGGTTGTACCCGGCGCACAGGGTCCGCGAAATGGGCCCGCGCACCAGGTCGTTCGGCGCGTCCAGGTGTTTGTAGCAGCCGAAGATGCTGTCGGAGTCCGGTTTCTGGAACGAGGTGACCACCGCGCCGGAGGAGTTGGTGAAGTTCATCGTGTTCCCCGAAACCCGGCCGAAGTACTTGGTGCCGGGCTGGTTGGCGAACGGCGTGACGGTCAGCGTCGAGGAACTGTACTTCGACCACACCCGGTTCACGTAGTCGTCCATGACGCCCGGGTTGAGCGCGCCCGTGCCCACTCCGTGATGCGGGGAAAGCGCGCGCAGCAGGCTGCCGTCCGGCTTGGTCTGGACCAGATTGCCCCAACCGCCGGATTGCGCTTTCAGCGCGGTGAAGAAACCGTTGTACCCGCCCGCCTTGAGCCTGCCGGTCGATTTCGTCGCGCCGCCCTGCATTTGCACGCCGACCGAGTACGGCGCGGAGAACATGTCCACCTGGGTGCTGTTGATCCAGATTCCCGCGTCGTTCAGCGTGTACTCGGTCCAGTTGAACAGGATATCGCGGTTCGGGTCGCTCGGGTTCTGCACCGCGGGCTGCACCAGTCCCCCGGTGGTCAGCCGGAACACCAGTTTCTGGCCGTAGGAGAAATAGACCCGGCCGGAGAACTTCGGGAGCCGGATGGTGACCGACTGCCCGGCCGCCGGACCGGGGATCGAGGCGTCGGGCGCCGGGGTCGGCGGGTTGCCGCCCGCCGGCCACGCGTGGAAGGTGCCGTTGGCGTCGGCCCAGCCCTGCCGGCCGGTGCTGAGCTCGGTGCCGAGGTTGTAGACGTAGATCGGGCCGGCGCGCCCGGAGTTGTTCGTGAGGGTCAACGGGATGGTGGCGGGCACCGCGACCGCGGGCAGGGCGGGCGTCACCGCCAGCGCGGCGGCCAGCGCCACGCCGAGCGCGAGCAGCTTTCTTTTCACGGACATGCGCATTCTCCTCCTAGAACAGGAATATCCACAGGAGCGAAATAGAATGCACCGGAAGGCGGGTGAATGGCGGGGACCGTGCGCTTCCGGATACAAGGGAGAGCCTTCCCAGGATCACACGAACCCGGTTACCTGTCAACGCCACTCACCGAACGCACCTCCTCGGCCGCTAGGCACGGATCGAATCCCCGGTTAACCTCTGGACATGATTCCCACAGTTGTCTGGGGCACAGGCAACATCGGCCGCGCGGCCATCCGCGCGGTCCACGCCCACCCGTCGCTCGAACTCACCGCCGTGCTCGTGCACGACCCCGGCAAGCTCGGCCGCGACGCGGGCGAACTGGCTGGTCTGGACCACGAACTGGGCGTGGCCGCCACCGGCGACCCGGCCGCCGTGCTGGCCGCCCGCCCGCGTGCGGTGGTGTACGCCGCCTCCGGCGACACCCGGCCCGACGAGGCCCTCAAGGACATCCACGAAGCCATCCGGGCCGGGGCCGTGGTGGTCACGCCCGCCGTGTACGCCCTCTACGACCAGCGCAACGCCCCCGCGGAACTGCGGGAACCGGTGCTCGCCGCGATCGCCGACGGCGGTGGCTCGCTGTTCGTCTCCGGCGTCGATCCCGGCTGGGGCAACGACGTGCTGCCCGCGCTGCTCAGCGGGCTCGGCACCACTGTGGACGCGGTGCGCTGCCAGGAGATCTTCGACTACTCCACCTACGAGCAGCCGGATTCGGTCCGCTACCTGGTGGGCATGGGCCAGCCGATGGACTACCAGCCGCCGATGCTCGCGCCCTCGGTGCCGACCACGGTGTGGGGCGGGCAGGTGCGCCTCATCGCCAGGGCGCTCGGCGCGGACCTGGACGAGATCCGCGAAACGCTGGACCGCCGTCCACTCGAGACCACCGTCGGCACCCGCACCATGGGCGAGTTCGAGGCGGGCACGCAGGGCGCGGTGCGGTTCGAGGTGCAGGGCATCGTCGGCGGGGAGCCGCGGATCGTGATCGAGCACGTCACGCGCATCCACCCCTCGTGCGCCCCGGACTGGCCGCAGCCGCCGAACCCGTCCGGCGCGCACCGCGTGATCATCGAAGGCCGCCCGCGCATCGAGGTCACCGTGGAAGCCAGTGACGAGGGCGAAAACCGGTCGGCGGGCGGCAACGCCACCGCGGTGGGCAGGCTCGTCAACGCCATCGACTGGCTCACCGAGGCCGAACCCGGCTTCTACGACGCACTCGACGTACCGCTGCGCCCGGCCACGGGCCGGCTCGGAAGGAGCGCACGATGATCATCGACATCCCCGAGGGCAAGGACGCGATCGGCTACGTGTGGGGCGAGATGGTGCCCGGCATCGGCGCCGCCGCCTCGAACTTCTCCCTCGCCGTGTACAGCCACACCACGCTCGGCCTGCGCGAGTTCGAGGCCGCGCGGTTGCGCGTGGCGCAGATCAACGGCTGCGTCTTCTGCCTCGACTGGCGCACCGAGCGGGACGGGCAGAAGGTCGAGGAGGAGTTCGCCGACGCGGTGGCCCAGTGGCGCACCACCGACGCCTTCGACGACCGCACGCGGCTGGCCGCCGAATACGCCGAGCGGTACGCACTGGACCACCACGGCCTCGACGAGGAGTTCTTCTCGAGGATGACCGCGCACTACAGCCAGGCCGAGATCGTGGAACTGAGCATGAGCATCGGTTCCTGGCTGGCGTTCGGCAGGCTCAACCACGTGCTGGGCATCGACTCGGTGTGCGTCGTGCCGAAGTTCTAGAGATCCTCGGCGATCACGCGCTCGATGTTGCGCTCGGCGAGCGCGGTGATCGTGACGAACGGGTTGACGCTGGCGTTGCCCGGCACCAGGGAGCCGTCGGCCACGTACAGGCCGGGGTGACCGTGGAGGCGGCCGTGGTTGTCGGTCGCCTTGTTCAGCACCACGCCGCCGAGGGGGTGGTAGGTCAGGTGGTCGCCCCAGATCTTGTAGACGCCGAACAGGTCCGTCCGGTAGATCGTGCCCTCCTTGGCGTTGATCTTGTCGAAGATCGTCTTGGCGGCGTCGATGGACGGCTGCTTCCACGCGGTCTGCCAGTTCAGGTCCACCTTGCCGGTGGCGGGGTTGTAGGTGAACTGCCCGCGGTTCGGGTTCTTGGTGATCGAGAGGTAGAACGAGGCGAAGGTCTCGATGCCCGTGGGCAGCGGCGCGACCTCGGCGAACGCCCCGCCCGCCGCCCAGTTGTCGATGCCGGCGGTGGGCATGGACGACTGCAGCGCGCCGGTCGCGTCCCACAGGTGGTTGGCGCGGCCGCACATGACGTTGCCGTTGTCGCCCCAGCCCTTGCCGATCTCGCCGTTGAGCCCCGGTAGCGCGCCGGTGGCCTTGAGCTTGGTCAGCAGTTTGCTGGTGCCCACGCTGCCCGCGGCGAAGAACACCCGGTCCGCGGTGACGGACTTGGTGGCGGTGGTGACCCCGCTGGTGTTGATCTGCTCGATGACCACGGTGTAGCGGCCGCCGGAGGCCGGGGTCACCGAGGTGACCTTGTGCAGCGGCGAGATGGCCACCCGGCCGGTCGCGCGCGCCTGGGCCAGGTAGGTCTTCTGCAGCGACTTCTTGCCGTGGTTGTTGCCGTAGAGCACCTCACCGCGCAGCGCCGACTTGGGCACCGTGCCCGCCTGCTCCTTCTCCATGTAGTCCCAGTCGTAGACGTTGGGCACGAAGACGAACGGGAAGCCGGAGCGCTCGGCGTGCTTGCGGCCGACGCGGGCGTACTGGTAGCACTCGGCGCTCTCCCACCAGGCCGGGTCCACTTCGGTGACGCCCAGCCCGGCGTTGGCGCGCGGGTAGTACACGTTGTACATCTCGTCGGGGTTGACCGAGGGCAGCACGCCCCCGAAGTTCTCGCGCTTGGGCGTGACCGCCATGCCGCCGTTGACCAGCGAGCCACCGCCGACGCCGCGGCCCTGGTAGACGCTGATGCCGCTGAAGTCCTCGGCGTCGAGGATGCCGGTGTGCAGCGGGATGTCGCGGTCGATCGGGAAGCCGAGGAAGTTGCTCAGCGGCTGCTTGGTCCGGGTCCGCAGCCAGTACGACCGGTGGTCGGGGCTGATCGTGTTGGCGAAGATGTTGCCGTCGGGGCCCGGGGTGTCCCAGGCCATGCCCATCTCCACCATGTGCACGTCCACGCCGGCCTGGGCGAGCCGCAGCGCGGTGACCGAGCCGCCGTAGCCGGTGCCGATCACCAGCGCGGACACCTGCGCCCCGTCCGGGATCGGCGACGGCGGCGGGGCGGCGGCGGCTCGGCCGCCCAGGGCCGCGAGCCCAATGATAGAACCGGTTCCAGCGATGAACGCACGTCGGGATACGTGGGGGGAACCGTTGCCGGGCAGGGAGTTATCGCTCATGTGACGTTCCTCACTCTCGACATATGAGAACAAGTTATACTTCTGTCGATGATCAAGTCACTACGTACGCGACAGTAACTTGTCCTCGGTCGCTTGCCCACGGCCAAGTGGTCCAACCACGAGGATTTCCGCACTTTTGTTCCACAATGGACAGTGCGGTCGGTCAGCGGCGTGCCCGGCGGGTGAGGGCCACGGCGGTCAGGACCAGGGCGACGACGGCACCGAGCGCGCCCGCGACCAGGAAGGTGCCGCCCAGGCCCGCGGCACCGGCGATCGGCTGCGCGAGCAGCGGGGAGGAGAACTGCCCCAGGAACAGCGCCGAGGTGAGCAGGCCGAGCGCCCGCGTGCGCGCTCCCGGGTCCACCGACGCGACGGTCCAGCCGTTCAGCGTCGGGTTGCTCAGGCCCACCCCGATGCCGACGACCAGCATGCCCGCGGTCGCCGTCCACAGGTTCCCGGCCGTGCCGACGAGCAGCAGCCCGACGGCGTAGGTGGCGAACATCGCCACCGCGAGCGCCCGGAAGTCCCAGCGTGCCCGCAGCCTGCCGAAGTTCAGCCCGACCGCGGTCATCACCAGGTTCACCGCCGCGATCAGCGCCCCGGTGACCACCGGACCGGCACCGCCGACCTCGGCGAGCCAGAACGGCGCCTGCGTCGGGATCACGTAGAACGAGGTGATGCTGAGGAAGGTCAGCGCGTACAGCCCGAGCAGCGGCCAGGTCCACGGCGAACCGACCGGCTCGCCGTCCGCGGGCGGCGCGGCCACCGGGGCTTCCGGGACGTGCCGCAGCACCAGGAACAGCACCGGCACCGCCAGCAGGTAGACCGCGAACGGCCCGCGCCAGCTCAGCTCGCCCAGCACGCCGCCGAGCAGCATGGCCACCACCCCGCCGAAGCCCATCGCCGCGCCCTGCAGGCCGAGCACGCGGCCGTGTTCGGCGGGCGGGTGGTGATCGGCCAGCAGGGCGGTGGCCGTGGTCATGATCGCCGCGATGCCGACGCCGAGCAGCGCGCGCCCGGTCAGCAACGCGGGCAGCGAATCGAGCAGCAGGCCGGAGCCGCCGCCGACGGTGTAGAGCACCAGGCCCGCGACCAGCACGCGCACCCGGCCGACGCGCACGCCGACGTACCCGAGCAGCGGGGCGGCCAGCATGATCGCCAGCCCCGGCAGCGTGAGCACGAGGCGCACCAGCACCTCGGCGTGGGGTTCTCCGGCGAAGTGCCGTTCCATGCCGGGCAGCGCCGGGGTGATCGTGGCGCTGGCCATGATCGTCATCGTGCTGACGCCGAGCAACGTCGCCAGCAGCGGGGTCGGGGCGCGCCGCGGGGCGACAGTCGTTCCGGTCATGCCCTCGAAGCTAGGACCTGGAGCGCGCTCGAGGTCAAGGTCCGGTCTCGACCGCGATGCGCACGAACGAGCGGACCAGCGAGTTCGGTTTCGCCGACGGCCACGCGATGACCAGTTCGCACGGGGGCTGGTCGGCGAGCGGGACCGCGACCAGGCCGTCCGGCAGCGGCGAGCCGCCCGGCATCAGCCCGATCGTCGAATTCCAGCGAACCGCCTGGAAGCACTCCTGTGCCGTGCGCACCTTCGGTCCTTCGCGGTCCTTCCCGCCGCTCCAGTACGCCGCCCAGACCGGATCGGTGACGTCGGCGAGCCGGAACCACGGCCGGTCGTCGAGATCGCGCAGCCACAGGGTTTCCCGTGTCGCGAGTGGATCATCGGCGCGGACGAGCACGGACACGGGGTCCGCGCGCAGGGTGTGCGTGCTGATCCCGGTGTCGTCGAAGGGCGCGCGGGTCAGCGCCACGTCGGCGAGTCCACTTCGGAGTCCGCAGGTCGGATCGCTGAAGTCGGCTTCCCGCACGCGCACGGTCACCTTGGGGTGCCGCGCGCGGAAGGCGGCCACGAGCCGGGGTCCCAGCTGCTCGGCGCTGTCGGCGAGCGTGCCGATGACGAGGGTCGATTCGGCGGCCGCGGCCACCCGGTCCCGGACCTGGTCCGCGTGCTCCAGCAGTACTTTCGCCTCGGCCAGCAGCTCGACCCCGGCGGCGGTGGGCGAAACGCCCTGCGCCGTGCGTTCGAACAGGTCCACGCCGAGATCCGCTTCCAGGCCCCGGATCGCGCGGCTCAGCGGCGGCTGGGTCATGTGCAACCGGGCCGCGGCCCGGCCGAAATGGCGTTCCTCGGCCACGGTGACGAAGTACCGCAGCGTCCGCAGGTCCATGACCGGTGACGATACTGCGCCGGTATCGCGGATACTGGACCGGACTTGGACGTGCGGGCTCCGTGCCACGTGGAATGGTGGCATGACAGCAGAGGAAATCGCCGAGGATCTCGTGGTGCTCCCGAACCGGGGCGCCGATCTGGTGCCGAACATCGGTCTCATCGGCGGCCGGGACGCGGTGCTCGTGGTGGACACCGGAATGGGCCCGCGCAACGCGGAAAAGGTGCTCGAATTCGCCGTGGAACACGCGCGGGGACGGCAACTGTATTTGACGACCACGCATTTCCACCCCGAGCACGCGTTCGGCGCGCAGGTGTTCCGCGAGCACGCGACCTATCTGGTCAACCAGGCGCAGGCCGACGACCTCGCGAACCGGGGCGCCGGCTACCTGGAAATGTTCCGCGGGCTCGGCGAATGGATCGCGGAACAGCTCGAAGGCGTCGAAATCCCCACCCCGGACCTGGTCTACCCGGAAAGCCACACGCTCGACCTCGGCGGCCGCACGGTGCGGATGCGGGCCACCGGCCGGGCGCACAGCGCGGGCGACCAGCTCGTCACGGTGCCCGACGCCGGGGTGGTGTTCACCGGCGACCTGGTCGAAACCGGGCAGTTCGCCATCTTCCCGTGGTTCCCGCCGCACGACACCGACGTGTCCGGCACCCGCTGGATCGCGGTACTGGACAAGCTGATCGCGGAAGCACCGCCGGTGGTCGTGCCGGGCCACGGCGACGTCGGCGGGCCCGAGCTGATCACCGAGGTGCGGGACTACCTGGCCTTGGTGCGCGATGAGACCTGGCGGCGATGTGATGCGGCGATGGGTGAACCGGTGATCCTCGAAGAGGTGCGGGCGGCGATGATCGCCCGGCGCCCCGACTGGCGGGGCCGGGAGTGGATCGACAATACCGTGGCCGCCTTCTGCGCCGAGCACGGGCGATAGGGTCGGGCCGAGCGGGAGGAGCAGGGATGGAACTGGACCTCGGCGCGATCCGGGCCTTCCTCGCCGTCGCCGACGACCGGCACTTCGGCGCCGCCGCCGACCGGCTCGGCCTGACCCAGCAGGCGACTTCCAAGCGGATCGCCAAGCTGGAGGCGAGCCTCGGCACCACCCTGTTCCACCGCTCCCCCACCGGCACGGACCTCACCGACGACGGCGCGGCCTTCCTCGCCGACGCGCGGGCGCTGATCGCGCTGGCCGACCAGGCTGTGCGCTCGGTGCGCCGGCCGGACCGGCCGCTGCGGGTCGACGTGCTCGGCACCCGCCTCTCCCCGACCGAGCTGATCCGCGCCTTCCACGAGGCCCACCCCGGCGTGGAGATCGACATCGTCACCTCGCGCGGGCTCCGGACCGGGCAGCCCGCCCTGCTCAGCGGCTCGGTCGACGTGGCGTTCGCCAGGGTGGCCGGGCCGCTCGACCCGGCCATCGCGCACCAGCCCGCCTACCTCGAACCACACCACATGCTGGCCGGGCGCAGGCACCCGCTGGCCGGGCGGCGCCGGGTGCGGATGGCCGAGCTCGCCGAGTGGGTCGCCTGGATGCCCGGCAACGAACCGGGCAGCGAATGGGCGGACTACTACGCCGACCTGCGGCGGGAGTTCGGCCTGACCATCCACACCGCGGGCCCGCACTTCGGGCTGGACCACCTGCTCGACGAGCTCGCCGCCTCCCGCGACCGCTTCACCTTCGGCGGCGAGCGCATGCGCGTGCCGTGGCACGCCGGGATCGTGCAGGTCCCGATCGTCGACCCGACGCCGCTCTACCCGTGGTCGATGCTGTGGCACCGGCGCAACCGCCACCCGGCGCTGCCGCTCCTCGCCGAGCACATCACCGCCGGTCTGCACCGGTTCGACCCGGCGAGCCAGTGGCTGCCACCCGCCGAACCGGTGCGCTGACCCGGCTCAGACGAGCGCGGCCGCCCGGGACAGGTGCAGTTCCGGATCGGTGACGCTGTCCGCACGCAGCAGTTTCACGTCGGCGTGGTAGCTCATCGAGGTCAGCCACGGCATGCGGTCGCCCTGGCGCGGCAACTGGTTCACCGCGCGCTGGACGTACCCGGCGGCGAAGTCCAGCAGCGGCCGGGTGGGCATCGCCGGATCGGCGGGCTCCGGGCGGCAGGTGTCGTAGCCGTGCTCGTCCATGTGCGCGAGCAGGCGGCAGAAGTGCTCGCACAGCAGCCCGACCTTCAGCGTCCACGACGAGTTCGTGTAGCCGATGGCGAAGGCGAAGTTCGGCACGCCGGAGAGCATCATCCCCTTGTACGCCACGGTTTCCGGCAGGTTCACCGGCTCGCCGTCGACGGTGAGCTCGACCCCGCCGAACGCCTGCACGTTCAGCCCGGTCGCGGTGACGATGATGTCGGCCTCGAGTTCCCGGCCGGATTCGAGCAGCACCCCGCGTTCGGTGAAGGTGCTGATCCGGTCGGTCACCACGGACGCCGTGCCGCGGCGGATGGCGCGGAAGAGGTCGCCGTTGGGCACCGCGCACAGCCGCTGGTCCCACGGGTCGTAGGGCGGGTTGAAGTGCTCGTCGACCGGATAGCCCTTGGGCAGCTGCCGAGTGTTGACCCAGCGGATGAGTTTGCGGGCCGCCGCCGGGAACCGCTGGCAGAACTTCCACACGCCGATCTGCTTGGCGATGTTCGCGCGCCGGGCGAAGGCGTAGCCGCGCTCGTCGCCGAGCACCTTCCGCGCGAGGTTCGCCACCCGGTCCTCACGCGGCACCGGCATCACGTAGCTGGGCGTGCGCTGCAGCATCGTCACGTGCTCGGCGGTGCCGGACATCGCGGGCACGAGGGTGACCGCGGTGGCACCGCTGCCGATCACCAGCACGCGCTTGCCGGCGTGGTCGAGGTCCTCCGGCCAGTGCTGCGGGTGCACGATCGGGCCGCCGAACCGCTCGCGGCCTTCGAAGCTCGGGGTGAACCCCTCGTCATAACGGAAGTACCCACCGGCGCAGAACAGCCAGTTCGCGCTCAGCCGCAGGCGTTCGCCGGTGTCGGTGCGTTCGACTTCGGCCACCCAGCGGGCGCTCTCGCTGGACCACGCCGCCGAAACCAGCCGGTGGTGGTAGCGGATGTGGGCGTCCAGTCCGTTCTCCGTCACGGTTTCCCGCAGGTAGGACAGGATGCGCGGGGCGTCGGCGATGGACTGCCGGTCCCGCCACGGCTTGAACTCGTAGCCGAAGGTGTGCAGGTCGGAGTCCGAGCGGATGCCCGGGTAGCGGAACAGGTCCCAGGTACCGCCGGACGCGCCGCGCGCCTCCAGGATGGCGAAGCTCTTCGCCGGGTGCTCGGCCTTGAGGTACCGGCCGGCGCCGATGCCCGAGATCCCGGCCCCGACTACGAGCACGTCCAGGTGCGTCTCCGTGGTCATGGCCCCACCTTGCGACACCAACCGCCCCTTGCGCCAGTGCAACAGGCACCATCATGCTGCCGTGGTGGTGCAAAGTGCTGAGTGGCCCCGGCTGTCCGCCGCCGGGCGGCGGCTCTTCCAGCGTGGGGCCGAGACCGTGCTGAACCTCCGGCCGGACTGGCTGGAGGAACTGCACGTGGCTTCGTTGAGCAGCCAGCGGATGCGGCCGGTCGCCGAGGACCCGGTGCTCGCCGCGGCGACCCGGCGGGCGAACCTGGCGAACCTGCTGCACTGGGCGGCCGCGAACGTCTCCCACCCGGGCAAGCGGGTCCCGGCCAACACCTCGCCGGAACTGCTGGAGTCGGCCCGCGACCTGGTGCGCCGCGGCCTCGACGAGACCGCGCTGGAGGCGTACCGGACCGCGCAGAGCGTGGCCTGGCGGCGGTGGATGGACATCTGCTTCGACCTGACCGACGACCCGGCGCGGCTGCGGGAGCTGCTCGACGTCTCCGCGTTGTCCATCGGCACCTTCATCGACGACACGGTGGCCGCGGTTTCCGAGCAGATGCGGGTCGAACGCGCCGAGCTCACCCGCGGTGCGCACGCCGAACGCCGGGCCGTGGTCACGCTGCTGCTGGAGGGCGCGCCGATCAGCCGGGCCCGCGCCGAGGTCCAGCTGGGCTACGGCCTCACCGGCAGGCACACCGCCGCGATCATCTGGAGCGGCTCGGGCACCGCGTCGGACCAGCTGGAAGCCGCCGCCGAAGCCGTCATGCGCGCGGCCGACGCGGCTCATCGGCTGACCGTCGTGGCCAGCGCCGCCGCGTTGTGGGTCTGGCTGCCGGTCGGCACCGCGCCTCGGCACCGGCAGCTGACCGCGGAACTGGCCGCCTACCCGGATGCGCGGGTGGCCATCGGCAGGCCGGGCGCCGACGTCGACGGCTTCCGCAGCAGCCACCTCGACGCGGCCACCACGCAGCGGATGCTGACGCGGCTCACCTCACCGCAGCAGGTCGCGCGGTACCCGGACGTCCAGCTCGCCGCGCTGCTCACCAGCCAGCCCGCGCAGGCGGACGAATTCCTCGCCGACACCCTCGGTGAACTGCGCACCGCCGACGCCGACACCCGCGAGACCGTGCTGACCTACGTGCGCGAACTGGGCAACACGACGCGCACCGCGGAACGGCTGTACACCCACCGCAACACCGTGCTGCGCCGCCTCGCGCGGGCGGACGAACTGCTCCCCCAGCCGCTGGCGGACAACGCGATCAGCGTGGCGGCGGCACTGGAAGTGCTGCGGTGGCGGGGTACCGAACCCTGAGTCCACAGTGGACTCAGAATTGGGTGGCGATTTGTCGACAAGCTTCCTTCGGGGGCTCAGGCTGACTTGTCGTTGAACCAGTGGCGGCCACGCCGGGTGCGCCAGTGGCGGCCGCGCTGCGGCTCGGGCGGCGGGCGGTACGCGGCGAACTCCGGCGCGGTGATGGCCATCATGACCAGGTACTTGATGCCGCCGCGGTGCAGTTCGGTGTCCCGGATCCGGCGCTCCTCGCGGAACCCGAGCACGCCGTGCAGTGAAAGCGAAGCGAGGTTGCCGCCATAGATGCCGACCTCGCACTTGCGGTAGCCGCGGTCCTGGAACATGTGCGTCAACAGCACGGTGATCGCGTCGGCGGCGTACCCGCAGCGGCGGTAGGACGAGCCGATCCCGATGCCGTAGCTGAACCGGCCGAGTCCCCCGTCGGCCTTGATCGAGCCGACCAGCAGCCTGCTGTACCGGGTCTCGATGGCGAACTGGAGGTTGTCGCCGGAGCGGTGGGCGGCCCAGTGCTGGTAGCCCCCGATGGCGTTGCGCGACGCGGCTTCGCGGTCGAACCCGGTCAGCGTGCGCCGATCAGCGGGGGTGACCGGGCGCAGGCGCACCTTCTGGCCGGTCAGTCCCGGCGCCCCCGTGAACTGACCCACCGGCTGCGTCATCATCGTCGCTGACCTTACTAGGACCGCACGGCCGCGATACCGCCTGGCCCGGGATCGGCGCGGTCACCGATCCCGGGCGGTGGGTCAGGCGGTCACCAGTGACAGTCCGTAGGTCTGCAGGATCTCGTTGACCGGCTGGAACCAGGTCTCACCGCCGGAACTGCAGTTGCCCCAGCCCCCGGAGGTCACGCCCTGTGCCTGGTCGCCGGTGATGAAGGAGCCACCGGAGTCGCCCGGCTGGGCGCAGACGCTGGTCTTGGTCATCTGGTGCACCGCGCCCTGGGCGTAGTTCACCGTCTCGTTGTGCGCGAGCACGGTGCCGCAGTGCCAGTGCGTGGTGGAGCCGGAGCGGCACACCGAGGTCCCGACCGGGGCGACCCAGGAACCGCGGACCAGCGCGTCGCTCACCGTGCCCCAGCCGAGCACGACGGGCGCGGTCCACCAGCCGTTGCCGATGCCGACGTAGGCGTAGTCGTTGCCGGGGAATGAAGAGCCGTGGAAGGAGCCCATCGCCGAGCCGTCCCAGCCGGTGACGGAGCTGCCCACGCCACCGCAGTGACCGGCCGTGACGAACCCGCCGTGCACGGAGAAGCCGATCGAGCAGCGGACGTTGCCGTTGATGTAGAAGGGATCACCGCCGACCGTCCCGGCCGCGAAGGACACCGGCTTCGGGCCTTCCTCGATCCGGACCGGCCCGGCTTCCCGCGCCTGCTGGAGGAACGCGGCCAGCTCCGGGCTGTCCGCTCCACTTTGGACCGTGAGCACCACGCTCCCGGACCGGGGGTCGGCTCGCCACCCGCTGACCTCAGCCGGAGCCTGCGCGGCCCGCGCGTCGATCGCCGCTTTGGTGGCGTCCAACTGGGCCGCACTCACCTCGACCCGCTCGGCCACGGCGCCGGTGCGCTCCACCGCCTGGGCGGCGGTGTCGTCGGTGACCCCGACGACGAGCTTGCCGCGCTCGGGATCGAACCAGGCCCCGCCGAACGCGGTCCCGGCGGCCTCCTGCGCCACCGGAGCCACCCGGCTCGCGCTGGCTTCCTCGGCCAGGCGGGTGTGCGCCTGGGCCGAGGTGAGGCCGAGGTCGCGCTGCATCGCCTCGACCAGCCCGGGCGAGGCGACCGCGCTACCAGCGGTACCCACGGTGATGACGGAGAGCGCGAGGCACGCCGTCGCAGTCAGGTTGAGCAGGTTTCTTCGACGCATGATGACTCCTCGAGGCGGGGGACCGGAGCAACACGTACGCCCAGAGTGTCGGTGCCTGCGCAGGTCTAGACCAGTTCTTGGCTGAAAATGCCCACCCGCGGCGCGAAAACGGTCAAAGACAAACATCTCGAACACGGGCAGTCGCGATCCCGTCGTTGTGACGGGCGACCGTCGCGGTCCGATATCAGCTGGAGCGGGGCAGGCGGCGGGAGGGCGACCAGGGTGGACGAGGCCGGCGAGTTCGACAAGGCGGAGTACGACAGCCTCCGCGCGGAGTTGATCTTTCACCAGACCAACGCCAGTGCCATCTTCGCGCTCAACATCGCCGGGATGGGGGTCGGGGTGACGGCGGCGGCCAAGCTCGGCTCGGCGCTGCTGGTGCTTTCGGTGCTCTCCTGCGTGCTGTGGCTCCGCTACAGCGATCACGTGATGGCCCTGTTCCGCATCGCGGCGTACCTGGAAACCGTGCTCCGCCCGCGGGTCACCGCCCGGGTGGGCGAGGCGGTTCTCGGCTGGGAGTCCTTCCTCCGCACCGGGTTCACCGCGTCCGGGTTCCCGGCGCTGCCTTCACGCGATTCGCGGATGGGCATCCTGGTGGCTTCCGGAGCGTTCCTGCTGCCGCCGCCGCTGCTGTGCCTCGCGTTCGTCGTGCAGCAAGCGCCGTCGGTTTCCGGCGGCTCCCGTGTTCTGCTGCTGGCCGCGGTCGCGTGCGCGGGGCTGATCTGGCTCTACACGATCAGTCGCGGGGTGCAGAAGGTGCGCTGGGTTCGCGCTGTCGACGCGAGGCTCAGTGCGGGTGCGCGGAGTGGTGCCCGTGGATCATCTCGTCCATCACCGGGAGGTGCTTCACCGTCGTGACCGGGGTGCCGTTCGGGCCGGTGGCGGGCTTGACCGGGTCGGCGAGCCACGTCTGGAACAGTGCGTCCAGCTGGCGGCCGGCCAGGTCCTCGGCGAACTGGATGAAGTCCGGCGTGGTGGCGTGCCCACCGCGGTACTTCGAGTGGTAGCCCTCCAGGATCCGGAAGAACGTGTCGTCGCCGACCTCGGTGCGCAGGGCCTGCAGCGTCATCGCGCCGCGTTCGTAGACCGCGCTCGCGAACAGCCGCGTGCCCGGCCACAGTTTGAGCTGCCAGAACGCGTCCTCCGCCGGGTACTTCGCGTAGAAGGCGTCGGCCAGTTCGGCGGCGGTGCCGCTGCCACGGTGTTCCGACCACAGCCACTCGCCGTAGGTGGCGAAGCCTTCGTTGAGCCACATGTTGGACCAGTCGGCGAGCGCGACCGAGTCGCCGTACCACTGGTGCGCCAGTTCGTGCGCGACCACCCAGGTGCCGTCCTTGCCGACCTCGAACAGGGTGCCGTACACCGGCCGGGTCTGGTTTTCGATGGCCGAGTTCCAGCCGGTGGTGGCCACCCCGCCGAGCGAGCCGAACGGGTACGGGCCGAACTTCGAAGACAGGAAATCGGTGATCTCCGGGGTGCGCTCGATCGCCTCCTTGGCCGTCGGCAGCACCTCGCGCAGCGACTCGTCGTAGGCGGTGTAGTACGGCTTGTTGCCGACGACACCTTCGTTGAGCTCGTACTTGCCGAGCGCGATGAACGGCAGGTAGCTGACCATCGGCTCGTCCGCCCGCCACTCCCACCGGCTCCAGCCGGGCACCGGCTGGGAGGGGCTGGTCAGCACGCCGTTGGACAGCGCGGTCGTCCCGGCGGGCACGGTCGCCGAGACGCGGTAGGTGGCCTTGTCCGACGGGTGGTCGTTGGCCGGGAACCAGGTCTCGGAACTGCGGGGCTGCCCGATTGACACCCCGCCGGTCTCGGTGCGGTGCCAGACCTGGACGCCGTCCACCTGCACCTGTGAGGGGATGTCGGCGTAGTCGACGGTCACGGTCAGTGGACGGCCTTGGGCCACCGGTGCACCCGGCGTCACGATCAGCTCGGTCTTGTCGGCGGCGTCCACCCGGAAGCTCGCCGGTTCCCCGCCGACCCGCACCGAGGTGACCTTCAGCGCGAAGTCGAGGTTGAACTGCGAAAGGTCCTGCGTGGCCACCGCGTGCAGCGTGGTCTGCCCGGTCAGTTCGTCGGTGGCGGGCTGGTAACGCAGGTCGATGTCGTAGTGCTGGACGTCGTAACCGCCGTTGCCCGCCCGCGGGTAGATCGGGTCCCCGACCCCGGGCGCCCCTGGCGCCGGATCCGCGGCGGCCGGTACCGCCCCCAGCACCCCCAGCGCGACGACGACCGCACCCGCGCGCATGCGCTTGCGCATGTGATCCCTCCCAGGAGAAAGCCGGATACGGCCCAACCTAATCGGCGGTGACCGCCCGCTTCCGTGGTTTCACCCACGCCCGAAGCGCCGTCTCTCCTGGGATCTCCTATGTGGACTGACGAAGCCGGGTGGGCGGCAACCCGCCCACCCGGGGAAGCGACTAGTCGGTGACGCCCTTGACGGCGTCCTTGAGCTTCTCGCCGGCCTGCTTCACGTTGGCCTTGCCCTGCTCGGCCTTGCCCTCGGCCTGCCACTGCTCGTTGCCCGTGGCGTCACCGACGGCTTCCTTCGCCTTGCCCTTGAGTTCGTCGGTCTTGTTCTCGGCCTTGTCGCTCATCACGCCTCCATCGTCGTCCTGCACCGAGCTACTACCCGGCGGACGAGCACCGGAAACCCCCGCGCGTCAGCTTCCTGCCACCGGCCTCGTCCGGTTGCTGACCGCCGGACGCCTGTCGTCGCGCCCGCTCGCCGGAGATGCTTCTCCTGTCACCGGAACCGGCGGCGGAAACGAGGAGGCGAAGCAGATGCGGGACGCAGCGTTCACCCTGGCGGACAAGGACTTCTTCACCCCGCTCGCGGCGGCGGACCCGGGTCCCCGGTACCGGATCGCCTCGGCACCGGCCGGCTGGCGGTCGGCGGAGTTCGACGTCTGGACCTTCTGGTCGCCCGAGGGCCTGGCTCTGCCGGAGCACGGCTGGAAGGTGCACGTCTCGGCCTCGCTGGCCAACTCGGCCAAGGTGCTGGACGTGGTCGCCGGGGTGTGCACCCGGCTCGGGGTGCCGTTCAAGCACCTGAGCGGGCACAAGTTCTTCCTCTGGCTGCACGGCAAGCACGCCTCCCGTGCGCAGAGCGGCAAGTTCTGCGCCCTCTACCCGCCCACCCCCGAGCTCGCCCACGAGGTGCTGGCCGCACTGGACGCCGCGCTCGCCGGGATCGACGGGCCCTACGTGCTCACCGACCGCCGCTTCGGCGAGTCGCACTGCGTTTCCTACCGCTACGGCGCCTTCTCCGCCCAGCCCCGGCTGGAGCACGACGGCACCAGCACGCCGATGGTGCGCGGGGTCGACGGACGGCTGGTGCCCGACGAGCGGCGCCCGGAGTTCCACCTGCCCGAGGGTGTCACCGATCCGTTCACCACCGCGCTCGACGAGCTGGACGACGGCGAGGTCAGCTTCCACGGCTACACCTTCGAGGCGGTGCTCCAGCACAGCAACGCCGGTGGCGCCTACCGCGCCCGTACCGCGGGCGGACGCCAGGTCTTCATCAAGGAAGCCAGGGCGCACAACGGTTACGTGTGGAACGGGACCGACGCCCGGCGACGCCTCGAAGCCGAGTACCTGACGCTGCGCACACTGCACGAGGTGGCGCCGGGCAGCTGCCCGGAACCGGTCGAGTTCTTCACGCACTGGGAACACAGCTACCTGGTGACCGAGCTCGTGCCCGGCACGACCCTGACCAAGTGGACCGTCGCGAACACGCCGGTGATCCAGACCGGGCAGCCGCCGGAACGCTACGCCGCCTACTACCGCCGCTGCCTGAACGTCCTCAACGGACTCTCCGGCGTGCTGGATCGGCTGCACCGCAACGGTTACGTGTTCGTGGACATCAACCCGCGCAACGTGCTGATCGACGAGGACGACCGCGTGCGGCTCATCGACTTCGAGTCCGCCCAGCCGGCCAACCGGCCGATCAACGCGCCGGCCACGCCGGGGTACTTCCCGCCCGAGGCAGCCGACCCGGACCGCCAGGGCAGCCTCGCGGCCGAGTACTACGACGACTACGGCCTGAGCGCGGTCGCGCAGATGCTGGTCTTCCCGTTGCACCAGATCGCCGACCGCTCCCCCGACTCCCTGCACCACCTGTTCGCCGAACTCGCCGAGCACGGCCCCGTGCCGGACGAGCTGCGCGAGACGGTCCTGCGGTTCCAGCCGCCGCCGACCGGGGCGCTGCCCACGCCCGAGGAGGTGTCGCAGCGGCCCGAACCCCACCTGAGGGACCTGCGCGACGCCACCGCGGACGCCCTGGAAGCCATGGCGGGACAGGGAAAGGACACTCTCTTCCCGACCGTTCCCGACGGCTACCTGAGCAATACGCGGTGCGTGGCCTACGGCACCGCGGGTGTGCTGCACGCCCTGCGGGTGGCTGGGCGCGTGCCCGATCCCCGCTGGGTGCGCTCGCTGCGGGACGAATCGCTGGCCGGTGCCGAACGACTCGGGCCGGGCCTGCTGTTCGGCAACGCCGGGATCGCCTGGGTGCTCGCCGACCTCGGTGAGCGCGAAGCAGCCGACGAACTGCTGCTGGCTGCTTCGGCGCACCCCCTGCTCCGCCGGTCGGCGACCCTCGGCGGCGGCACGGCCGGGCTGGCACTGGCCCACCTGCACCGGTTCGCCACCGTCGGCGATCACGCCGACCTGGCCACCGCCGGGCGGTTGCTCGACGAGCTGCCCGAAGACCTGACTCCCCTGCTGGGCAAGGACAACGCCTCCGGACTGGTCCACGGCCGTCCCGGCGTCGCGCTGGCCCTGTACTACCTCTCGCGGTTCAGCGGCGACCCACAACCGATGCGGCGAGGCGTCGAACTGCTCCGCGAAGAGCTGGACCACCGGCAACCGCTGGAGGTCGACGGACTGGGCTTCCGGGTCTCGGATAAGGACCGCCGGAACATGCCCTACCTGTTCGCCGGCAGCGCCGGGTTCGTCCACGTGCTGTCGCGGTACCTGACCGTGGTGCGCGACGACGAGCTGGCCACCGTACTCGAAGGCTGCCTCCGCTCGCTCGGCATCCGGTTCACCGTCTCAAGTGGACTTTTCCAGGGGCAGGCCGGGATGGGGCTGGCCCTGTCCGGTGCCGCGCGGCTGCTCGACCGGCCGGAACTCGCCGACCGCGCCCTGGACTCGGCGCGGGCGCTGGTGAAGTACGCCGTGCCGCACGCCACCGGGGTGCGCTGGGCCGGTTCACACGGGCAGCGGTTGTCCGCCGAGCTGTGGAGCGGGTCCGCCGGCGTGCTGCTGGCCCTGCACCAGGTGCTCGAACGGGAACCCGACCCGCTTTTCACCCTGGACGCCCTCCTCCCCGAGGACGAGGCGGCCCCCGCCGCGACAGCGGCACCGGAGACTCCCGGCCACCCGGCCGGTGGGAAGTGCGAGAACACCAACCGAAGGGAAACACCATGAACAGCGTGCTGCGCCTCCAGGTCCAGGACAACCAGGACGAGGTCGAGGCCGACGCCCCGATCAGCACCATCAGCGAGCACCACTGCGGTGGCGGCCAGGTCGAGATCTCGCCCGCCTGATCACCCTCCCCCTCCCCGAAAACCCCACTGAGAAAGGGAACACGATGAACTCCGTGCTGCGCCTGCAGAACCAGGAAACCCCCGAAGAGGTCGAGGCGGACGCCCCGATCAGCACCTACAGCCTGACCCAGTGCGGCAACAGCCAGCTGGAGCCGTCGGTCGGCTGACCAGGGTGACCGGCGGAGTGGGGCGGGCCCGCGGGCCGCGTCCGGCGGGCCGCCCCCTCCGCAAACCCCGGCATCCGATTCACAGGAAGGAAAGCCCCGTGCACCACGTACTTCGCCTCCAGCTCCAGACCGAGCCCGAAGAGGTCGAGACCGACGCCCCGATCAGCACCTACAGCCTCTCCCAGTGCGGCAACGACAACGAGCTCAGCCCCGCCTGATCCGCCCGCACGCCGCACGTCCCGGCAGGCCCCCGCGCCTGCCGGGACGGCGCGTCGAACCCAGAAAGGCAAGCCCATGACCGAAACGCTCGCGCTGGCCGCCCTGGCGCCGGACGAGGAGGACCTCGGTGCCGACGCGCCGATCAGCGTGCTGTCCGTGGCGTACTGCGAGGACGCCTTCTTCGGCTGAGCCGCCCGCTTCCTCCCGGAAGGAGAAGCCATGTCCGTCACCACGGACCGCCCCGCCACCGCACCCGACAACCCCCGGAACGCCGGTGACGGTGGCCGCCGCGACCTGCGGCTGTTCCTCGTCGGACAGGTCGCCTCCGTCTTCGGGACCACGCTGACCAGCGCGGCGGTCTCCCTGATCGCGGTGGCCTGGCTGGGCGCCGGTGCCCGGGAGATGTCGCTGATCGTCGTCGCGGGCACGCTGCCCGCCCTGCTCTTCGGCCCGCTCTGCGGGGTGCTGCTCGACCGGGTCCGCCGTCCGCGCCGCGCGCTCATCACCGCCGACCTGGTCGCCGCCGCCGCGGTCGCCGCCTGCGGGCTGGCCGCCGCCGTGGACGCGCTCACCGTCGCCTGGCTCGCCGGGCTCACCGTGGTGCTGAACTCGGTGGGCATCGTGGTGGAGAGCCTGTACTTCTCCCACCTGCACGCGCTCGGCGTCGACGATCCCCGCACCGCCAGGGGCAAGCTCCAGTCGAGCGAGATGCTCTCCCGGTCGGTCGCGAACACCGTCGGCGCGCCGATCGCCGCGGCCCTCGGCGCCGCCCTGCTGTTCCTCGCCGACGTCTTCACCTACCTGATCAGCGCGTGCTGCCTGATGCTGCTGAAGGCCCCCGACACCCGCGCGCCGCGTGAGGACACCGGGCGCACCGGCGTCCTGCGCGAGTTCCGCGACGGCGTCGGCGTCATCCGGCGGCACCCCCTGCTCAGCGCCTTCACCGCGTACCTGTTCCTGAGCGCCCTGGCCACCAGCGGCATCACCACCCAGCGCGCGGTGTTCCTGCTCGACACCGTCGGGCTGCCCGTCGCGCTCTACACGCTGCCCGCCGTGGTCGCGACCGCGGTCGGGGCGGCGGGCGCGTTGTACGCCCCGCGCCTGCTTGCCCGCGGGGTGCCGCCGAGGACCGTGCTGCTGTGGGGCCTGCCCGCCGCGGCCGTTTCCACGGCGGTGCTGCCGCTCGCCGGTGGTGGCACGCCGCTGGTGCTGCTGGCCATGGTGCTCAGCACGGCGCTGCCGCTGCTGTTCGGCGCCGCGGTCAACATCGCGCTGGTCGGCGTGATCAACGACGAGATCGGCGACCAGTACTTCGCCCGCATCACCACCCTGCTCGGGTCGGTGTCCACGCTGGCAGCCACGCTCGGCGCGCTGCTGGGCGGCTCGGTCGGGACCGCGCTGGGGGTGCGGTCCGGCATCTGGGTCTGCGTGGGCATCGACCTGTTCGCCGCGGTGGTGCTGGTGCTGGTCGCGCGGCGGCCCGCTCCCGAGGAGGTCCGGCCGTGAAACCGGGAGACCTGGTCGAAGAACTGCACGGGCATCGCGTCGCGGACCCGTTCCGCGCGCTCGAGGACGCCGGCCACCCGTCGACCACCACGTGGCTCGCCGCCCAGCAGCAGCGCGCCGAGGACCTGCTGGCCGGGCTGCCCGGCCGCGACGAGTTCGCCGGACTGCTCCGCGGCCTGGTCGCCGGCCCCACCGAATCGCCGGTGAAAACCCGCGGTGGCCGCCGGTTCCGCGTGGGCCGCGCCGACGCCGCCGACCGCTGGCGCCTCCAGGTCAGCGACGAACCCGACGCGCCATGGCGCCCGGCGGTGACTCCGGGACAGCTGGACAGCGGAGCCGTGGTCCGCCGCTGGACCCCGTCGCCCGGCGGACGACTGCTCGCCATCCAGGTGACCACCGGTGGTTCGGAGAACTCGACCCCGCTTTCCGTGGTCGACATCGACAGCGGGCAGGCGGTGGAACGCAGCCCGCTCACCCGCTACAGCCCGGTGGAGTGGACCGGGGACGAGCGCGCGTACTTCTACGTGCGCCGCCACCTCGGCGGCCGGGGCACCGGCGTGTACCGGCACGAGGTCGGCCGTGACCCGGCGACGGACCTGCGGCTGATCGGTGACGACGACCCGATGACCCGCTACCACCTGCGGTTGTGGCACGACCGCTGGCTGGTGGTCGGGGTGCGGCACGGCACCGCACGCGGTGCCCGGCTGCTCTGCGCCGACCTGGCGGCCGGTCCGGAACTGCGGCCGGTACCGCTCGCCGGCTCCTCCGCTTCCGGGGTGCTGATCGACTCGGCGGGCCGCCTGCTGGCCACCTCCACCGAGGACGCCGAGTTCGGCCGCCTGCTCATCGCCGGCCCGGAGCGCGGCGGCTGGGAGCGGTGGCGCGAACTCCTGCCGGAGCAGCCGCCCGCCGTGCTCACCGCGGTGGACCTGGCCGGCGGACCCGGCGCGGAACGGCTGGTCGCCCTGTACACAGTGGACGGATACAGCCGGGTGACCGTGCACGACGCGGAAACCGGTGCGCTGGTGCGGGAAGCCGTGCTCCCCGGGCACGGCACCGTCTCGGCCATCAACCCCACCGAAGACCCGGACGTGCTGGCGCTGAGCTACACCGACTGGGCCACCGCGCTTTCGGTGTGGTTGTTCGACACCCGCACCGGGCAGGTGCACCCGGCCGACCCCGGCTCGGCCGGGCTGCGGCGGCGCATCCACGTGCACCGCACCACCTACCGCTCCTTCGACGGCACCGAAGTCCCGCTGACCATCCTGGACAGCGCGCAGGGCGAGGACGCCGACCGCCCCAAGCCGACCGTGCTCACCTGCTACGGCGGCTTCGGCATCTCGTTCCGCCCCAGCTTCCAGCCGGACGGGCTGACCTGGGTGCTCGCCGGTGGCGCGATGGCCATCGCGGCGGTGCGCGGCGGCGGTGACCGCGGGCGCGGCTGGCACCGCGAAGGCGCCGGGGTCAACAAGCTCACCGCGATCCGGGACCTGGAGGCCGCCGCCGACTGGCTGGTCGCCGAAGGCTGGACCGAGCACCGCGGGCTGGCGCTGCTGGGCGGCAGCAACGGCGGCATGGTGGTGACCAGTGCCGCCGTGCGGCGGCCCGCCGCGTACGCCGCACTGGCCGTCGCGGGCGCCCCGCTGGACATGGTGCGCTACGAACGCTGGGGGCTCGGCCGCGCCTGGCGCGAGGAGTACGGCTCGGCCGCCGACCCGGTGGCGCTGGCGAGCCTGCTCTCGTATTCGCCGTACCACAACGTGGATCCGGCGCGTGGCCCGTTCCCTGCCGTGTTGTTCTCCGCCGGGTCCGAGGACAGCCGGGTCGACCCGGTGCACTCGCGGAAGATGGCCGCGCTCCTCCAGTCCACAATGGACAATTCGGGCGGTGGGCCGGTGTTGCTGCGCGTGGTGGACGGCGGCGGCCACGTCGGCGGCGGCCCGGACGCCGACCGGCTGGCGGTGGACATGCTGGCGTTCCTCGCCGAGCACACCGGCCTGGTCCCGGGAGCGGGGTCCTAGTGGCGCCCGCGCAGGGTCCGCACCGCGTGGTCGGCCAGTGCCGACCGGTCCGCGCTGGCGGTCTTCACCAGCAGGCTCGCCACGTGCTTTTCCACCGTGCGCGGGGAAATGTGCAGCCGCTCGGCCAGCGCCTTGTTGGCCAAGCGGTGCACGAGCAGCTGGTAGACCTCGAACTCGCGCAGCGTCACCCCCAGCACGCGGAGGCTGTCGGGCACGCGTTCGGAACCGGCGCGCCGCTGCGCCACCGGGGCGCCGGTGCGGCGCAACAGGGTGCGGCAGGCGCTGGCCACCGCGGCGAGTTCGGCACGGTGGAAGTACTCCTCGGCCTCGCGCAGCCACACCCCCGGCTCACCCCAGCCGTCCGCGATGGCGGCTTCGGCCACCAACCGCAGGCCCAGCACCCGCGCACTACGGAAGGTTTCCGCGGTCCGCGAGGCTTCCGCGCGAACTCGAACGGCCTCCTCGGCACGACCGTCCCGGCCCAGCAACACGGCCTCGGCCAGCAACACGAACTGGCGGTTCCACCGCATGCGGCCGGCCGCGCTGTCCCGGACCCGTTCGTGGTCCGCCCACCCCGCGCGCCCGGCGAGCACGTCCAGCAGCAGTTGCAGACCGTGGGGTCCGGCCAGGTAGAAGGTGCTCTGCCGCTCGGCCTGGGCGGCGGCGATCGCGGCCAGTTCCGCTTCGGCGGCCGGGCGGTCCTCCTCCAAGAGCGCGCAGAAGACCTTGGCCAGCCCCTGTGCCAGCGGCATTTCCGGCGAGTTCTCCCCGCCGTGCCCGGCGAACTCGGTGAGCACGGCCGTCATCGCCGCGCGATCGCCCTGCTGCCCGGCCAGCGCCGCCTTGGCCATCAGCACGTACCGGGTGATCGCGGTCAGCTGCATGCGGGCCGATTCGGCCAGGCAGGCGTCCAGCCGCTCGGCGGCCACGCGGAACTCCCCGCACAGCACCGAGTGCAGCCCGAGGATGGCGTCCGCGTTGAGGGCCAGGCTGATCCCGCCGGTCCGCAGGGCTTCGGCACGGGCGCGATCGAGCGCGGTGGTGTCCCCTTCGGCGAGCCAGGCGTTCCCGGCCAGGCCGGTGAGCGCGTAGTTCCGCCAGGTCGCCAGATCGTGCTGGGCGGCCAGGTCGAGCATCTTCTGGAAGCAGGCGTCGGACTCACGCAGATCGCGTTCCCGCACCGCCAGCCCGACGGCGTACCAGGCCTGGCAGGCGGTGGCCGGGCGGCCGATCCGCTCGGCGCCTTCCAGCGCGCGGCGCGCCAGCCGTTCCCCGCGGTGCACCCGGCCCGGTTCGGTGCCGAACATGGTCAGGTAGGCGTCGACGGCGTCCACCTGAACCGTCTGCTCCTCGGTGGCGTCCGGGCCGAGCAGGGCACGGGCGGCACGCACCTGGGCGTCGCCGTCTGCCCAGCGCCCGGCCACCTGCGCGGCCCACGCCAGGCGCACGCAGACCTCGATCCGGCGCGAATCGTCGCCGAGCGCGGTGGTGGTGCGCAGGGTCTCGGCCAGCACCCTCGCGCGGTCGAACTGCCCGCTCTCCGCCAGTGCGTAGAGCATCGTCTCCAGCAGGTCACCGCGTTCGGCCGCGGTGCCGTGCTCGGTCAGGGCCGGTTCGGCGCGTTCGAGCAGGGCGATCGCCGTGCCCGGCGCGCCACCGTCGAGCGCGCGGCGCCCGGCACGCAGGTACAACTGCCCCGCGACGCGGTCCTCACCCGCCCGCGCCCGCAGCTCGGCCGCCAGGTGGCACCACTCGCGCGGCAGGTCGGGATGCAGTTCGGCGACGGCGTCGGCCAGGGAACCGGCGATCTTCGCGCGGTCGACCGGGGTGAGCCGGGTGAGCAGGCCCTCCACCGCGAGCGGGTGCTGGAAGCTGTACCAGTCGGCGCCGCGGTCATCCGGCGAGAGCAGTTGAGCGGCCACGGCCGCACGCAGGTGGCTGAGCAGGGCGTGGTCGTCGAGCCCGGTCACGCGCTGCACCACCGAGAGCGGGAACCGCTGTCCCAGCACGGCCGCCACGGACAGCAGCTGCGAGCCCTGCGGGCCGAGCCGGTCCACCCGCCTGCCGATGCTGTTGACCAGGGTCTGGGGCACCGCGCGGGTCTGCCCGGCCAGCCGCCAGCCGTCCCGGTCGTGCACCAGCGTGCCGCCCGCGACCAGTTCGTGGAGCAGTTCCTCGACCACCAGCGGGTTGCCCGCGCTGTCGTCGAAGAGCAGGCGGGACACCTCCTCCGGCACTTCGCCGGGTTCGGCGTCGAGGCAGCCGCGGACCAGTTCGTGCACCTCTTGCGCGCTGAGCCTGGTCAACGACAGCAGCCGCGCCTCGTCCCGGCGGGCGGCGGTTTCGGCGAGGTCGAGCGCGTCGCCCGGCTCGCTCCGCACGGTGGCCAGCACCATGGTGGGCAGCCCGGAAACGTTGCCGCAGAGGTACTCCAGCACCGCCAGCGTTTCCACGTCGGCGTCCTGGAGATCGTCGATGAACAGCAGGCAACCGCCCGCCGCGCCGGCCAGCGCGGTCAGGCGGAGCACCCCCTCGGCGAGCACCACCAGCGATTCACCGCCGCGCGAGCTCTCGTCCGCCCAGTCCGGGACCAGCCTGCCCAGCACCGGCCGGTACGGGCCGAGCCGGGCGGGCAGGTCGGGATCACCGGTGCGGACCAGGGAAAGCAGGGCCTCGGTCAGCGGGCGGAACGGCACCGCGGGGCCGGTGGTGCTGCCCCGGCCACGCAGCACCACCATCCCGGCGTCGAGCGCGCTGCCGATCGCGTCGGCCGCGAGCCTGGTCTTGCCGATGCCGGGTTCACCGACGACGAAGAACGAACAGCCGTGTCCCGCGCGGGTCCGCTCCAGGGCCGACCCCACTTCCGCGGACTCCGCGTCCCGGCCGATCAGTCGTGGGGCTCGGGTCCGCATGCTGCGACCCTAACCACGCTACGGCCCGAGCCGGACAGGCCGTCACCTGATCGCTACCGACCCGAGGGAAATTCACAGATTCCCGCCGCCGGGCGCGCTGACCGTGGTGAACTCGGCCGCGATCGAGGCGGCGGCCACCGCGCCGAGGGTCAGCCCGGCGAGGATGCTCGCGCGGACCCCGGCGGCGGTGCGGCGGGCGGGCTCGGCCGGGGTGACGGGGTCGGTGCCCAGGTCGCCGCTGGTGTTGCGGACGGCCGTGTTCTCCTCGGTGTTCGCCTGCTCGTCGTACATGTGTCCTCCTGAATTCGGGTTTTCCGTCTGGTTCAGTGGCTTCGGTGGCTTCAGTGGCTTCGGGGGGTGCCCGGCCGCAGCAGCAGCACGGACGGCACTTCGGTGGTGAAACCCAGGCGCAGCAGGCCGTAGCCGATCCCGGCGATGCCGGTCAGCAGGCCCGGGGTGGGCACGGCGTCCGGGGTGCCGCACCGCGGCCCGTACCGCTCGATGGCCCCGAGCACGTGGGCGCTGTCGCGGGTGAGCGTGGCCGCGGCCCGCTCGTGCCCGGCGGCGGCGAGTTCCACGAGCACGTCCAGCACACCCAGTTCACCGTGGCAGAGCGAGTGGTCGCCGGAGACGCGGCGAGCGGCCGCGGCGGCGACGAAGGCGTCGGCCCCGGGGTCACCGGCCGGGCGGGACAACGCCACCCCCGCGGCCCCGGAGCACCAGCCGATGCCCGCCGGACTGCCCGGCGACGCCCCGGCCGGGCGGGTCAGCGCGGTGCCCGCGCCACCCCACAGGAATCCGGCGCCTTCGGGCTCGGGGCGCGAGCTCAGCCGTCCGGCGAGTTCGGCGGCCACGTCGGCAGCGAGCGAGAGCCCGGTCTCGGCGTGCACGGCGAGCATGGCGACCAGTGCGCCGTCCGTGCCGTCGCCGATGCCCGGGCGACCTGCGTCGTCGGCGAGGCGGGTGGCGGTCACCGCGGTGGGCAGGGACTCGCGGAGCACGTCGTCGTCGAGCAGCGTGGCCAACCTGGCCACGGCGTAGGAGATGCCGCCGAGCCCGAAGAACCCGCCCGAGCCGACCTCCCTGGCCAGCTCCGGGTAGCGGACCAGCACGCCCAGCAACGCGGGAAGCCCGTGCACCGCCCGGCGCGCCAGGTCCGAGTAGCGGGAGACCCCGGTGATCGCCCCGAGCTGGGCCAGGAAGAGCGCGGTGCCGCAGTAGCCCTCGGCCAGCCCGGCACCCATCGGCAGCACGGACCAGTACCGGCCGTCGACCAGTTCCAGGCCGAGCCAGTTGGCCCGGTCGCCGTCCTGCCGGGACCGCGCGACCAGTTCGTCCCCGATGCCGCAGGCCAGCGCCAGCAGGTGCGGCTGGTCCGGCACCACGCCCGCGACGGGGTCGCCCAGTGGTGCGGCCGGGAGGTGCCCGGTGGACCGCAGTCGCGTGGCGAGGGTCGCTTCCACCAGCCACTCCTGTTCTCGCCGGTCCACCGCGCCGAGGCGGGCGAGCTTGTCCCGCACCGCTTCCAGCCCGCTGCGCCGCAGCAGGCCGGGCAGCACCGCGCCGCTGCCGGAGCGCACGTCGCGCGAGCCGACCCGTGCGGTGAACAACGGGATGTCGCCGGAGAACAGCTCGGTCAGCTCACCCGGGATCAGCTGCGGCAGGTGGTCGTGCCCGGTGTCGACGGCGAGGTCGGCGAACGCGGCCTCGCGGGCGGCGCCGTCGGCGAGGTGCCGCGGGTGGGTGGACTCGGCGAGCAGCAGGCTGTAGGCCCGGGTGTCCCGCACGACCAGCCGGATCTCCTCGCCGGCGAAGCGGGCCAGGGGCCCGTGCTCGGCGGACAGCTCCTCGGCTCGCTCGGACAGCACGTCGTAGCCGGTGCGGAACCCGGCGAGCAGCGCCTCCCGGTGGTCCAGCAGGTCGGCCGCCACTCCCCGCAGCACCGGGCGGTTGCGGGCGCCGGTCATCGGGACCCGGCCGGGCACCAGGCGCATCCGGTCCGTGCCGGCCGCCAGCCAGACCGGCACGTCGGTCGGGTAGTCCACCCCGGACTGCCCGCCGGCGCCGGAAACGTCGAGCGAACCGTGCTCACCCAGCAGCAGTCTGGGCAGCAGGGCGGTCCGCATCACCGAGGCGTTCAGCGCGGACAGCGCCGGGTCGGGCCCGGCGCTGGTCCGCGGGGTCCACCCGGGGTGGAAGAGGGTCTCGACGTCCACCAGCACCGGCTGGTCCCCGGCGGCGACGAGGTTCTCGTAGTGCATGTCGGTCGCGTCCAGCACGTACAGCAGGGCGAGCAGGGCGCCCTGGCGGCGGTGGAACCGGTCGACCTCGGCGGGGGTGGCGCACGGCGCGTGGTCGACGAACTCGGCCCAGCCGTACCCGTCGCCCGTCACCACCCGGACCCCGCGCGGGGCCAGCTCGGGCAGCACCGTGGCGAACCAGTCCAGCAGTTCGCCGAAGCGCGCCTGCAGGCCGAGCGGGCGCGGTTTGTAGACCAGCCGGGTGCCGTCGGCGAACCGCAGCACGGCCACCGAACGACCGCCGGAGTGCAGGTCACCCGCACCCAGGGTCAGGCCGGTGAGCGCACCGGGGTCGGTGCCGAAGAGGTCCGCGACCAGCGCTTCGCGGTCGGCGGCGAGGCGGTCGAGCAGTTCGGTGACCGCGTCCACCGTGTGCACGCAGGTTTCGGCGAGCAGCCGGGCCAGCACCGGGTAGCGCCGGAACAGCTCGGGCAGCCGCCCGCCGGTCTGCCGGACGAACTCGGCGAACCGCTCGTGCGAGGTCTCCCCCGCCCACGGTCCACCCTGGTGCAGTTCGGTGACCAGCGCCCGGGCGGCGATGCGCGCCAGCTTGCCGCCGAGCCAGGTCCGCACGTCCAGCCACACCGCGTCGGCCAGCCGCCCGCCGAAGCGCGCCTGGACCCGGTCCAGGAACGGCATCAAGGGAGCCACCAGGTGCTCCTCGGGTGCGGCGTCCGGCGGGACCTCCCGGAACGCCCCGCGGTCCGGGGCCACCGCGAGCACCTCCTCCACCAGTTCCGCCCACCCGGGCCGCGTGGACCCGTGCTCGGCGGTGGAGAGCGCGGCCGTCCACCAGCCGCCGGACGGCGGGGCGGTGGCCACGGGGCTCTCGGTCGGGTTGCTCACCCCCGGAACGTTGCCAGCCGGGCCCGCGCGGGCACATGGGTAATCACTACCCGCTTTCCCGCCTCGGAAGATGGGGGCGCGTTACCCATGTGCGCACCGGGCCCGCTCCCGCACAGTGGCAGCACGGAAGGAGGCGGGCATGCCACTGCGGGATCTGGGCTTCACCGAGGAGCAGGAGCGGGCGTACCGGTCGCTGCTCGGCGATCCGTACCGCGCCGCCGCCCAACTGGTGCCCGAAGCCGGGAGCCCGCGCTCGCGGCGTGAGGCGCTGGACCGGCTGGTCGAGTTCGGCGTGGCGCGGGCCGACGAGGCCGCGCCGTCCGGGGTGAGCCCGCTGGATCCGACGGTGGCGGTCGGTGAACTGATCGAACGGACCGAGGACGACCTGCACGCGCGGTTGCGGCGGGTCGGCGCGGTCCGCGCGGAGGTCCCCGAGCTGGCCGCCATCTACGCCGGTCGCCGCCGCGACGCCGATGAGCCCGCGGCGGGCCCGGTCACCGGGGTGGAGCAGCTCGACGACGTGCGGGCCGTGCGCGAACGGCTCGCCGAGCTGTCCTTCTTCACCCGGAACTCCGTGTACACGGTGCAGCCCGTGGCCACCGGTGACGCCGAGGCAGCCGCGGCTTCCCGGCCGCTGGAGCAACGCAGCACGCGGCGTGGGCTGGACGTGCGGGTGATCTACCCGGCCTCCGCGCTGGCGCTGCCTTCGCTACGGGCCGCGGCGGACGAAGGCACCGCGATCCGGTTCAGCGACCAGCCGCTGGAGCGCATGATCATCCTGGACGAGCGGGTCGCCGTGGTGCCGCAGGACCCCGGCGGCACCGGCCGTGGCGCGCTGGTGCTGCGCCAGGCCGGGTTGCTCAGCGGCTTCCTGCGGTTGTTCCACGGCCTCTGGCGCGAGGCCGCCGAACTCCCCGGCGAGCAGGCCGACCCGGGACCGGACGAGCAGGACCGCGAGGTGCTGCGGCTGCTCGCCGAAGGCGTCACCGACGAGAACGCCGCGAAGACGATCGGGGTGTCCGTCCGGCACCTGCGCCGCCGGGTCGCCCGGCTGATGCAGCGGCTCGGCGCGGACAGCCGCTTCGAAGCCGGCGCCGAGGCAGTACGCCGCGGCTGGCTCTGAAACCCATTTCGCTACGAGGAAAGGAAAACCCATGACCGAGCTCCGATTCCAGACCGGCGGCGACGACTCACTGGGCGCCTTCGGCTGGGACTGACCGTGCCCCGCCCGGCCGCCAGTGCGACGACCACCTGGGCCGCCGCGGCGACGCACATCAGCACGAGCGGGACCCGCCAGCCGGAGCTGACGGTGTGCAGCAGCCCGAAGACCACGGGCCCCACGGCGGCCAGCAGGTAGCCGATCGACTGCGCCATCGCCGACAACGCCCCGGCCACGGTGGCGTCCTGGGCACGCAGGCCGATGAACGCCGGCGCCAGCACGAGCCCGAGGTACCCGAGGAACAGCACCGCCGAGCAGCTCGCCGCCAGCGCCCGCTGGTCCCGTGCCCACCGCATCGCGCCGGGCACGGCCAGGCTGGTCAGCACCGCGACCGCCTGGAGCAGGAACAGCAGCCACCCCGCCGCGGCCGGGCTCACGCCGTGGTCCTGGAAGACCTGGGGCAACCACGTCACGACGACGTAGAACCCCAGCGACTGCAACCCCATGAGCGCCGTGACCGCCCAGGCCAGGCCGGAACCCATCTCCTGACCCGGCGGGCCGGGCGGGACCACGTCACCCGTGCGAGCTACTCGCGATTGTCCACCCCGCGGTGACGATTTCGCCCCCGTGGAGTCCCTAGCCTCGCCGGGCAGTCGTTTTTCACCCACCAGTTCCGCACCAGGAGTACACCATGACCCGTAGGGCATCCACTGTGATCGCGCTGTGCTGCGCCGTGGCCGGCGTCGCGCTGACAGGCTGCGAGGAAGCCCCGCCGGCGGCATCGGACCAGGGCTCCTTCACCGGGATGACGAAGATCGACGTCGACGGCCGCGCGGTGAACGTGTCCTGCTCGGGCAACGCCGTCGAAGACCGCCCGGTCACCGTGCTCCTGCACGGCGGCGGCGACGGGCTGGAGAAACTGGCCCGCCTCCAGGAAACCCTGGGCGGGCAGGAGCGGGTCTGTTCCTACGACCGGCTCGGCGCGGGCCTCAGCGACCAGCCGGCAGGGCCGCAGACCATGGAGAGCACCGGCAAGGTGCTGACCGCGGTGATCGACCGGTTCGCCGGGGACGCCCCGGTGGTGCTGGCCGGGCATTCGCTGGGCGGGCTGATCGCCGCCCGGTACGCGCCCGACCACCAGGACCGGGTCGTGGGCCTGGTGCTGATGGACGCCACCTCCCCGACGCAGGGCGCCGACCTCGCCAAGGAGGTGCCGCCCACCGCCACCGGCATGGCGGCCGAACTGCGGGACCAGACCGTGGCCGTGCTCCAGGGGCAGAACCCGGAGAAGCTGGCCATGCCGGACGAAGAGGTCCGTTCGGCCGGGGACATTCCGGTGGCGGTGATCCAGCACGGGAAGCCGTACCTCACGGCCGTCCCCGAATACGGGCCGGGCCTGGAGCGGGCGTGGGCCGAAGGGCAGCAGAAGTGGCTGGCTGTCTCCAGCAGCAGCACCCTGAGCACCGCGGCGAACAGCGAGCACTACATCTACCTCGACGAGCCCGAGGTCGCCGTCCAGGAGATCAAGCGCGTCGTCGGGGAAGCCGCCGAGTCCCTGTAGTCAGGTGACCAGGCCGTGGCGGAAGGCGTAGACCACGGCCTGGACGCGGTCGCGGAGGCCGAGTTTGGCGAGGATGCGGGAGACGAAGGTCTTGACGGTCTCCGGGCTGATCACCAGTGTCGCGGCGATCTCGCTGTTGGACCGGCCGTCCGCGACGAGACGCAGCACCTCCAGTTCCCGGGGAGTCAAGGAGACTTCGGGCGCGTCACCGTCGGCGGGCCGGATGCGGGAGGCGTACCGGCCCACGAGCTGCCGCGTCACCTCGGGAGCCAGCAGCGCCGCACCCGCCGCCACGGTCCGGATACCGTGCAGCAACTGGGCCGGGGGCGCGTCCTTGAGCAGGAACCCGCTCGCCCCGGCACGCAGGGCCTCGTAGACGTACTCGTCGAGGTTGAACGTGGTCACCACGAGCACCTTGGCCGGGCTGGGCACGCCCGCGCCGGCGAGCAGCGCCGTGGCCCGGATGCCGTCGAGCACCGGCATGCGCACGTCCATCACCACGACGTCCGGGCGCAGGCGGGCGGCGAGGTCGACCGCGGCCTGCCCGTCCCCGCACTCGCCCGCCACCTCGAGGTCGGGCTGGGCGTCGATGATCGTCACCAGCCCGGTGCGGACCAGCATCTGGTCGTCGCAGACCAGGACCCGGATCGGCGCGGTCACGACGAGCTCCCGGCCGGGATGCGGGCCCGCACGTAGAAGCCGCCGCTCGTGCTGCGGCCCGCGCTGAAGTCGCCGCCCAGGACGCCGACCCGGTCACCGAGCCCGGCGAGTCCCCGGCCACTTCCGCCCAGGGACGCGGTTTCCGTACTGACACCGTCCGTGCTGACCTCCACGGTGATCTCCCGGTCGCCGTGGTGGACCTGCACCGAGGTGGGGCTGCCGTGGGCGTGCTTGAGGGCGTTGGTCAGGGCCTCCTGCACGACCCGGTAGGCCACCGGACCGGCGCTGCCGGACGGTTCCGCCGGGGTGCCCTGCTCGGTGAACTCGACCGGCTGCCCGGCCCGGCGTGTCTGCTCCACGAGGTCGCGCAGCCCGTCGGCCCGGGTGCTGTGGTCGGGGTTGAGCACGTCCAGCAGGTGCCGCAGGTCGGTGAGGGCGCGCCTGCCGGTGTCCGTGACGTCGGTCAGGGTCTGGTCGAGGCGTTCCGGTTTGGTGGTCAGGTAGCGGGCCGCTTCGGTCTGCACGACCATCGCCGTCACGTGGTGGGTCACGACGTCGTGGAGTTCGCGGGCGATGCGGCTGCGTTCGGCGGCGCGGGTTTCCTCCGCGACACGGAGGCGTCGTTCGGCGTCGGCGAGCCGGGTGGACCGCCACCACACCCCGATGCCCCAGGCGAAGGCGATCACCAGGTAGAACGTCACGTATTCGGCCGGCGACTCACCCGCGCCGAGCAGCTCGAACGTGACCACCAGCAGCACGTACGCCGTGGTGAGCGCGAGCGCGACGGTCCGGCGTCGCCGCTGCAGCTGGGAACTCGCGATCAGCACCGCGATGGGCAGCGCCGTGCCCGCGAACGAGTGGTACCCGCGAAGCTGGTCGATGGCGAAGCCGAGCCCCACCACCGCGACGCAAAGGACGGGCCACCGGCGGCACACCGCGAGCGGAACGCATTGGAAGGCGACCGCGAGGATGGCCAGCAGGTCGTAAGGCCGCGCGGGCATGCCGCCGAACTGCGTGCCCTGGCTGTGCAGCGCCGGCACCAGCGACCCGGCGAAGAGCAGCAGCCCGATCGCCGGGTACCAGACCGCGCCGCCGCGCAGCTTCGAAACCCACCGGAGGTTGACCACGGGCAGAGCTTATTCCGGCAGGCCGGACCACCGGCAGCCCGCACCCCCACTCCCCGGCACGCCGACCTGACAGTCCACTGTGGACAAGCAGGCGAGTGGGGCCACCATGGCTGCTGGCTGACTCGGCCACGTTGCCATTGCCCACCTTCCGAGTGTCCAAAGCAGAGAGTCCCGCCCGGGTATCGCAGGTCAGATGGAATCGAGCAGGGACAGGTCCGGGGGCACCAGCGTGGTCGACAGGATCAGTTCTCGGAGCAGGTTGTCGTTGAGCGTGTTTCCCACCGGTTCCCCGACTTCCTCCCGCAGCAGCCCGTGCACCCCCGCCGCGGACAGCCGGACGCGGACGTCGGAGACCATGTGCTCCACCCGTTTGACGCTCCAGTTCGCTTCCGGCTGCAACTCGGCCAGCATCAGCGCGGCCTGCTGGCGGGAGATCGGCTGCGGGTTGGCGTCGTGGAAGAGGTAGCGCTGGCCCAGCACCACCAGCAGCAGGCGTTCGTCGGGGGTGAGCGGCCACTGCCGGGGCTGGTGGGTGACCGCGTCGTGCCTGGCCGCGGGCTGTCCGCCGTCCTCGCCGGAGATGTACAGCTCGAGCAGGTGTTCGCGGTCGCGGGAACCGCGGATGAACATCGGGGTGTACCCGGTGGGCAGCGGGATCGGCTCCTCACCGGGGAACAACCAGTTCGCCTTGGGCAGCCGGATGGGGAGCCGCCCGGTGTTGCTGACCCACCAGTGGGACTCCCGCCGGACCAGCAGGCCGTGCCGCCGGCTCACCCGCGGATCGGTCTCGCCGACGGGCAGGTCGACCTCGGTGCGGTTGCGGCCGAACCGGATCGTGCGGCCTTCCACCGGACCGGCGGTGATCCGGCCGGTCACGGTGAGCGCGACGACGGTGCTCGCCGCGGCCGGGGGTACGCCACGCGCCAGGCTTTCGCGGGTCATGCCTGCCTCCTCGTGTTCCCGGTGGCGGTCCAGTCTGACCACAGCCGCGGGGACCCCTCCCCTCAGCGCGGCAACCGGGACGCCGCCGCCTCGGCCAGTTCGATCGCGCGCGGGCAGTACGCCGGATCCGGGCGGGGGCCGCCGACGGTGAGCACCATGACGTCGATCGTCGGCCCGGTCGGCTGCCCGGACGGCCGGTGGATCACGTGCACCGTGCACGCTTCGGCCTCCGCCCGGATGTGGGCTTCGCGGCCGGGGAAGGGAATCGGGTCCCCCTCGACCGCCGAAGTGCTGGAATGCTGGTCGTACCGCATCAGGACGTCGATCTGGTCGGCGGTGCCGAACCACCGGCAACGCCACCCGCCGAAGCCCTTCGCCCCGGCACCCGCATCGATCGAGGGGTAGACGGCCAGCGCGGCGCTGTCCAGCAAGGTGCAGGCGTCGACGTAGGCCAGGGAGGACGCGGGCAGCGGCTCCGCGCGGCGCGGGATCGGCCCACGCTCGAGCACGCCGCGCACTTGTTCCGCGGCCACGTCGGCGGTGGCGCAAAGCCGTTCCTGGGGGTGGAAACCCTTCGCCGCGATCTGGATGCCGTACCGGTCGTCCACTTTCACCGGCCGGGCGCATTCGTCCTCCTCCGGCGGGCCCTCGTCTTCGAACATCTGCCCGACCACGGGGTGCCGCTTGAGCCGGAGCAGCTGCACCTCGATGTCCACCGCCGCGGCCGCACCGGCTCCCGGGGAGAGGAGCACGTCGCAGCGGTTGAAGTTGCCCATCGCCTGGTGCAACTGCGTCGGCACACCGAAGTGCGCGCTCAGCGCCTCCGCGTCTAGCAGGGCGCAGGGCGAGGCGGTGTGCTCGTCCCCCACCAGGTCTTCGGCGGGTTCTCCCCGCCACAGCAAGGGAACCAGCGTCGCGGCGGTCACCGTCGCCGCGAGCACGATCGCGGCCAGCACCCAAGGCGTGCGACGACGCCACCACGGCCGGCGGGCAGCCGTGGCGGACGACCAGGCGACCCGCTGGGGGCCGGCGATCTCCTCGAGCCGCTGCCGGACCTGTTCGGCGTCCGGCCGCCGATCCGGCCGGACCGCCAGCATGTCCCCGAGCAGTGGCGCCAGCGGCCCCGCCCGGGACGACTCCGGGACTTCGCCACCGCGGACGCGCTCCAGGATCTCCGCCGGTTCACCGGTGCCGAACGGCGGCTCGCCTTCCAGCGCGGTGAACAGCGTGGCGCCCAACGAATAGACGTCCGAGGCTTCGTCGGCCGGGCGTCCCTTCGCCACCTCGGGCGCGACGAAGGCCGGGGTGCCGCTGAGGTTGCCGTCGTGGGTCCAGGTCACCTCACGCCAGACGGAGATGCCGAAGTCGGTCAGCTTGGCGAGCCCGTCGTCGGTGACGAGTACGTTGCCCGGCTTGACATCCCGGTGCACGATCCGGCAGTCGTGCAGGGCGGCCAGCGCGGCCGCGATCTGCGCGCCCACCGTCGCCACCCACTCCGGCGGCCGCGGCCCGTGCTCGGCCAGCACCTTGTCCAGGCTCCGCGCGTGCAGGTACTCCATCACCAGCCAGCACCCGTCCGCATCGACCGTGTCGAAGATCGAGATGGCGTTCGGGTGGTGCACCTGCGCCGCCGTCTCGGCCTCGCGGACGAACTGGAGCCGGTCGGCCTCGCTGGCCATCACGTGCGGCCGCTTGAGCGCCACCTTGCGCTTGAGCTTGCGGTCGAAAGCCGTCCACACCAGGCCACCGGCCCCACCGCCGGTGACCTCTTCCAGCTGGTAACGCCCGTCGATCACGTCTCCCGTGCGCACGCAAGGTAGTGTAGCCAGTTCGCTGTGCTACCCGAGGCGCTTTCGGGAAGGCCGGTGGCTCACCGGTGCGTCACGGACAGCCCGTGGATGATCACCTCGCCGAAGTTCCCCGCCTCGCAGGGGGCGGACCTCGCGCAGTTGGCCTGCGTGTAGGCACCGGCCTTGAAGTAGGCGCCCGCGAAGGTGGCCGGCAGCGTCACCTTGGGCACCCCGTTGTAGAACGCCTCGATCCGGCCGTCGCGCACCTCGAACTTCGCCTGGAACCGGGTGCCGAGCACGTAGTTTTCGTCGATCAGCGCGTAGTTCGGGTCGTCCCCGTTGGTGACGTAGAGCTTCTGGCCTTCGAGCCGGAAGACGGTGACGTCGTCCTCGCCGTCGTGGATCTGGCCCGCGACCACGTGCGGCTTGTCGTTGGGCAGGTGGGTGATCGTCTGGTCGATGACCATGGTGTGGCTGCCCGAATCCGGCGGCCAGCTGATGTGCTGCGTGCCGGCGCGCGTCATCTCGTGCAGTTCCGACCGCGGGTAGCTGCTGTTGGGCGTGGTCACCCCGTTGACCGCGCTGCGGAAGCGGACGCCGTCGCAGGCCGCGGTCGGCACGAACCACGGGTCGACCGCGTACCCCTTGAGCCGGGGCTGACGGATTTCCAGCGGCTGCGGACCCACCTGGGCCGGGTCGTCGACCGGCAGGGTGATCTTCCAGTTCTTCAGGTCGAGCACCTGGGCGGGCCGGGTGCACCCACCCCCGCCGGTGGCTTCGGTGGCGTTCGCGGCGGGTGCCACCAGGTTCATCGAAAACGCGCAGGCGACCACACCCGCGGCCAGTCTGATCGACCGCATCCTTCTCCCAAATTTTGTCGGAGTTCCGCCCCCGGGAAGGACGCTAGGTGATCGTTCCCGGGACCGGTCCCGCCCGCGGTGGCCATTTTGGTCAGGTGTCCAACCGAAGTGAGGTCCTCATGAGAAGAACTCTTGGCGTGGTGCTGGCGGCGGTCGTGGCCGGGGTCCCCGGCGCGGTCCCCGCCGTCGCGGCCGCGGCGGGTTCTCCCCTGCAGATCACGGGAGCATCGGCCAGCGCGGACGACGGCAATGTCGCGGCCAACACGCTCGACAAGGATCTGAGCACGCGGTGGTCCGCCGAGGGCGACGGGGTGTGGATCCAGTACGACCTCGGCACGGCGCAGACCGTCGGCTCGGTGTCCCTCGCCTGGCACAAGGGCGACACCAGGAAGCACACCTTCGACGTCGAAACCTCCGCCGACGGCTCTTCGTGGAAGACCGTGCTGGCGAACAAGGTCAGCAGTGACACCACGCTGGAGCCGCAGAACTACGACTTCGCCGACGGTTCCGCCCGGTACGTGCGCGTGGTCGGCCACGGGAACACGGCCAACGAGTGGACCAGCATCACCGAGGCGGCCGTCCTCGGGACGGACGGCGGCGGGGGCGGCACCTGCGCCTACCCGGCCGATGTGCTGGACCTGCGGAAGTGGTACGTCGGGCTGCCCATCGGCGAGGCGGAGAAGCCGAAGAACGTCGAACAGCCGGCGCTCGCGACGTATTCGATCGATCCGTGGTTCACCACCACGCCGGACTGCACGGCGGTCCAGTTCCGCGCCGCCGTCAACGGCGTGACCACGAGCGGGTCCAACTACCCGCGGTCGGAACTGCGGGAGATGACCGGCTCCGGCCAGACGAAGGCCAGCTGGTCCTCCACCTCGGGCACGCACACGATGACCATCGACCAGGCCATCACCGCGCTCCCGAAGGGCAAGCCGCACGTGGTCGCCGGGCAGATCCACGACGCCGACGACGACGTGTCGGTCTTCCGCCTGGAGGACAAGAAGCTCTACGTCACCCACGGGGACGAGGACGAGGACTTCACCCTGGTCGACGACAGCTACGAACTCGGCGAACGGTTCCAGGCGAAGTTCGTGGTGAGCGGCGGCAAGATCAAGGCCTATTACAACGGCGTCCTCAAGGCCACGCTCTCCGACAACTTCACCGGCGGTTACTTCAAGGCTGGCGCGTACACGCAGGCCAACTGCGAAAAGGCGTCGCCGTGTTCGAGCAGCAACTACGGCGAAGTGAAGATTTACGACGTCGAAGTGACCCACAGCTGAGCCGCTTCCCCCGGCCGCCGCTCGCACCTCGCGGGCGGCGGTTTCTCGGCTTCTTCGAATTCTTTTCCCGAGAGCCAGTCGCGTCGGATCAGGAGGAGACGGCGAGGCCTTCCGGTTTGCTGCCGACCGGCACGGTGGCGGTCGCGGTGAAGGTGCCGGTGTCGATGACCGACATCGAGTCGGCGGCGGTGTTCGTGACGTAGACGAAGCTGTCGTCCGGGGCGGCGGCGGCGCCTTCCGGTTGTGCCTGCACGGAAACCGTCGAGGTGACCACGCCGGGCGAGCTGGCCGTGATGGCCGGGCCGTCGAGCACGGAGACCGCGTCCGAGCCCGCGTTGGCGACGTAGACCTGACCCCGCGGCGTCACCGAGACACCCATGGGCGACTCGCCGACCGGCACGGTCGCCACGGTGGTCCCGGCGGCGGTGTCGACCACCGTCACGCTGTCGGAACCGGTGTTGGCCACGTAGATCCGGTCGCCGGCCGGGCTCGTCGCGATCCCGGCCGGGTAGGTGCCGACGGGGTAGGTCGCCATCACCTCCTGCGTGCTGGTGTCGATCACCGAGACGCTCTGCGAGCCGTTGTTGGTGACGTAGACCCGGCGGCCGTCCGGGCTGGTCACCGGCGTGTGCGGGAACCGCCCGACCGGCAGGTCGCGCACCGGGGTGCCGGTGGCGGCGTCGATGACGGTCACCGTGCCGTCGCCGAAGTTGGTCACGTAGACGTGCGCCGGTGTGGCGGCGACGCCGAACGGGTTGGCCCCGACCGGCACGGTCGCCACCACCGCGTAGGTGCGTGCGTCGATCACCGAGACCGTGTCGGCCAGTTCGTTGGTCACGTAGACCCGCTCACCCCCGGGCACCACGCCGACGCCGACCGGCGAATCCCCGACCGGCACCGTGGCCACCACCTCCCGGCGCCGGGTGTCGTAGACGGTGACGTTGTCGGATCCGGTGTTGGCCACGAAAACCTGCACCCGCGGCGGGTAGCGGTTCGCGTGGGCGGTGAGCGGGACCAGGAGCACGAGCAGCACGCCGGCGGCCACCAGCCGGCGCACGACGTTCCTGCGGGGTGCTGGCGGACGCGCGGTCATGAGCCCTGCCATGAAAGTTCCTCATTTCCTGCCGGCAGGCAAGTCCACAGTAGACGAACATATTTCGAAAAAGCGTTTCGGCTTCGGCCGTCGATTCCGAACGTAGTCGCCGTCCGTATCCGCCGCTGTCCGGCAGAATGGCCACGCCACGCGTTTTCATTGCCCGCTTCCGACTATCGAGTGGATATCCCCACTCGAAAGTTGATCTTGCGGAACACTTTGACCAGTCGCCAAAACGCCTCGGCGAATCCAGAGCGTGATCGACTGTACGTGCGGTCGGCAAAACCGCCATCAAAAGCGTGCGTGAATACGCATGGTTTCGAATCGGCCGGAATGTCAGGCGCGCGACTGGACCGCCGCCAGGAGAATCCGCTGCAGGCTGTCGAAGGCCCGGTCGAGGTCGACGCGGTCCGGCGCCAGCCGCCATTGCTGGTGGATGCCCATGGAGGCGCCGAGCACCACCACGCCGACGTCGTCGGGGGTGACGCCCTCGGGCAGCCCGCACCCGTCGTACGGCTGCTCGGCCCAGGCGGCGATGTGGGCGCGCATCGCGCGGTGCAGTTCGACGTACCGGTCGTGCACCGGCGAGTCCTCGTCCATCGCGTCGGCGAGCAGGCTGATCATCAGCTTGGTGATCGGCTGCCGGACGAACGCCGCGCTCTGGTCGGTCAGGTCCCGCAGCCCCTCCGGTCCGGGGAGCCGCGGCTCGGCAGTGTTGCGGGAGACCAACTCGAAGGCGTGCTCGACCACCGCGAGCAGCAGGCCCTCCTTGTTGCCGAAGTGCCACGGGATGGAGCCGCGGCTGATGCCGGCGAGCTCGGCCACCTCGGCGACGGTCGTCTGCCGGTACCCCCGGTCCGCGAAGGCCGTCGCGGCCGCCTCGACCAGCAACCGGCGGCTCTCCTGGCTGGTTTCCGCACGGCGGGTGGGCATCGCTCTCCTCGTGAGGTGACCGGCGAATTCGTGGCACACCCTAGCGCATATGCCGGTCATCTGATTCTATGTCAGCTGACACAGGCGAGACGGGGAAACATCGATCGGTCCGCTCGAGGGCGGGCCGATCGACTGTGTGCGGTGTCCGGGGGTTCGGGCTGGGGGTCCGAACCACTCCGTCACCGCGCGGCGACGAGGGCGCCGAGGCCGCTCGCCTGCGTGCGCCAGTCGACCTGGTCCGGGCTCGCGCCGGCCCAGCGCTGCCCGATCCGGTTCAGCGGATCCCGGGCGCGGGACCAGATCGACGCCGCCTGGCGGGTGGTGAACTCGCCGTAGCGGCCGGTGACCCCCGCCAGGTCGGCCAGGTACCGGCTGAAAATGCCCTTGAACTGCTTCTGGTTGTCGTCACAGGTGTTCGTGCCGGCATCGCAGGACTCGGTCAGCACGCCGTCGCGGGTGAGGCCGGTGACGGCGGCGTCGGCGAGCCGCCCGGCCATGTCGAGCAGGGCGCCGTCCCCGGTGGCCCGCCACGCTTCGAGGAGGCCGCCGATGGCGAGTCCCTGGTTGTAGGTCCAGACCGTCTGGCCGTTGTTGCGGCAGTCGCGGGTGAGCCCGTCGTTGACCAGGTTCGCGCTGTTGATCAGCCCGCTGCCGAGGTACCAGCTCGCGGCGGTGCGGGTGCGGTCCAGCCAGGCGGTGTCGCCCGGTGTCCGGTTGTGGACGGCCGCGGCGAGGCGCAGGTACAGCCCGGCGGTGACGGCGTTCTTGTACGTGCGTTCCCGGTCCCACCACACGCCGCCGCCGCAGGTGCCGGTGTCCCAGTAGCCGTGCACGTAGTCCGCGATGGTGGTCGCCATCCGCAGGTAGCGGGCGTCGCCGGTGCGGTCGTACGCCGCCACCCACGCCAGGCCCCACCAGGCCGAGTCGTCGATCGCGCGGCTGGCGAAGTTCCCCTCGATCGGGTCGCTGCCGCGGGCCCCGGCGGGGAAGGTGCCCCGGTTCTGCTCGAACGTCCGGCCGATGACCCAGTCGTACCGCGGGTCGCCGTGGTCGATCAGCGTGGTCAGCGCGGCCGCCGAGTTCCACCAGCTGCTCGGCCACCAGCCGGGGAACGGGTCGTAGGAGTACATGAGCGCGTCGGCGGCCGCGCTCGCGCGCGCGGGTGCCGGGCGCGCCCAGGCCGTGCAACTGCCGTTCGGGCCGGTGGAGGCGCGCCCGCACGCGCGGACCACGCCGCCGTAGAGGCGCCCGCGCGGGTCGCGGGTGGCGAACAGGCTGGTCCGGGCGCTGGTGCCGGTCGCGGTGACGCGGCCGAGCGACGAGCCGTCCGGCCAGGTGGCGCCCTCGTCCCACGAGCGGTCCAGCCAGACCTCGTCGCCGGGTCCGCCCGCTTCGACGCTGGCCCAGGCCATGCCCGCGCGGTCGGTGTGCAGGCGGATCACGCGGCCGTTCAGGGTCGTCGCGGGCACCGGCTGCACGTCACCGTCGGCCTGTCCGCTGTCGGTCTGATCGCACAGGACGTCGCAGACCGCCGGGTACACCCACTGCGTGCAGCCGACTCCGGCAGCGTCCCCGCAGGCACGGAGGAGGCCGCGGCGGTGGCCGCCGGGATCGGAGATGTTGTACATGAGCGTGCGGGTGCCGGTCCACGTGCCCGGGATGCTCGCCTTGCCGAGCAGGCCTTCCCAGGTGCGGCCGCCGTCCCACGACCGGTCCAGCCACACCGCGTCGCCCTGGACGCCGTGGTCGATGCTGCCCCACGCCATTCCGTCCACATCGGACACATGGAGCACCAGCCTGCGGCCGTTGAGGTTCTCCTCCGGCACCGGGAACGCTTCCTGCCCGGCATGGACGGGATCTCGCGCGTCGCAAGCCAGGAAGCACACGGCCTCGGCGGCGCGTGCGCCGGATGGTGCGCTGAGCAGGCCACCCACCAGCGCGGCGGTCAGCGCCAGTGCTCTCGCGGCCGGGTTCACCTCAGCCCGCCGACCGGTACGCCTGCCCGCTGGCATTGGCGGTGGCGCCGTCGTAGAGGCCGGTGGGCGCGGTGGTGGTGGACAGGGTGAACCAGGAGTAGCGCTCGACGAAAGACAGGCTTTGCAGCATGGCTGACGAATTCTTGACGAAAGCCACTTGCTGGTCCTGGCTCGGATAACGCGGAGTGCTCTGCGTGAAGTCGATGAGGGCGTATTCGGTGAGCCAGATCGGTTTGCCGTACCGGTTGTGCACGTTCTGCAGATAACCGCGGAGGTGATCGACGGCAGCCGCGGAGAAGTCGCTGCCGTACCAGTGCAACGGGATGAAATCCACCCGCAGGCCCCTGGCGGCGGCGCCGCTCATGAACCGGTCGAGCCAGCCGCCCGCCTGATCGCCGCCGAAAGCGACCGCGGGCGCCCCCAGCCGCATCCCGGTGGCCTGGAGCTGGGGCCACCGGTCAAGTGCCTGCTCGACCGTCAGGTTCGCCTGCCCGGCCATGTCGGGTTCGTTGAAGCCCAGCAAGCTGGTGCCCAGCGACTTCGCCTTCGCCAGGTTCTCCGGGGTGACCGCGCCAGCGCCCCAGATCATCGGCACGAACTCGGTGCCGTCCGGTTTGGTGACGCCCTGTAGATCGGCGGCCCAGTTGTAGAACCAGCCGGCGCGCACATCGCGCAGTGCTTGGTCCACTCCGGGGACGGTGTTCACGCTGACGCCCTTTTTCGCGGCGGCGATTGCGCCGACCGGATGACCCACCATGAGCGTCGCCAGCAATACCAGTACGGCGGCGGACAGCCTGCGGAATGACTTCACAGCAATTCCTCCCGGTTCCGCTCGATCGTCGAGCGCATCGGCGGTACGGGTCAACCGACTGGTCTGAACCTGTCCGGTTTTCTGTCGCGCACGGGAATGACGCGGGAGGCCATAATCGGAGTCCTCCGGAAGGTGAGGAGCAGGAATGCGCAAGATCATCCACGCGGTACTGGCCCTGTTCATGATCGCGACCGCCGGGACCGGCACGGCCACCGCGGCTGCGGACCACACCGTCACCTTCGTCAACCGGTCCGGCCAGCCCATCTGGATCGGCAGCGCCGTCAACGCCGACGGCTCACACAACCTCACCGGCCTGCCCCGGTTGGCCGACTCCCAGCAGGCGACCGTCACCATTCCCGAATCCGGCGACCCCGCTTATTGGCGCGGCAAGTTCTTCGCCCGGCAGGACTGCACCGGCACTCCGGGCAGCACGTTCCACTGCGCGATCGGCGACTGCGGCAACCTGGCCGACCGCTGCGTCACGGGGGAACAACCGGCGAGCCTCGCCGAATTCAACTTCGACCGCGACGACCAGCTGGCGCCCTGGTACAACGTCAGCTACGTCAACGCGGTGTCCCTTCCGATCACCATCGAACCGCGGGACGCCACAGCGTCGCCGCCGGAATGCGAGGCGGTCGGCTGCTCGGACCGGCTACTCGAAAGCTGCCCGGCCGAGAACCTGACCAGGGACAGCAGCGGCAAGCCGATCCTGTGCACCAACCCGAACCGCGACGCGAAAACCCCCTACAGCGACGCCATCTCCAGCCGGTGCCCGAAGGCCTACGCCTGGTCCAAGCACGACACCGAACCGGGCAACCAGGTCGTGCGGCAGTGCCGCGACTGCAGCGGCTTCACCGTCACCTTCCATCGTGGGGTTTGAACACGGGCAGTCCGATGACGGGTGGCTCGGTGTCCAGCACCGCCCAGACCACCTTGCCCTCGGCCATCGCCGGGCTGCTCCCCCACACCTTCGCCAGCTGCGCGACCACCACCAGGCCGTTCCCGCCCTTGCCCTCGCGGATCAGCGCCGGGTCCGGGGAGAGGTCACCCACGGCGACGCTGAGCAGATCCGCGCGGAGTTCCAGCCGCAGTGCGGGTTCGGACTGGGTGTGGACGAGCACGTTGTCGACCAGTTCGTTGGCCACCACCACCGCGTCGGCCACGACTTCGTTGCCCGGCAGCCAATACTCGGTGATGTGCCGGGTGAACTCCCTGGCCTGCCGGGTGGTGCTGATCAGCCTGGGCAGCGTCAGCTTGGCCCGCCGCCGCTGGAGCCGGTCCGTCGATCCGCCCACCGCGTCGTCCACCGTCGGGAAGACCGGCACGAACCGGGGCACCGGCGTGTGCTCGAAGAGCCGCCGCGACGCCTCTTCCCCGGCGACGAGCAGCACGGGCACGCCCGGCCAGTCGGACAGCCGCATCGACACCTGGGCGAACACGCTCACCAGGCTGGGCGTGGCGACACGCAACTCCTCGATGTCCACGATCACCGCGGACGGCTGTTCCACCGCGCACTTCAGCATCACGTCGCGCAACTCCGGGTACGCGGTGATGGTCAATTCCCCGGATACCGCCACCACGCGGCACCCCGCCTGTTCGGCCACCGAGATGGAAAGGGCTTCGTCTCCGCCGGTCGTCACGAGCCGGCTCTCCCGCCTCCCAGGCACTGACCGCCCCGGATCGCCGCCGGCACCCACCACCGGGTGCCCGCCCAGCGATCCACGCTACACCGGCCCTCACCCCCTTGACCCCGACTCCTCCCTTTACACCCGTTCGAGTCGCCCCCGCGGGCGCTTCGCCCAGCGGGCACGCGACACAAATGTGGCTTTGGGAGCGGATTCGGCCCCCAAAGCCACATTCGTGACACCCGGATGTCCCAACCCTCACATTCACGGCACCCTCAGACGCAACCCGAGCATTCGAACCCCCAGACAGGCCCCAGCAACCGGCGGCCAGCGACGAAAGCCACCACGGGCGGAAATACCAAAAGAGCACCCGGGTGCAAAAAACGAGCGCCAGAAATCCCACACCTCCGCATCCCCGGCCCGAAGCCAAAACACGGCGAAGGCCTCGATGTCAAGGCATCTTTCCCGCCTTGACATCGAGGCCTTCGCCGTAGTCACACTAAGAAACCGGGGTGCCCCTCTTCGTCCCGAGAATCACTGGTTCGCCCCAGCAGGCGGAACGTGCTGGAAGCGGACGCGGTTGAGCCATCCGGGCAGGTCGCTGAGCACGTACAACTCACCATGCACGTCGGTGCCGATGGCGGTGGGCTGGGTGGGGAGGTAGCCGATGGTGGCGTTTTCGTAGCCACCGGCCGACTGGGGACGCACGGCGAACACGCGCGTCGAGCAGTAGTCGCTGGCGATGTAGGTGCCGCGTGCCTCTGGCGTCTGGGATCCCCGGTAGACGACGCCGCCGGTGACTGAGCAGTTGTCGTTGTAGTGGTCGTATTCGAAGACGGGGTCGGTGTAGGTGCCACCGGAGCGGCATTGGTCGGGGTCGAAGATGGGGGTGCCTTCGCGGCAGGACCAGCCGAGGTTCGCGCCGCGCTGCCAGGGGCGGATGTGGTTGATTTCCTCGACGAGGCCTTGGCCGACGTCGCCGATCCACAGTGAGCCGTCAACCGGGTCGATGGAGAAGCGCCAAGGGTTGCGCAGTCCGTAGAGCCAGATTTCCGGGCGGGCGTCCGGGGTGTGGACGAAGGGATTGCTGGCGGGCACGCAATAAGGCTTGGAGCCGCAAGCGCGGTTGACGTCGATGCGCACGATCTTGCCGAGCAGGGTGGACAGGTTCTGTCCGGCTTTGAACGGGTCGTGGGTGTGGCCGCCGTCGCCGAGAGACCAGTAGAGGTAGCCGTCGCGACCGAAGGCGACCTGTCCGCCGTTGTGGTTGCCGTATTCGGCGTGCTCCTGGGTGAGCAGGACCTGGAGCTTGTCGGGTGCGCCGAGGGGCACGCGGGCGAGGGTCAGCGCGCCGGCGGGCAGGCTGGTGTAGGCGACGTAGAGGATGCCGGTGGTGGCGAAGTTCGGCGCGGGGGTGATGCCGAGCAGGCCGCGTTCGTTGTCCGAGGGGTCGATCCGGGCGGTCAGGTCGAGCACCGGTTCGGCGGCGAGGCCGGTGTCGGGGTGGTAGGCGCGGACGGTGCCGTTCTTCTCCGCGATCAGCATCCGCCCGTCGGGGAGTCCGGTGATCGCGATCGGGCGCCGCAGACCGGACGCCACCTGCTCGGACACCACGGTCAACTCGGTGAGCGGCACCGCGGGAGCAGGGGGAGCGCCGCCCGCGGACACCGGCGGCAACAGCAACGCGGACAGGGCCAGAACGAACAGGCCGGCCAGCAAGGTGACCGGGCGACAACGCCGTCGCGACATGGTTCAGCTCCTCGAGCAGGTGGGGGACGCGGTCTGGGAGCGCTCCCAACCATACCGCCGACAGCCGTCAACATCCAGACGCCTTTTGCGGTCGGGGATGAACCAAGGTTTCGCGCTGCCACCGCGCCTGGACCATGGCCAGTCTGCGGCGAGCCGGCGTGCGACGGCGACCGCATGCTCGAAGCGCTCTTCGCCGGGTTGGGGCCGCGGCCGTGACGCCCAGCCGTCACCGGATCTCCTCGGCGAGCGCGACCATGATGCCCGCGGGACCGCGCAGGTAGCAGAGCCGGTAGCTGTTCTCGTACTGCACCAGCTCGCCGACGAGTTCGGCGCCGTGGGGCCGCAGGCGCTCGATGATGTCGTCCATGTTCTCGACGGCGAACATGACGCGATGCGCGCCCAGGGTGTTCGCCGGCGCGTGCGGATCGCCGTCTCGAACCGACGGCGACTGGTACTTGGTCAGCTCGAGCCGTCCGTGGCCGTCCGGCATGCGCATCATCGCGATGTCCGAGCGGACCCCCTCGAGTGCGACGAGGCGATCCACCGAGCTGCCCTCGACGGTCGCCTCGCCTTCCAGTTCCATTCCGAGTTCGGCGAAGAACGCCTTCGCGGCGGCGAGGTCGTCGACGACGATGGCGACGTTGTCCATCCGCTGGATCGTCCCGCGTGCGGGGTTCGGCGTGTTGTCCATGGTGTTCTCCGTTCGGGGCGGGTGGGGGATTCAGGCGCGCCGGCGTGGTTTCCAACTCCTCGGTCGTGGAAGCGGCGCGCGCTCAGCCTGTCCGACACCGACTCATTCGTCCAATGACAATAGTTGGGCCAACCCATGCGTATCTTTGATGGATGCTGGATATCCTGCGGTTACGAGTGCTCGCGGCGATCGCCGCGCACGGCTCGGTCACCAAGGCCGCCAAGCACCTGAACTACTCCCAGCCCGCGGTCAGCCACCACCTGGCCAAGCTGGAAGCGGAAACCGGGGCGCGGCTCGTCCAGCGGGTCGGCCGGGGCATCCGGCTCACCCCGGAGGGCGAGCACTTGGCCCGGCGCGCCACCGAGATCATCGGCCGGGTCGACGCCGCCGCCGCGGAACTGTCCGCGATGGTGGGCCTGCGCACCGGCCGCGTCCGGCTCGCCGGCTTCCAGTCGGCGCTCGCCGCGCTGGTGCCGCACGCCATGGGCGTCCTGCGCCGCGAGCACCCCGGCATCGAACTGCACCTGGTCGAGGCCCATCCGCGCGTGGCACTCGACCTGCTGCGAACCGGGGAGGCCGACATCGCGGTCGTCTTCCGCTACGACGAGACGACCCCGGACGACATCCGCACCACGCACCTGTTCGACGACCCGATGTACCTGCTCAGCCTCGAACCCGGCCAGACACTGGAGGGCAACCGCGACGCCGCCTGGATCGCGGGCTGCGAAAACTGCCGCCGCGAGTTCCTCGAAGCCTGTGACCGAGCGGGTTTCGTCCCGCCCATCGCGTACACCAGCGACGACACCATCGTCCAGCAGGCACTGGTCGCCGCGGGCATGGGCGTGACCACCATGCCGGGGCTGGCGCTGCGCACCCACCACGAACCCGGGATCGAAGCCAGCCTCCTCCCCGACTTCCGGCGGCACGTCTACCTGGCCACCTATGGCGACCCACCGGACCCACCCGCGACCACGGCTTTCGCCGCCGCCCTGCGGCAGGCCGTCCAGCACGGGCAATGGGCGACATGAATTGAGACGTCCATCCCATTGCGCGACGCGGCATTCCATGGCTTGCGGCGGATCACCGCCGATAAAATTGCGAACTCCTTGTTGCGCGAACCGGAATTTGGTGCCCAATCCGGCGGCCCGATAGCTTCGCATTCATGGAATGGAGCTTGCGAACGGCCGAAGAACTCATTGCCGCGATGCGCGCCGGTGCGGTGACTTCGGTGGAGCTGACCGACGAGGCGATCGCCCGTATCGAGCGTGACGACGAGGTGATCAACGCGATCTGCGTGCCGGATTTCGACCGGGCACGGGCCGCCGCGCACCGTGCCGACCAGGCACGCGCGCGGGGTGAGGACCGGCCGCTGCTCGGTGTTCCGGTGACGGTCAAGGAGTCGTACGACATCGCCGGGCTGCCCACGACCTGGGGCATGCCGCCGCACCGGGACTACGTGCCCGCCGAGGACGCGGTACAGGTGACGCGACTCAAGGCCGCGGGCGCGGTGGTGCTCGGCAAGACCAATGTGCCGCTGGGACTGCAGGACATCCAGAGTTTCAACGACATCTACGGCACCACCACCAATCCGTGGGATCGCGATCGCACCTCTGGTGGTTCCTCCGGCGGGTCGGCGGCGGCACTGGCGTCCGGGTTCGGCGCGTTGTCCATCGCCTCCGACATCGCGGGCTCGCTGCGCACCCCCGCGCATTTCTGCGGTGTCTACGCACACAAGCCGACGCTCGGACTGGCGGCGACCCGTGGCATGGTCGCGCCGTCCGAGCCGGCCTTCCCGACCGAGCTCGACCTGGCCGTCGTCGGTCCGATGGCGCGCTCCGCCCGCGACCTCACGCTCCTGCTCGACGTCATGGCCGGGCCGGACCCGCTGACGCTCGGTGTGGCGCACCAGGTGGCGCTACCGCCCGCCCGCCACGAGCGGCTCGGCGATTTCCGGGTCCTGGTTCTGGACGACCATCCGCTCATTCCGACCGGGTCCGCCGTGCGGGCGGGCGTGAACCGGGTGGCCGCCGCGCTCTCCGACGGCGGCGCCCGCGTCGAACGGCACAGTCCGCTGCTGCCCGACCTGACCGAAGCCGCGACGCTCTACATGCAGTTGCTGATTTCCGGCTCCATCGCGCGTTTTCCCATGGATTCGCTCGAGCAGCTACGGATTCGCGTCGCCGAACTCAGCGCGGACGACCGGAGTCTGGATGCCGTGCGGCTGCGTGCCCTGCTGTTCAGCCACCGTGACTGGATGGAGGCGAACAACCGCCGCGAACACCACCGCCACGGCTGGCGGCGGCTGTTCGCCGAGTTCGACGCCGTGGTGTGCCCGATCACGCCGACGCCCGCGTTCCCGCACGACCACAGCCCCGATCCGATGGAACGGCGCATCGACATCGACGGCATCGAGCACCCCTATTTCGACCAGCTCGTCTGGGCCGGGCTGGCCACCATGCCCGGTCTGCCCGCCACCGCCGTCCCCGCGGGCCGGTCCCCCGAGGGTCTGCCGGTCGGCGTGCAGCTCATCGGCCCGATGTTCGAAGACCGCACCCCGCTGCGGCTGGCCGAACTGCTGGAACAGAAAATCGGCGGCTTCGAAGCACCGGCGTAGGGCGCACTTTCTGCGACGATGGGTCGACGACCCGCTGTCCGCGCGGTAGTTCAGGAGATGCCCGATGACGAACGAATTCGTTTCCCAGGTCTTCGAAGCAGTCGATTCCGGCGATGCCGCCACCTTCGTCGGGTTCTTCAGCGAGCAGGGCCGCATGGTGTTCGCCAACGGCGAGCCGATGATCGGTCCCGCGCAGATCGAGGCCGGGGTGCAGGCCTTCTTCGGCACCATCAACGCACTGCGGCACACGGTGGTGCGCGAATGGGTCCAGGGTGCGGACACCATCGTCGAACTGACGGTGGAGTACGACCGGCTGGACGGCAGGACCGTCACGATCCCCGCCGTGACCATCTGGCACGTCGACGCCGACCACCGGATCGACGACTACCGGGTCTACTTCGACGTCGCGCCGATCTACCGGTAGAGAATGCGCCGCAGAGCTAGGAGCGGCTGGTCCAAGGCTGCCCGGCGCCCGTTCGTGTCGCGCTGGTGCCGGGCGGCAGCGCGAGGACGTCGATCAGGCTCGGGTCCTCGTCGATGGCGTGGTGCAGGTGCCCGATCTTGGCGGTGCTGCCGTCCGCGTCGGAGGCGCCGACGAGCCGCCAGACGCCGGGCCTCGGCGTCGGAAGGCCTTGACCCCTCCCCTAGGTCAACCTGAAGCCTGGGCGCATGAACAACAACATCAAGGCGCCTTTCCGTAGGTTGCGGCGCGTGGCGGTCACGGCGCTGGCGGTCACGTTGCTGGCCACACCCGGCGTGGCCACTGCGGACAGCCGCCCGGAGTTGCAGGGGGCCGCCCAGGGGTTCGTCGACGTCGGGTTCGCCGGGATGCAACTGCGGGTGCACGACCAGCGCGGCGAGTGGGTCGGCAGCGCCGGGGTGCGGAAGCTGGGCGAGACTGCGAAACCGCCGACGAACGGGCTTTTCCGGATCGGCAGCAACACCAAGACCTTCGTCGCGACCGTGGTGCTGCAACTGGTGGCCGAGAACAAGATCGGGCTGGACGCGTCGGTGAGCGAGTACCTGCCGCGGTTCGGAATGGACCCTCGGATCACCGTGCGCATGCTGCTGCAGCACACCAGCGGGGTGTTCAACTACACCGGCGACTACTACAACGGAACAACCATGCCGGGCTTGCCCTCGACCGGCCAGGAATGGGTGGACAACCGGTTCCGCACCTACCAGCCGGACGAACTGGTGCGGTTCGCGTTGGCCAAACCGGCATTGTTCGCACCGGGAACGGACTGGAACTACTCGAACACCAACTACACGATCGCCGGGTTGCTGATCGAGAAGGTCACCGGTCGTTCGTACGCCGAGGAACTGCGGCGGCGGATCCTGTGGCCGCTCGGGTTGTCGGGCACCGTGGTGCCGGGCGCCCGGCCGGAAATCCCCGGGCCGCACGCCCACGGCTACTACCACTACCAGGACGCGGGCCGGCCGAAGACGGTCGACGTCACCCGCCAGAATCCCTCGTTGCTGTTCGCCGCCGGTGACCTGATCTCGACCACCCAGGACCTCCGCAAGTTCTTCTCCGCGCTGGTGGGCGGCGAACTCCTGCCGGACTCCCTGCTGGCCGAGATGCGCACGCCGCACCCGAAAGCCAACTACGGACTCGGGCTGTTCGTGGAGGACGCGGGGTGTGGCGTCAAGGTCCTGCGCCACAACGGCAGCACCATCGGCTACGGCGCGCTGATGTACAGCACGCTCGACGGCAGCAGGACCCTGACCGCCTCGATCACCGCCGGGAACGTCGAAGCCGACCTGGCCGAGGGGTACCCGAAGGCGTTGGACAAGCTGCTCAGGGCGGTGTTCTGCGGCGGGCAGGCGACGAACTGACGGTGGTTGACCTTGACCTTGGGGCAGGCTCCACACTCGTCCCCATGGTTTCCTCGACCCACTCGATCGTGGTGCCGCCGTCCGGTGGCATCACGATCGGCCAGGCCGCGGCCTTCGTCGGCATCACGGTGAAGACCGTGCGGCACTACCACCGGCACGGGCTGCTCGACGAACCCCGGCGCGACAGCTCCGGCTACCGGCGGTACGGCTCGGCGGATCTGCTGCGGCTGGTGCAGATCCGGACGCTGGCCGCCGCCGGGGTGCCGCTGGCCGAGGCCGGGCCGATGCTGGACGCCGACGCCGAGCAGTTCGCCACCGCACTCGTCGACGTCGAACGCCGCCTCACCGAGCGGATCGCCGAGCTGAACGCCCGGCGCGACACCCTGCGGCAGCTCGCGGACGGCGACCGGCTCCTGCTGCCCGACCGGGCCCGCGCGATCCTGGACCGGCTCACCGCGGTCGGCTTCGACCCCGACTACGTTGCCGGGCAACGGGAAGCTCTGGTGCTGGCCAGGGCGCTGGCGCCGAAGTTGTTCGACCTCTTCCTGACCCAGTTCGAACACCGGCTCGACGACCCCGCGTTCGTCGACCTGACCAAACGCGGCTGGGAAGCGCGGTCCTGGGAGCCGGACGATCCGCGGATCGCCGAGCTGGCGGACGCGCTGGCCGACAACCTGCTGGCCGACCGCGAGCACCTGGCGGTGCCGGCGGACTTCCAGTCCCAGCCCGACGACGTGGCCCGATACGGGTTGATCAACCACCACGGCGAGGACCGGGCAGCGACGACTTCCGCCCGGCTGAACGCACTCGTCGAGGCCAGACTGCGCGCGGCGGGCGTCCCCATCCCCCACCAGTGAACGACGGTCCCGGCCGCCACTCGGCGAGTGGCGGCCGGGAACCCACTCAGTCGACCATGCGCAGTTCGAGCAACCAGCTCGGGCTGTCGAACGTGCACCGGTAATCCACGACCGCGCCGACGCCGATCATGTCGCGCCCGGCCTGGCGGCATTTCTCGTAGGTCGAGTAGACCTTCCAGTCGATCCACACGTCCTGGGCGTTGAAGGTCGTCTCCGTGCTCGCCTGCGGCGCCGGGTCCGCACTGGCGACGAGACCGCCGGCCCCGCCGGCGAATACGGCGGCCACGGCCATTGTCGATGCCGCGATAAATCGTGCCGCGTTCCTGGGTGTAGCACTCATCAATGCTCTCCTTCGCTTTGAGCATTCCGGTGACCGACCCACTTGATCATACGCAGGCCGTTTCCGCTGTCCAGTGACATTTGTTGATGCTCGAAATGGGCGCAAGATAATTGTCACGAGTTATTCCATGACGTTCGTCATCGGCACACCGTGCTGGCCCGGCAGGCCGCCTGCCTGCCAGGCAGTCGCGAGGCCGGCGCCTGCGACCTACAAATGTTCGTCAAATAACACCGGCGGGCGCATTGTCAGATTTGTGTCAGAGAATGCGCCTTCGGCAATTGTCCCACGATGCACCGTTCGGCCGATTACCCGGGCCTTGACCACCTGATACGTTCATTCCGCCCAGCGGTCTGCCGGGTACGAAAGCCGCCTGCCGATACCGCGCAGGCAGGCCCGGAATTTGTCGGTTCTCTGACATTTCTTCCACGGAATGCTGTTCAAGAACGGCGAGAGGAATGGCGTGGTGCGACTGAGACGTTTACGGAACCGGGGCCTGTCGGCCTCGGTGGCGGCGGTGGCCGCCCTGTCCCTGCTGGTGTCTCCCGGCCCCGCCGCCGCGCAGGCTCCACCACAGTCGGCGCAGACCGCGCTGACCGACCGCGCGGTGGCCCTGTCGATCATGAAGGCGGGCGGGCCCGGCGTGGCCAGGGCGGCGAAGACCGCGCTGACCGGCACCGACGCGGACGTGCGCACGTTCCTGACCAGCGGGTTCGCCGTCGCCGAGGAACACGACCTGCGCGCCCGCGTCGGCCAGATGCTGGCCGAGGGCGGTCCCGGCGTGCGCCGCGTGGCGCAGACCGCGCTGAACGGCAACATGGAGACGCTGCGGACCTTCCTCGCCTCCGGCTGGCAGCGCTCGTGGGAAGACGACATGCGCGTGCAGATCGCGCAGCTGATCAACACCGGTGGCCCCGGCGTGAAGGCCGCGGCGCAGCGCGCGCTCAACGGCAACGTCGACCAGCTGATGAAGTTCCTGGGCGCCGGAAAGCAGACCGCCCAGGACGACGACGACCGCGTGCGCGTCGGGCAGATCATGAGCACCGGCGGTCCCTCGGTGAACCGGGCGGCGCAGGCGGCGCTGAACGGCTCCATCGAGGACGTGCGGGAGTTCCTGCTCGACGGCTACCTCGTCGCCTCGGCCCGCGACCAGGAGACGATCTCGGTGGCGCAGCTCGCGGACCTGGCCAAGGAGGCCGGATCGCAGGCGAAGCAGCAGACCCAGATCGCCAGGGACGCCTCGGACAAGGCGGTGGAATCCGCCCGGCTGGCCAAGGAAGCCGGTGAGACCGCGGCGCGCGAGGCGCAGGCGGCGCGGGATTCGGCGATCAAGGCGGGCAACGCGGCGGGACGGGCGGCCGATGCCGCCGGACGTGCCGCGCAGGCCGCGCAGGTGGCCGGTGAAGCGTCACGAGCCGCGAACGACGCGGCCCGCGTGGCGGCGAACGCGGCTGGGCAGGCCTCGCACGCGGCGTCGCTGGCGGGACAGACCGCGGCCAAGGCACGCAAGGCGGCGCAGGCGGCGGCCGGTGACCGGCAGCACGCGGAAACCGCGCGGCTGGCGTCGGTCGAGGCGCACAAGGTGGCACAGGACGCGCGACTGGCCGGGCAGGCGGCCGACGCGGCGGTGACCGCGGCGAACGCGGCGGCCACCGCGGCCCAGGCCGCGGGATCGGCGGCGGCGAACGCGTCCGCCGCGGCGGACGCGGCGCTGCAGGCGGGGAACTACGCCCAGCAAGCCGGTGCCAGTGCCGAGGAAGCCAGGCGTGCCGGTGAACGGGCCAAGGCGGCGGCCACCGAGGCCACCCGCGCGGCCAACGTCGCCAAGGCCATCGCCACGGAAGCAGCCGGAGCCGCGGCCGAGGCGCGCGACGCGGCGAACCAGGCCGCGCAGCACGCCGATGCCGCCGGAGACGCCGCGTACCAGGCGTACCTGCACGCCGGGGAATCCGCCGGGCAGGCGGACAAGGCACAGGCCGCCGCGGACGCGGCGAACGTGGCCGCGAACCAGGCCGAAGGCGCGGCCAACTCCGCGCGCAAGGTCAGCGACCTCGCCCGCAAGGCCGACTCCGAGCGGCTGCTCGCCCAGCAGAACAAGCAGATCAGCGAGGCGCAGACGGCCAAGCAGGCCGAAGCCGACCGGGCGGCCGCGGCGGCCTGGGAAGCCGGGCAGCAGGCGAAGCTGAACGCCGAAACGCAGCGGCTGCTGGACGAGGCCAGGAATCCGGCGACCGCGCCGGCGGTGGTCGTGGCCAACGGCCGCAAGGTCGCCGCGCGGCTGTTCGAGACCGGTGGACCGTGGGTCCAGCAGACCGCCGAGCACGCGCTGACCGGCAACGACACCGACGTCACCGAGTTCGTCCGCACCACGCTGGCCACGGCCATCGAACGCGACGACCGGGCCAGTGTCGGCACCATCGCCGACTCGGCGGCCAAGCCGGCGCAGCGCACCGCGGCGATCACCGCGTGGTCCGGCACCTATGACCAGGTCAAGGACTTCCTCCGCACCAGGCACTACCCCGGCAAGGACGACGACGACCGCATCGAAGCGGCGCGCGTGATGAACGAGGGCGGTCCCGGTGTGCGCGCGGCCGGTCAGCGGGCGCTCAGCGGCACCATCGAGCAGGTCCGCGAGTTCCTCGCCGTCGGGCAGTACAACGCCCGGCGGTCGGACGACGCGGTGCTGGTCGCGCAGGCGCTCAACACCGGCGGGCCGGAGGTGAAGGCGTCCGCGCAGGCGGCGCTGTCCGGCCCGGACGCGTACGTGCGCACCTTCGTCACCATCGGGATGCCCAAGGCCCAGCAGCGTGACGCGGACACCGCCACCCACGTGGCCGAGATCAGCGGGTACCTGGCGGCGGCGTCACGGTCGGCGGCCAACGCCCGCCAGGACGCCTACAGCGCGCTCAGCTACGCCGCGACCGCGCGCAACGCGGCCAACGAGGCGGCGCAGTACGCCAACCAGGCCAGCGCTTCGGCGCAGCGGGCCCTCGAATTCGCGGCGCAGGCAGCGGATTCGGCGGCCCAGGCGGAGCGTTCGGCGGCCGACGCCGCCCGGTCCGCGCAGCAGGCACGGGACGCCGAAGCGGCGGCGCACCGCAGTGCCAACCAGGCGCAGCAGTCGGTGATCCGCGCGGAGGACTCGGCGACCAAGGCCAACGGTTCGGCACAGTCGGCCCGTGAAGCCGCCGACCGCGCCAGGGAGGACGCACTGGCCGCTGGCCGGTCCGCCGCCGAAGCGGCCCGGCTGGCCAAGGAGGCGGCCGACCGCGCCGCCGACCTCAAGCGACAGGAGGACGAACAACGGCGTCGTGCCGAGGACGAGGCACGCAAGCCCGCCCCGTCACCGGAGCAGCCGCCGCGCCCCAACGACCCGGCCTACGACGCCGCCAAGCGAATGTTCTTCAACGGCGCCCCGCCCCACGGCCAGCACCGCGAGTGGGACACCAACGCCAAGATGCCCGGCCGCGGCATCATCATCATGCGGTTCTTCATCAACACCCCCGACGCGGCCCTCGGCATGCTCGACGGCGACGACCGCACCTTCTCGCTGGACCCCCACGCTTCCGCCCGCATGACCGCGGCGTGGGACACCGACACCGGCAAGGTCAGCGCCACCATCACCGCGAGCACGAAGAAGGAGGGGTTCACGGCCAACTCCGAGTACCCCGTCTGGATGCCCGAGCAGGTGTACCCGGCGCACCCGATCGAACCGGGCGGCAGCAACGACCTGCAGGTGCGGATCCAGCAGAACGGTTACCTGGCAGCGGATTACGTCGGGCTCAACGGCATGCTGCCGCTGTTCCACGTCTCCGGGCGGCTCGAGGTGAAGATCGACGAGCAGGTCGGCACCCGGACCTACATCGGCGGTGAGGACTACCCCGACTTCGAGGTCGTCCAGTACTGGAAGAACGAGGCTCCGCGCAGCCTGGGCACCGACAGCATGGGCTGGCTCCAGGGCGTCGGCGCCGCACCGCTGCTGTCCCAGCGGAACGAGACCTGGGTCAACGGCCAGCACGTGTGAGAGACCGCGGTACGGGTGCACCACCACCGGCCGTGAGTTTCGGCGTCGGCGGCATTCGGCTTTCCGGGTGTCGCCGGCGCTGTTCTACCGTTCTGCACCGGTAGTTTCTCCGAATGAACCTGCTGGATCATGTCCTTCTGGGAGTACGCGATCTCCAGGCGGCGACGGACCGGATTCGTCGCGAATGGGGTTGGGGAACCGTGCCTGGCGGTTCGCCGGTTCCCGGGGTCAGCACTGCGGTTGTTCCGCTCGAACCGCCGCTGTACCTGGAACTCGTCGCCGCCACGGATCCCGGCGCCAGTGCGGCCGCGGCGGGCTTGGCGGCCCTCACCTCGGGCGGTGACCGCCTGTTCACCTGGGCCATCGAGCCGGACGATCTCGACACCCGCGCGGCTGCTTTCGGCCTCGAGCCGTTGAGCGGCGGCGGAAACACCGGGCGGTGGCGTTTGCTCGGCGAGGTCGGACCGGAGCGGCCGTTCTTCATCGAATACGACGTCGCTCGCACGGACCGCCTCGAAGGCTGGCAACGCGCTTATACCCAAGCCGAGCACGACTGCACGCCGGGACGCGTGACCTACCTGGAACTCGGCGGCGACGAATCCCGCTTGCGGAAATGGGTGGGGGATATCGATGTGCCACTGCGATTCGTCGGTGGTGAACCACGCCTGGCAGCCGCCGGAATCACCACTTCACGAGGCGAAATCGTGGTGCGCTGAACCGGTGGCTTCCGGGCATCGGCAGGGCGAAGCGGAATGAAAGTCCGGTGAAAGCGCGGTCCCGATGCTCGATGGGGACAGCCGGTCTCCGCAGTTCGAGGCCGGAAACCACCGGACAAGGGGAGAATCCGTGAAAAGGTTCAACAGGGCAGCCACCATCGCCGGAACGTCCGCCGTACTGGCATTGGGTGGCGTGCTCACCGCACTGCCCGCCGCGGCGGCCGAAGAGGGCCCCGCCGCCACCGCCGTGACGCCCGCCGCGGTGTGGGGCGTCGCCTGGTTCGAGCCCTACGGTGAGCACTTCTACGTGTGCGACACCGACGCCGACGGCAAGGGCGTCGGCGCGGACATCCGCTGGAACGGCACCACCCGCCACGTCGGTGACGCCAACGGGTCGAAGGACGGCTGCGGGCACAAGAACTACGACATCGCCGAGGGGACCCTCGTCCAGTTCCGCCTGACGTGGGACGACGTGCCCCAGGGCAGCTGGGTCGACACCTACGCCTGACACCCGCCGACGCGGTGCGCCCCCCGGCGCACCGCGTTCGGTGCCGGCCGCACCACACCGCAGGAGATCAACTCGGTCACCAGGTCCGTCGACCACTTCGCGAACGGCGGCACCACCACGGGAATCGTGGCCGGCGAGGCCGTCGCGGAGCGGCGTGCCGAAATCGTCAGGGCACGGACCGAATCGGCCAGCGGCAGCACGATGTCCGTGGTGATCAGGTGCGGGGAAGCAGACGAGTCCCCGCCTGACCGGGGTGCCGCCAATATCGCCAGGATCGTCACCGTGGCAGCGGCTTTGCTTCTTGGGTTCACACGAATCTTCCTACGCCCGTCGTGCGGTCCAGCCGATCGGCCTGTCACTGTCCTCGTCCCGGGCCGCGCACGCCCACGTCCTTCAGGCCGAGCCGAATCACGCACCGCGTGCGACCTCATCGGCCGGTTCTGCGGTAGTGGCCCGGTGCCACGCCGAACGTGCGGGTGAACGTCCGCGAGAAGGAGAACTCCGAGGCGTACCCGACGAGTTTGGCGACGGTGGCCAGCGGGTCGTCGCTTTCCAGGAGCCGGTTCGCGGCCACCTCCATCCGCCGTCGTCGGAGGTAGGTCAGTGGGGGCTCGCCGGTCACGGCGGTGAACCGCCTGGTCAACGTCGCACGAGACATCCCGCACCGGCGCGCCAGGTCGTCGAGCGTCCACGGCCGGTCGAATTCGTCGTGCAGCGCGGTCATCGCCGCGGCTACGGGAAGATCCTGCGTCGGCACAGACCAGCCGCGCAACGCTTGCACGACCAGGACATCGACGAGGCGGTCCACCACGATCTGAGAGCCCGGCCGATCCGCCGTAACCTCTTCCGCCAGCATCCGCGCCGTTTCGGCCAGGCCGTCTGACTGCGCCGGCCGGATGTGCAACACCGGAGGCACCTGGGCACGCAGCGACGCGGGCAGGGCGCGCCCGGGCCGGTAACCCGCGCAGAGCAGCCGCGTTCGTGGCCCGGCTCCACCCTCGGTCACCGCGATGAGTGCGTCATCGGAAGTCAGCGGACCACTGCGGTCGCTGGACACGGCGTGTCCGGCCCCATCGAGCAGCATGACGACATCACCGGCTTCCAGCCGCAGGGGTTCGGCTTCCCGGGTGCGCAGCCAGCAGGCGCCTTGCGCCACGAAGTGGAACACCACGGCCGAGGCGTGACCGCGCTCGACGCCCCACGGAGCCGCGGCGTGCAGCGTGGCGGTCTTCGCTCCGCCGACCTTCGAGCCCAGCATCACCTGAGCGATCGTGTCCACACCGGACCCTAACAAGGACCGGTTGAGCAAGGCGGGTATGAACTCGAGCAGCGCGGCCATGGATCGCGCGCCTCTCGCGCTCGTAACGTCTGAGCCATGCACGAATCCCCCGGACCCGAGATCAACCACCGCTTCGTCCAGGTGGGCGGGCTGCGCGTGCACCTCGCCGAAGCGGGTTCAGGGCCGCTTGTGGTGCTGCTGCACGGCTTCCCCGAAACCTGGTACTCCTGGCGCCACCAACTCCGGGCGCTGGCCGCGGCCGGTTACCACGCGGTGGCCCCCGACCAGCGCGGCTACGGGCGAACCGATCGCCCGGAAGCCGTCGAGGACTACACGATCCTGCACACCACGGGCGACGTGATCCAACTGGTCCACGCCCTCGGCGGGCAGGAAGCGGTCCTGGCCGGACACGACTGGGGTGGCGTGGTCGCCTGGCACGCCGCCATGATCAGACCCGACGTGGTGCGCGGCATCGTGGCCCTGAGCACACCGTTCCAGCCGCACGCGGACGGCCCGCACCTGGCCGGACTGCGCGCCGTCGCGGGATCCGACTACGACCGCTACTACTCCGTCTACGTCCAGAAACCGGGCATCGCCGACGAGGAGCTCGACGCCGATCCCCACGCGACCGTCCGCCGCGCCCTCCACGGCGCCTCCGCTGACGGCTACCCCTGGAGCCCGATCGTGCCCCAGGGCGGACGCCTGCTGGACATCTGGCCGGAACCGGAACGCCTGCCGGACTGGCTCACCGAGGACGACATCGACACCGTCGCCGCGGACTTCGCGAAGACCGGTTTCACGCCCGCCCTGAACTGGTTCCGCAACTTCGACCGCAACTGGGCGCTCACCACCGCGTGGCACGACAGCACGATCCGGCAACCCGCCCTCTACCTCACCGGTGACCGCGACCTCGCCGCCACGCTGCCGGGGTCCGAGGACCTGATCGCCGGGCGCTCGGCTGCCGTACCGGACGTCCGGAAGGCGATCGTGCTGCCGGGCTGCGGGCATTGGCTCCAGCAAGAACAGCCGGAGGAAGTCAACCAGGCGTTGCTCGACTTCCTCCGGTCACTGACCTAGCTCGCTTCCGCTCGGAAAACTTCGATCTGCTGCCGGAGCGAGTCGTGTTCATCGAGGTCGTTCAGCTTCTCGAGCACGCTGGACACCCGGCGGAGTTGGTCGGAGTGCTGTCGCCAGTAGTACCGGGGAATCCTCAGCACGGCGGTGAGCAGATCACCGGCGTAGAAGTCGCCCTCGGCGAGTGGATCCCGCTCGAGCAGGGTCAGCGCGACCGGCACCAGGACATCGACACCCTCCTGCTGCGACAGCAGCATGCGGAGGTCTTCCGTATCCATTGCGGCGATTGGCTTGCGACGCAACTCGTAGACGGTCTTGACCATCGGGGTCGCGTCGGCGGGCGGGTCGCCCCAGTGACGGCCTTCGGCCTGCTCGACCGTGCGCGCCCCGCCGACTTCAGGGGTGGCGTCCATGCTTCCTCCATATCGATATCGGGCGGTCCACAGACGCCGAACGACCGAGGCGGTTGCCTTCCCTCAATGGACTGTGTTCCAGTTCACACCAGGCAACGCCGATACCCGAAAGGGCGTCTCTCTGGCAGAAGTCGAACAAATGCGGACTTCACTTCACATCTGGGGAATCAGGGGAAAATCATGAGCTTTGTTTCGCGCGCCGGAATTGTGCTGGGTACGGCCGTCATCGGCATGGCGGTGGCGCTTCCCGCGTCCGCCGCGGATTCGGTGACCGTGTCGGCCGACCTCAACGGGGACGGGGTGGCCGACAAGGTCAGCGTCCGGGTGTACGACAGCCAGCGGCAGGTGCTCAACGCCGAGGTCGGCGGCACCACGCTCGGGGTGCTGCTGCCGCTGGACTCGCACATCGGCGTGGTGGCACCGAAAATCGTCGACCTCAGCGGGGACGGCACGCAGGACATCGTGGTCAGCGAGGTGGAAGGGGCCAACACCACCACGTTCAGCGCGTGGGACCTCGGCCCGGCCGGGCTGCGGCAGCTGACCACCCCGGACTCCCAGCCGATGCGGCTCTACGACGGTGGCGGCCTGGCGGCGCGCAACCGGTTGACCTGCACCGACGACCAGGGCTTCCGTGAACTCGTCGTGGTCTCCGCCGAGGCCGACTGGAACACCGACCCGATCGTCTACCACGGCACGCGCACGTCGTACCGGGTCGCCGACGGGGTCGCCACCCAGGGCCAGGTCGTCCCGATCACCGCCCAGCCCGGCGACTCGCCACTGCTCCAGGGCGAACTCGCCGCCTGCTGACCCGAAAACAGGTGGGCGGCCGGTATTCCCCGGCCGCCCACCTTTTGTTTGCGAACCCATTCAGGTAGACCGAAAACCATTCAGTGACACTGTCGAAGACAGCAGTTTAGAGTGGCTCATGGACTTCGTCGCGGGGATTTCATGAGTGTTCCTCCTTTGGTGCTCACGCTGGCCGTCGACGAGGAGACGCAGCAGGCGTGGGACGAGTTGCGCCGGACCTGGTTTCCGCCCAGCCGGTTGCTTGTCGGCGCTCATCTCACCCTCTTCCACGCCCTTCCGGGCGCGCATTCCGACGCGATCGTCGCCGCCTGCGCTGAACTCGCCGCCGGCACGCCGCCGTTTCCGCTCACCGTGGACGGCGTTCGCTCCCTCGGCCGCGGCACCGCGCTCACCGTGTCGTCGCCTGTCCTCGTGCGACTCCACCAGACCCTGCAGCGGCGCTGGCGCCCGTGGCTGACCGCCCAGGACGCTCAGCCGCTCAAGCCGCATGTCACCGTCCAGAACAAGGTCAGCCCCCAGACCGCGGCGGACACCCTGGACCTCCTGCGAGCCGACTTCACCCCGGCCGAGGCCACCGCCACCGGCCTCGACGCGTGGCACTACCTGGGCGGCCCCTGGCGTCCACTGGCCTCACTCCCCTTCACGGGCTGAACGCTCTCGTTCACCCAATCGGGTGCACGCGAACGGACCTACTGGCTGGTACGTTTGCCCTACCCGTTCGGGTGGCCTGGGCCATAGTCGACCCCGGGCTCTTCACGTAAGAATCCTGAAGGAGCACTCCTGTGCCCAAACGACTCACCGGTGCCGCGCTCGCCCTCGCGCTGGGCGCCGCTGTGTTCACCGCCCCTGCCGCGAGTGCGGCCGAGAACCCCTACGAGCGTGGGCCCGCGCCCACCGAGGCCGGCATCGAGGCCACCACGGGGCCGTTCGCCACCGCGACCAGCACGGTGTCCAGCCTGGTCTCCGGCTTCGGCGGCGGCACGATCTACTACCCCACCAGCACCAGCGAGGGCACCTTCGGCGCGCTCGCCATCTCCCCCGGCTACACCGCCACCCAGTCCAGCATCTCCTGGATGGGCCGCCGCCTGGCGTCGCAGGGTTTCGTGGTGATCACCATCGACACCAACAGCCGCTACGACCAGCCCGCCAGCCGCGGTGACCAGCTGCTCGCCGCGCTGGACTACCTGACCCAGCAGAGCCCGACCACCGTCCGCAGCAAGATCGACCCGACGCGGCTCGCCGTGGCCGGGCACTCGATGGGCGGCGGCGGTTCGCTGGAGGCCTCGGTCAAGCGGCCGAGCCTGCAGGCCGCCATTCCGCTGGCCCCCTGGAACCTGGACAAGTCCTGGAACACCGACCAGGTGCCGACCTTCATCATCGGCGGCGAGTCCGACTCGGTGGCCCCGGTTTCCAGCCACGCCGAGCCGTTCTACACCTCCCTGTCGAGCGCACCGGACAAGGCGTACCTGGAACTGAACAACGCCAGCCACTTCTTCCCCAACACGCCCAACACCACACAGGCCAAGTACATGATCTCGTGGTTGAAGCGATTCGTGGACAACGACACCCGCTACGAGCAGTTCCTCTGCCCCGGCCCGTCGAAGTCCACGCTGGTCGAGGAGTTCCGCAGCACCTGCCCCAACGGCTGACCCCCCCGGCGTGCCGGTTCCCGCCCACCTCGGTGGGCGGGAACCGTCGCGAATATCAGTCCTGAAGAGCACTGAGCGCGATCGCGACCTCCTCGCCGGACATGCCGCCGGCCTCCATCGCCTCGGCACCGCCGTCGGGGTTCATCTTCGCCAGCCAGCAGACATGCTCTGCGCCGGTGCCGAAGCTGATCGACTTCAGGAATTCCACACAGTCCTTCTCGCTGGCTTGCGCGGCCGGGGTGGCCGCGAGCGGCAGTGCCACGGCACCGAAAGCGGCGAGCAGGGCCGCGACCGTCCTGGCAAGGCGGAACTTCATCGATCCTCCATCTCGAGGGTGACTGACCTTGATCGAATAGCCCTGCCGCGGCCGCCTACACGCCCCGGCACCGCAATCACCTGATCAGGCAACATGACCGCGCCGCACCCGTGTACAGAAGACGTATAGGAAGGCGTTCTACCGTGCCCAGGACACGAAGTGACGCATTCCTGGGGGAATCACGATGTCAGATCAGCGTGACCGGCGGCAGGTGCTGAAGATCTCGATGGGTGCCATCGCGGTCGCGGGCGCGGGCCTCACCGGGGCCCTGCCCGCGTCGGCGGCGGGCCACCCGAAATTCGAGCCCGTGCCGGGTATGCACGGGGATCGCCGGGCCAACGAGGTGTGGTACCAGTTCGACGACCAGACCCTGTTCCACCGGATCAAGGAGGTCTCCGACGCCTTCGCCGAGATCCACGCAATACTCGGCGAGAACTCCGTCCAGCAGCTTTGGCAGAACTGGCTCGAAATGAGCGACACCACGGGCTATCCCGGCAACTACACCGCCTTCGTCGCCCCCATTCGTAAACCACTGCAAGTGCTTTCCCACGTCCAGCTGGGCATTTTCGACACCTACTACCGGCCGTTCGATCCCCGGCTCGTCCCCGTTTTCGCCGACTTCGGCCAGGGCACCCTGTTCGACCCACGCCGCGCCGAGTTCGAGTCCGAGGTACACACGATGGACGGCGTGCCACCGGTCGGCTACCACATCTGGCACGCGATCCTGCGGGCGATGATGTTCCTGGACATCGACCGCGTCCGGTGGGCGGCGATGGACCCGCTGATCGCGTTCGCCTGGGCGGTGCAGGCGGTCGCCAAGCCCCAGCCGCGTGAGGTCAACCCGCCGCTGCCCCGCGCGACGGTCCGCGACCTGGCGCTCTCGTGGCTGCCCCGCAAGCCGGAACGGCTCGACCGCGACTTCCATTCCCTGTGGTACCCGGAAGGACTCGGCTGAGGTCAGGCGCTGAGGACCGACTGGTAAGCCGCGCGCAGGGCAGGGCCGGGAGCCACGCCGAGTTCCTCGTCGAGGATCCGCCTGCCCTGCGCGTAGACCCCGAGTGCGTCGGTCCGGCGGTCGCTGCGGTGCAGCGCGGTCACCAGTTGCGCGCGAAGGCGTTCTCGCAGCGGATACCGGGCGACCAGGCCGACGAGGTCCGGCACCGCCCGCAGGTGCTGGCCCAGCGCGAGCTCGGCCGCGATCCGGCCCTCCACCGCGGCCATGTGGATCTCCTCCAGCCGCGGGAGTTCCGCCGCACGCAGGGTTTCGCTGACATCGGCCAGCGCCGGGCCACGCCACAGGTCCAGCGCCGCGCGCAAACGCGTGACGGCCAGCTCGGGCAGCCCCGCTTCGAGATCGCGATGACCGCTCAAGGTCAGCCGCTCGAATTCGTCGGCGTCGAACCGGACGTCCATGCCGCGTTCGAGCAGGTAGCCGGGCCCGCTCCGGACGAGCGGGACGTCGAGCGCTCTTCGCAGCCGTGACGCGTAGGTATGGAGCTGGGCCGCCATCGTCGCCGGTTCACGACCGCCCCACAGCAGGGCGGCCAGCCGGTCGTCGGGCAGCACACGCCCGCCGGCCAGCAGCAAGGCCGCCAGCATGGTGCGTGGTTTGGTCCCGGTGACGGGCAACGACCGGCCGTCACCGGTGCGCACCCGCAGCGGACCGAGAATGCCGAATTCCATTTCCTCGCCTCCGAAGTCACTCAGTGCGGGAGAACCGGCGCGTCGCCACGGCCAGCGCCACCGCGGCGAGCAGGGCGACGAACCCGATCTCCAGGACGACCGGCGGCGCGGCGTCCCACCACCGCGGCCCGTCGGCTCCCGGCAGGTGCGCCGCGTCGCCGGGCAGAGTGCGCCGGATCGCGTCGACCGCGTAGGTCAGCGGGTTGGCGTTCACCGCCACGCCCAGCCAGGTCGGCAGCCCACTCGCCGGGAACATCGCCCCGGACAGGAACAACAGCGGCATCAGGGCCAGGTTGACCACCACCTGGAACGTTTCGATGCGCTTGATGCACACGGCGGCGAGTACGCCCATCGCGGTGAAGGTGAACGCCACGAGCGCGAGTTCGGCCAGCACGAGCAGCAACTGCGGGTGGTACGGGATGCCCGCGACCCCGGCCAGCACCAGGACCAGCGCTCCGTAGAGGGTCCCGGTCGTAGCGCCGCCGAGGCACAACCCGGCCACGATCGCGCCACGCCGGACCGGGGCGACGAGCATCTGGCGGAGGAACCCGGCCTGCCGGTCCCACACGATCGAGATGCCGACGGTGATCGCGGGCGCCTGCACCGCCATCAGCAGCACCCCGGGGAAGAGGTAACTCCGGAAACCCGCGGAGACCCCCATCATCGACCCCAGGCCGGTGCCGAGGACGAGCAGGAACATCAGCGGGCTCACCAGGCCCATGGCCACGCGGAGGCGGTTGCGGCCGAACCGGATCAGCTCACGCAGCCACAACACCCGGATGGCACGCAGGGTGGCCCGGCCGCGGGCACCGGGAGCGGACACCGCGACGGAGTCCGAAGTGGACACCTCGGCGACTGGCATGGCTCATCCCCTCGATCCGGCCGTGTCGGCTTCCCGGATGGTGCGCCCGGTGTAGTGCAGGAACACGTCGTCCAGCGAGGGCTCGGTGACCGTCACCGACCGCACCGGCACCGCGAGCTCGCCGCACAGCCTGGGCACGAACGACGCGCCGTCGGTGACCCGCACCCGCACGCCGTCCGCGTCGGCGGTGGCTTCCAGGCCGAAGCGGTCGCGCAGCGCGCGGACCACCGTGGCCTGGTCACCGCCGGTGCGGAGGGTGACCAGATCGGCGCCGATCACCGCTTTCAGCTCGGCCGGGGTGCCCTCCACGACCAGTTCCCCGCCGTCGATGATGGCGATCCGGTCGCAGTTCTCCGCCTCTTCCAGGTGGTGCGTGGTCAGGAAGATGGTGATGTCCAGTTCCCGCCGCATCCGGTGGAGGTGGTCCCAGATCGCCACGCGCGTCTGCGGGTCGAGCCCGGTGGTCGGCTCGTCCAGGAACAGCACCCGCGGGGTGTGCAGCAGTCCCCTGGCGATCTCCAGGCGGCGGCGCATCCCGCCGGAGAAGGTCCCGACCGGCGAGTCCTTCCGGTCGGTCAGGCCGACCAGTTCGAGCAGTTCGGCGATGGCCTGCCGGACGCGGCGCCGCGGCACCCCGTACAACTCGGCCTGGAACCGCAGGTTCTCCACCGCGGTCAGGTCGACGTCCAAAGTGGACTCCTGAAAGATGAGCCCGATGTTGCGGCGCACCTCGGCGGACTGGTGGAGCACGTCGTACCCGGCCACTTCGGCGTGACCGGCGGTGGGCCGCAGCACGGTGCACAGCATGCCGATCGTGGTGCTCTTGCCGGCCCCGTTGGGCCCGAGGAAGCCGAAGGTCTGCCCGGCCGGGACGGTCAGGTCCAGCCCGCCCACGGCCTCCCGGTCGCCGTAGGTCTTGCGCAGCCCGGCCGTGTGGACCGCCGGCGTCACCGGTGCTTCCGCACGCTCATCGTGGGGTGGAACGCGGTCATGTCGTCGAACTCGCCGATCGCGACCCCGTCGGCTTCCACCCAGGCGTGGGCCCGGAACGGTTGCGTCCGCACCCCCGTGCACCAGTCCGGCCAGCGGCCGTGCCCGCGGCACAGCAACGCCGTGGCCACCGATCGTTGCAGGCAGCCCTGCCCGGCGCAGCGGGCGCTGACGGTCACCGTGGCCTGGCGGGCCGCCAAGGCTTGCGCCGCGGTAGCCGGGCGGGCGCCGCGGGAAGCCAGCTCGAGCGCCTGCCGCAGGCGACGCGGCGGCAGCTGGATCAGCAACCGGGCCACGCCGACCGCGGCCCGGGCGGCGAAATTCCGGCGCCAGGACAGGGAAACGCCGAGTTCGGCGGCGGCAGGCACGGTCATGCGGTCACCACCAGACGCGCCTCCCGCAGCGCGGCGAGCAGCTGCTGCACGTCGCCGAGGGCGCGCTCGGCCGCGGCCGGGTGCCGTTCCGCCAGGGTTCGCGCGACCTCGGCCGGCGAGTGCCCGTCGAGCAGCAGGCGCAGGCTGGCCGCGCCGGTCCGGTTGAGCTGGTAGTAACCGCCGTCGCGCTGGTCGAGCAGGACCAGGCCGTCGTCGACCTCGGTGACGGACACGTCGGGTGGCAGGGACACGGTCATCGCGCATCTCCGATCGGGGAGGCCGCCGTGCTGGCGCTCGGCGAGCGCAGCCAGGTCTCCCCGGCCAGCGTGGTTTCCAGCGGGATCAGCTGCCCGAGCTTGGCGCCGGGGTCAACCAGCGCGGCCCGCAGCGGGGGCGTCTCCACCAGGCCGAGCCGGGCCAGGTGCAGGTCTTCGCACATTTCCAGCAACGCCTCGCGGTTGCGGCGCAGGCCGTCGTAGGCCTCCGCGCTGTACTCGCCCTTGGTGCGGCGCCGCAGGATCGGCTCCGGGACCACACCCGACATGGCGGCCTTGAGCACCGGCTTGTACAGCCCGCGCCCCGCGCGGTCCTCGATCCGGACCGACAAGGCGGCCTCGAGCACGGCATCGTCCAGGAACGGGGCGTCCCATTCGACGCCGGATCCGCCGAGCGCGAGGCGCATCTGCCGGATCGCGCTCGCGCCGAAGACCGAGTATTCGAGCATCTGGTGCCGGACGTGGTCCGGTGCCAGCGGCTGCGGATTCGCCGCACCCGCTTCACGCAGCATCCGGCGGACGGTCGCCACCGCGTCGGGGGCGGTCCAGCCGGGCATCCGGCGCCAGCCGCCACCCCAGCCGAGTCCCGGATCGGCCTGGTCCAACGGCGGATCCAGGAGGACGTCCGCGGTCGTGGTCAGCGAGCGGGCGAACGGCGACCGGTCCGCGAGGCCGCGAACGGTCGCGGCCAGTCCCCAGCGGTTCGCCGCCCGCCGCTGGTGGACCGCGGCGAGCCCCTTGAGCGGGTTGCTGCGGACCAGCGACCAGAGGTACGTCGGCAGCGTGGTGAACAGTTCGTCCCCGCCGACCCCGACCAGGTGCAGGGTGGCGCCGTCGGCGGCGTCGGCGCGGGCCTGGTGCTCCATGTGCAGCCGGTTGCGGTCCCAGGACAGCGGCCCCTCGACGTCCTGCCACCGCTCGGCCGGGTCCGACTGCCCCTCGTACCAGGTGGGCGCGTCCTTCGGTGCCACGGTCCGGTGCCGGGCACCGGGCAGCTGGGCCGCGGCGCGCTCGGCCCACGCGGTGTCGTCGTTCGCCGGATCGCGCGCCTGCCAGTGGTGGGTGATCAGGTTCGCGCCCGCGGCCTCGGCGAGGAAGCACAGGCTGGTGGAGTCCAGGCCGCCGGACAGGTCGGCGCCGACCGCGGGACGGTTCTGCACGCGGACCGCGACCGCCGTGCGCAACGCTTCGCGCAACCGGCCGGCCACCGCGCTCAACGGCTGGTCCGCGGCGGGCGGGCGCCACCACCGCACGGCGTGCCCGCGGCCGTCCGGAGCCAGGTCCAGCCAATGTCCGACCGGGAGCTGGTCCACCCCGCGCCACGGCGTCCGCAGGCTCAGCGGCCACGGCGGTGCCGGGACCATCAGTTTGAGGGCGAGGGTCTCCTCGTCCAGCGGCGCCTTGGCGAGCACCGCCAGCGAGCCGGGGTTGTCCGCGGCCACGGTCACCCCGCCGACCTCGGCGAAGAAGATCTGCCGGGAGGTGGAAACGGTGCCCTGGCTGCGGACGCGGCCGTCGAACGAGGCGGTCAGGTGCACGCCACCCGGCAGTTCGCGGGCCACCGCGTCCAGGTCGTGCGGGGACCGGGCGCGGCCCAGTACCCGGGTGGTGCGTTCGGTGTCGATCCTGGTGCGGCCGAAGACGGCGAGCCGGCGCGCGCCGGCGGTGATCAGGGTGAGTTCCTCGTCGGTCCAGGCACCGACCACCCACGGCCTGCCCGAAGCGTGCGTGAGCACCCGGGCCGCACCCCGGTCGGCGGCCAGCTCCCCGGCCGCCGGACTGTCCGGGAAAATGAGAAGTTCCATGGCTCCTACCTCACGCGACTATCCACAAAGGACGGCAAAGTGGCGGGGACGGGCGCTCCCGGTGGGAGGGGCCGCGAACGGCCCCTCCCACCGGGGTTGCTCAGATCAGCGCGTGCAGCCAGAAGGTCCAGTCCACCGGGTCCCGGGGCGGGGGGATGCCGAGCGTGATCTGTGCGAAGTCGCCCGCCTTGAGCAGGTTCGGCGGCTCGTAGACGTCGTCGTGGTCACTCACGATTCCTGTCTCCATTCCGTTGGTTGGTAGTTGAGACGTGGGCGCCGGCTGCCCCCATCTCGCCGACAAGGTCGAATCTAGGAAGCCCGTTGTCCCGGTTGCGTGGGACAACGGTCCCGTCCTTGTCCCCAACGGCGGCGCTCAGGCGTCGCGGTGGCGCAGCACGACGTACCCGGCGAGCACGGCGGCCGCGGCCCACGCGGCGAGCACGAGCAGCCCCTGCCAGGGGCCGAGCGGTGAATCGGTGTGCCCGGTGACGACCATGATCTGCTTGCCGGCCTGGTCCGGCAGGTAGTGCCCGGCCGCCTCGATCCCGGGGATGCGGCTGACCAGGTTCGACACGACGAAGAAGAACGGGATCAAAATGCCCAGCGACAGCCCGGAACTACGCAGGATCGTCGCCGCGCCCATGGAGAACACCGCGACGAGGGTCAGGTAGAGACCCGTGCCGAACACCGCGCGCAGTGCACCGGGATCGCCGAGCGAACCGCCGAGCGAGCCGAGGAAGGCCTGTGCGGCGAAGAACATCACGAACACGGTGATCATCGAGACCACCAGCGCCGCCGCCGTGCCGACCGCGATCTTCGCGGCGAAGAACTGCCCGCGGCGGGGCACCGCCGCGAGCGAGGACCGGATCGTGCCGCTGCCGTACTCGGAACTGACCGCCAGCACCCCGAAGGCCACCAGGACGATCTGGCCGTACGCGATCGTGCCGAGCGCGAACTCGATCGGGTCGAAGGAGTCCCGGTACCCGGCGTCGAACGAGTCGAACGACCCGTTCAGGTAACCGGCGAGCAGCACGCTGATGCCGACGGACAGCACGAAGGTCAGCACCAGCGCCCACACCGTCGACCGGATGGTCCGCAGTTTGGTCCACTCGGACAGCAGGATCATCGTTTCCCCTCTTCCGCCCGGTACTCCACGGAACCGGCGGTGAGCTGCATGAACGCCTCTTCCAGGGAGGCCGACTGCGGGCTCAGCTCGTCGATCCTCAGCCCGTTGAGCGCGGCCAGGTGCCCGATCGAGCCGAGTTCGGCGCCGACCGCCTCCAGCGTGCCGCCCGGCCCCTGGTCCACCTGGATCCCGGCCGCGCCGAGCACCTCCCGCAGCCGGTCCGGGTCGGGGGTGCGGATCCGCATGTACGACCGGGAGTTCCGCTCGATGAAACCCGCCACGGCGGTGTCGGCGAGCAGCCGACCGCGCCCGATCACGATCAGGTGCGCCGCGGTGAGGGCCATTTCGCTCATCAGGTGGCTGGAGACGAACACCGTCCGCCCCTCGGCGGCCAGGTCCTGCATCAGGGTGCGGATCCACCGGATGCCCTCCGGGTCCAGGCCGTTGACCGGCTCGTCGAACAGCAGGATCTCGGGATCCCCCAGCAACGCGGCGGCGATGCCGAGCCGCTGGCTCATGCCGAGCGAGAAACCGCCCGCGTGCTTGCCCGCCACGCTGTCCAGGCCGACCTCCTCGATGACCTCCCGGACCCGCCGCTTGCCGATGCCGTTGGTCTGCGCCAGCCACAGCAGGTGGTGGTAGGCGCTGCGCCCGCCGTGCACCGCCTTCGCCTCCAGCAGCGAGCCGACTTTTCGCAGCGGGTGCCGCAGGTCCCGGTACCGCTTGCCGTCGAGCAGCACCTCCCCGGCGTCCGGCCGGTCCAGCTCCAGCACCATCCGCATGGTGGTGGACTTGCCGGCGCCGTTCGGGCCGAGGAACCCCGTCACCCGGCCCGGCTTCACCTCGAACGTGAGGTCGTCGACGGCCACTTTCGGGCCGTAGCGCTTGGTCAGCTTCCGTACTTCGATCACGGCCACCACGCTCGCGCACCCCGGACCCCGGCACATCGGCGTGGCGGGCGAGCCGACCGCGGGTGAACTCACCCGTGGGGATGTCAGCCTCGGGGTGGAGGCGAAGTCCGCCCGCACGAATATCGTCGGAGCATGGACGATCCACACTCGTTCGTCGCGCGGCGGCTGAGCCGGACCCAGCTGCTCGTGGCCGACGGTTCGGTCGCGGCGGTGTACACCGTCGTGCTGGCCCTGTTCGTGGTCTACGGGAACGCCGGGGCGCACCTGCCGTTGTGGGTGCGGCTCGTGGTGGTGGCCGGGATCGGCCTGCCCGGCGCGGTGCGGCGGGTGTGGCCCGTCCCGGTGTTCTGCGTGGTTTTCGCGGCGACGGCGATCGCGGTGTTCGCCGGTGTCGTGCGGGAACCGTTCGCCGCCGCCGCTTTCGCGCTCTACCTCGTCGCGCGCACCCAGCCGAGCCGCCGGCTGCCCGGGATCGCGATCGGCGTGGTCGGGGTGAGCCCGCTCCTCGTCGAAGCCGTGGTGGGCTCACCCGGCTGGTGGCAGAGCGATTTCGACGTGCTGCTGGCAGGAGGCGCGCTGATGGCGTGCGCCTGGACGATCGGCCGGGCCGTGCGGGAACGCCGGGCGCACGCCGCGCGCACCACCTTCGAGCTTTCCGGGCGGGCGGTCGCCGAGGAGCGCCTGCGCATCGCCCGCGAACTGCACGACATCGTCGCCCACAGCATGGGCGTGATCGCGGTCAAGGCCGGGGTGGCGCGCCACCTCCTTCGGGAGGAGGCGGCCGTGACCGGCCCGGTGGCCGAAGCACGGGATGCGTTGCGCGTCATCGAAAACACGAGCAAGACCTCGCTCGACGAGATGCGCCGGATGCTCGGCATCCTGCGCTCGGACGTCGAACCCGCCGAAGTCGGCCCGGCACCCGGGCTCGACGGGCTGCCCGCGCTCGCCGAGCAGGCGGCGGTGGTGGGGGTCGCCGTCGAACTGGAAACCCGTGGTGTGGGACGGTTGCCGGAAAGCGTGCAGCTGTCGGTGTACCGGATCGTGCAGGAGGCGCTGACCAACGTGGCCAAGCACGCCGCCCCCGCGCCGTGCCGGGTCACCGTCACCGGCACCGGCCGGGAAGTGCGGATCGAGGTCGTCGACGAGGGCGACGGCGCGGGCCGGACCGGAGCGGGCGGGCACGGGTTGATCGGGATGCGGGAGCGGGTCGCCCTGTACGGCGGGGAGTTCGACGCCGGGCGGCGGCCGGGCGGGGGTTTCCGGGTGGCGGCCAGGCTGCCGTTCGTCCCAGAACGCGGAACCGGCCGGGAGTCGTGGTGAGCGAACCGATCCGGGTGCTGGTCGCGGACGACCAGGCCCTGCTGCGCGGGAGTTTCCGCGTGCTGGTGAACAGCGCGCCCGGGCTCACCGTGGTCGGTGAGGCGGGCACCGGCGCGGAGGCCGTCGAGCTCGCCGCCGCGGCGCAACCGGACGTGGTGCTGATGGACATCCGCATGCCGGACATGGACGGGATCGAGGCGACCAGGCGGATCTGCGGTTCCCCGGACACCGCGTCGGTGCGCGTCCTCGCGCTCACCATGTTCGACCTCGACGCCTACGTGTTCGCGGCGTTGCGGGCCGGGGCCAGCGGTTTCCTGCTCAAGGACACCTCACCGGAGGACCTGCTCACCGCGATCGAGGTGGTCGCGAACGGCGACGGCCTGCTCGCCCCCAGCGTGACCCGGCGGCTGATCGCCGAGTTCGCTCGCCGGCCCGAACCCGCGCGGCTGCCCGTCACCGGACTCGACGGCGTGACCGACCGCGAACGCGAAGTGCTGGTGCTCGTCGCACGGGGGTTGTCCAACGCGGAAATCGCCGCGCGGCTGCACGTCAGCCCGGCGACGGTGAAAACGCACATGAGCCACCTGTTCGAGAAGCTGCACGCACGCGACCGCGCCCAGCTCGTCATCGTCGCGTACGAGACCGGCCTGGTCCTCGCCGGGAACCGCTGAGCGGGTTCAGGCGCCCATCCCCGCGTCGCGCGCCCGCACCATGGCCATTTCCCGATCACTGACCTGCAGTTTCGTGAACACGCGGGTGATGTGGTTGCGGACCGTCTTCTCCGAGACCACCAGCTGCCGGGCGATGCGCCGGTTGCTGCAGCCGCGGGCGATCAGGTCCAGCACCTGGCGTTCCCGGTTGGTCAGCGTCGGGAAGGCCGCGCGGCTGGGCAGCTCGTGGACCGCGGAGAAGTAATTGCTCAGCCGGTCCGCGATCGAGGGACCGAAGACCGCGCCGCCCGCGGCGACCGTGCGGATCGCCCACAACAGCTCGTCCCGCGACACCCCTTTGACCAGGTACCCGTGCGCACCGGCACGCAGCGCCGAGACGATGGAGTCGTCGTCTTCGTTGACCGACACCACGATCACCCGTGGCCCCGCGTCGCCGGTGATCGCCCTGGTGACCTCCAGCCCCGAGCGATCGGGCAGCTGGATGTCCATCAGCACCACGTCCACCTGCTTTTCCCGCACCACCTGGAGAGCCTCTTCGCCGGTCGACGCCTCCCCGACGATGACCAGGTCCTCGGCGTCCTCGATGGCGAACCGCGCGCCGTACCGGTACAGCGGGTGGTCGTCCACCAGCACCACGCGGATGGTCATGCCGGGTTCCGGGGCAGTTCGGCGCGCACCACGGTGCCGGGCACGCCGTCCGGGCGGAACAGGATCACGCAGCTGCCGCCGACGTCCTCGGCGCGTTGCCGCATCGAGCGCAAACCCGTGCCGTGGCCCCACCAACCGGCAGGCGGCGGGCCTTCGCCGTCGTCGGCCACGGTGAGCACGAGCCGGTGTTCGTCCGCGGTGAGGCTGATTTCCACGTGGTGCGCCCCGGAATGCCGCAGCACGTTCGTCACGCCCTCGGCGGCGATCCGGTACGCGGCCAGTTCGGTGGTGGCGGCCAGGTCCAGCGGTTGCGCCTCCACGGTGACCCGCGCACCGGCGTTGTCCAGGCGGGCGGCCAGCTTGCGAAGTGCACCGGGCAGCCCCAGCCCGGCCAGGTCGGGCGGCGGCAGTTCGTCGACGATGCGCCGGATCTCGCTCATGGCGCGGGCGGTTTCCGAGGCCGCGTCGTCCAGGAGCCGCCGGAGCTCCGGCTGGTCGTCGAGCCGCGCGGAGGCGGTGCCCAGCCGGAGCCGGATGCCCGCGAGTGTCGGCCCGAGGTCGTCGTGGAGATCGCGGTGCAGCCGCCGGCGTTCCTGCTCGCGCACTTCCGCCTCGTTCGCCCGCAGCCGGGCGGTGAACACCTGCCGGACGTTGTGCGGCCGGGCCCGCAACCAGCCCGCCGTTTTCCGCACGGCACCGGCGATCTCCGTGCGTGGCTCAGGAGCACGCCGGGCCGGGATCGAATGGGCGAACACCGTGAGGTGCCGCCGATTCCAGCCGTGCTGATGTCTTCGAAAAGTCAACCCCCAGTTGGGCACGACTCCCCCTATTTCTGCCGTGCTGCATTCCCCCGCTCCGCACGCAGGTCAGGGCCCCCAGAGTCCCCCAGTCGACCCGCTCTACGATCCACCCTGACAGGATCGACCACGGTCCGCAAGTAAGCCGCCAGGTGGAGTGGCTGAACCACTCGAACGAGCCGCGTGATCGTCACGCCAGGTGACAACCCTTGCAGGCGCCCGTTTATTCCGGGTTGTACAAAGAAGGTATGACGCAAGACGGAGTCCACGTGCACGGGTCCTCGGGTCCGCCGGTCCTGTTGCTCCCCGGCGGTGCCGAAGCCTGCGAGGGTTTCTTCCCCGGTTTGGTCGAAGGCCTCGCCGACTGCCAGGTGATCGTGCACGACCGGCCGGGCACCGGAAGCGCCACCGCCGGCGGTTCACTGGCCGACGCGGCGGCGCACCTGAACGCGCTCATCGACCGCCTCGGTTTCGGCCCGGTCGTGGTGGTCGGGCAGAGCCTCGGCGGTGCCGTGGCGGTGCTGCTGGCGCGCGACCACCCGGAGAACGTCGCCGGACTGGTGCTGCTGGACCCGACCCCGATCAACGACCCGCGCACCTGCGCGACCCTGGAACGCGTCGCGCGCGCCACCGGGAAGATCGCGTCGATTCCCGGGCCGCGCCACCTGATCGCCGCCGCCATGCCCGCCCTCACCGCCCGAACCGCCCGCGGCTTGCGCCCAGACTGCGCCGAAGCACTCCGGCGGAACGGCCGGCTCGACTTCACCGTGCTGGCCCGCGCGGTCGACGGCATCACCGAGTTGTCCAAGGGTTTGCGGGAGGCCGACCTCCCTCGCCGCCCTTGCGCGGTGGTGACCGCCGACCGGAAACCAACAGCCCCCATCCGGCGCGCCCACGCGCGACTCGCCACCGCGTTCGGCGCACCCCTGCTCTGCTGGCCGGGTGCCACGCACAACGTGCACCTGGACCACCCCGACGAAACCCTCGCCACCGTGCGCGAAGTCGTGGCCCAGGTCCGTTCCTAGGTCGACGTGCCCGTTCATGATCAACCAGGAAGCTGTCGTTCCCTTTGCTGCAGGAATTCCTGCAGCTCACGGAAGAGCGTGGCGATCGCTCGCACGTCGGACAGCGGGGGCCCGAGACCATCCCGCTCCAGCCGGTAAGCCGCCACTGACCCGACCTCCGGGTGCGGCGGCGTATCCCGGTCGATACGCCGCCGCGCCCACTGCACCACCAGGCAGCGATCAGGTCGGATTCCTGCCAGCCTTGTTGAACGGCTTCTTCTAGGTTTTCGATATGGCACGAACAAATCGCGACATCGTCCAGCACGCGTGGCGGACTTTCTCCGAGCACGACACCGGCAAGATAGCGGCTGTCTTCACCGACGATGCCGAGTGGCTGGCTCCCGACGGCAATGCCACCGCTGTCGCGTTGGGCGTTCCCAGCCACATGATCGGCAGCGAGTCGATCGCCCGGTTCCTGGCCAACGACTTCCCCCGGCTTTTCGCACGAGACGTCACCGTCACGTTCACCGGGTTCTATGCGGCGGGCGACCGGGTGATCGTCGAGGAAACAATGAGCGCGACCCTGGCCAACGGGAATGCTTACGTCAACGACTACTGCTTCGTCTTCGAATTGCGGGACGAGCTGATCCACCGAGTCCGTGAGTACATGGACACCGCGCGCGGGCACCGCCTGGTGTTCGGCGAGGCACCCTGACGGCGGCGGAGGCAGCCCCGGCGCGTCCCTTGGTTCGTCACCAACTGGGGGTGTCCGTGCAGACTCGCCACAACTACTGGTAGCTCAGGGTGAAGGCCCGGCGACGAGCTATCCGTCGAAGTTCGCGCGGGCATCGGTGATCGCGTCGGCGTGTGTGCTCGCCCAGTCCGCGATGACCTTGGTCAGTTCGCCGGCGCGCAGGCCGATCTCGGTGAGTTCGTAGTCGACGCGGGCCGGCACCTCCGCGTAGACGGTGCGCCGGACCAGGCCGTCGCGTTCCAGGCCGCGGAGCGTCTGGGTGAGCATCTTCTGCGTGATGCCACCCAGCCTGCGGCGCAGCTCGTTGAACCGCAGCGGCCCGCCGTTCAGCCGCAGCACGCCGAGTACGAGCAGCGTCCACTTGTCGGCGAGCATCTCGATCACCAGGCGGGACGGGCAGCCCGCCTGGTACGGATCGTTGGTGGTATCCACAAGGAACCTAGATACCAAAAAGGTGCCTACTTCACAATGGAGACCACCGGGTCGAAGATCAGCTCATGACGCGGATGCGAGCGGTCGAACAAGATGTTTTCGGTGGTGCGGAAGTACTTCGGCTGGTGGAGCGGGACCGCCCGGAGCCGGGCGCGGGCGAGGTGCTGGTGCGGGTGGTGGCCGCCGGGGTGAATCCGGCGGACTGGAAGGTGCGTGCCGGGCTGGTGGCGCCGTTCGAGTTCCCGCTCACCGTCGGGCTGGATTTCAGTGGCGTGGTCGCCGATTCCAGGGACGCGCGGTTCTCCAGCGGTGACCGGGTGTTCGGCATGGTTTTCCCGCCGCGGGGCGCCTATGCCGAGTACGTGGTCGCTCGCGCGGACGCCGTCGCCGCCCTCCCCGCCGAACTCGATCACCTCGAAGCGGCTGCCTTGCCGGTCGCCGCGCTCACCGCCTGGCAGGCGCTGCACCGGGTCGCGGGGCTCGAAACCGGCCAACGGGTGCTCGTGCACGCCGCCGCGGGCGGGGTCGGGCACCTGGCCGTCCAACTGGCGAAGCTACGGGGCGCGGAGGTGGTTGGCACCGCGCGGGCCGCCAAGCACGACTACTTGCGCGGGCTGGGCGCGGATCAGCTGATCGACTACACCGAAACGGATTTCACGACGGAGAGCGGAATGGTCGACGTCGTGCTGGACGCGGTCGGCGGTGAGTACAGCGTCCGCTCGATGGAGGTGCTCAAGCCCGGCGGGATCCTGGTCGACGTGACCGGGCGAACCGGCTCGGCCGCGCACCGGGCCGCCGCACTGGAACTGGCCACCGCCAGGGGACAACGGCTGGCGGAGTTCTTCGTGACACCTTCGAGCACCGACCTCGCCGACATCGCCGCGCTGGTGGCCTCCGGCAAGTTGAAAGTGACCCTAGGCGAGGTGCTGCCGCTGCGGGAAGCAGCGCGGGCACACCGAATCGGTGAGACGAACCGGGTCCGGGGAAAACTGGTGCTGCGCGTCGATGCGTGACCGCGCCTCGGGATGTACTCGCTGGCGCGACCTGCGCTGTCTCAGCGCCCAGCGAAACGGTGCAGGGCTTCGCCTAGTCGAACGATCATTCTGGTATGACCTCTGAGGTGAACTACGCCGCGATGTCCCCTGCCGAGGTCTGGGAGACCGTCGACTTCTGGGCCGGTGTCCCCTGGCCGATGTCCCGCGCTGACGCCCAGCAGATGGCGGTCGACCGCCTCGGCTGGGCGATCGAGGTCGAGGAGGGGCTGGGGTACCTGGTCAACCCGGCCTTCACACCGCCGGGGGTGTCGATGTCGGGCATCGATACCGTGTCGTCCGTGCGTTTCCGGATCGCGGACATGGTCGCTGAAGAGACACCGGCGACAAGGGCCTTCCTCGGCGACCTGTTCACGCTGACGGTGCGCGAAGGGGCGGCCCGGCTGGGGCGCCCGTCCCTCAGGCGCGACCGCGGGCACACCGACGCGACCTGGGAGATGGGGTCCGCCCAGGTCACCGCCACGCTGGCGTCGAGGTCCGTGATGGTCCGGTTCCGCACCCCGGAAAGCAGGTGACCGAAGTGTCCGACTGGGAGACGTTCGGCGGCGGTCTCACCGAGACGTTGCGGGAAGTGTCCGACCGGGTCTTCCTGGTCGTCTTCTCGCGGGCCCAACCGCGGATATTCGTGCAGTTCGCCGGCGGCGAGCACGAGCTGCACGCCGAGGCGGCGGCGCCGACCGCGGATCCCAGCAGCATGACTGCCGCCGGATGGGTGCCACCAACCGGCGACGACCCGCCGAACTGGACCTTCTTCTTACCGCTGCCCGCGCTGACGGTGGAATACGCCGCACTGGCGGCGCGCTGCGTGGTGGCCCTGCGCGACACCCACGGCCTCGCCACCCCCGACGGCCTGGTCTACAAAGCATGGCGCGACGCCGAATGGCCCTCCGAGGCTCCTCCATCCGAACGCGACCCGAACCCCACACTCGCGCACCCGAGTTACGCGTTCGCGCAGCCGAGTCCCACGTTCGCGCACCCGAACCCCACACTCAGGTACCCGAGTCCCACGTTCAAGCAGCCGAGTTCCACACTCGCGCGCCCGAACTCCACACTCAGACAGTCGAGTTCCACACTCAGGCAGCCGAAACCTACGCCCGTGCAGCCGATTCCCACATTCGACGAGCGTGGGTCCCACACTCGCGCCAGCCTCTACTTGCGGGTAAGCACCACCAGCGGAATCTCCCGATCAGTCTTCGTCCGATACGACCGATAGGTGGGAAAGATGTCCGCCATCATCTCCCACAACCGGTCCCATTCCGCACCCTCCGCCGACTGTGCGACGGCGGTGAACTCATCCGCGCCGACCTGCACCGTGACCTCTGGCTCGGCGGTCAGGTTCAGGTACCAGGCGGGGTGCTTCGCCGCCCCGCCGTTGGAGGCGACCACGACATACCGGCCGTCGTCCTCGCCGTAGTAGAGGGCGGTGCGCCGCAGCCGGCCGCTCTTGCGCCCGCGGGTGGTCAGCAACAGCGCGGGCACCCCGTGGAAGACGCCGCCCTGCTCACCGCCGGTCTCGACGTAGCGCTGGACGTGCTGGGCCACCCACTTGGTGGGACTGTTCGTCGGTTGGGCCATGCGCTCACCCTAGCTGCGACCCCCGACAGTCATGGGGTAAGTTCAACCCGCGATCCGCGGGGGCTCCATCGCGCCCGCAGACTCGCGGGGGCCGGTAGCTCAGTTGGTCAGAGCAGGGGACTCATAATCCCTTGGCCGCGGGTTCGAGCCCCGCCCGGCCCACTTTGAGATTCGGCCCTTGCCTGCCCATTCGCTGTTGATCTCGCTCGTGGTCGGGTATCTGGGCTCCGTTTCGTGACGCGGAGAATTTCCGAGCACTAGCGCCTGGCCAGGCCCCCATTCCCATCCTTCTTGGGACCTGCCGGTGAAACGTCCGAGAGGCCCGAGTTCGCGAACGTAGGACTCGGGTGCCTGAACGTGGAACTCGACTGCACGAATGTGGAACTCGGGTGCCTGAACGTGAGACTCGGGTGCGTGAGTGTGGGGTTCGGGTGCACGAGTGTGGGGTTCGGGGGTTAGTGGGGGCGGAAGGCGGCTACGGCGGTGTGCTGGGGTTGGGCCGGGTCCAGGGAGTAGAGGATTTCGGTGGTGAGGGCGCCGGCGGGGGCGGGGATGACGTAGGGGCGCGCGGGGTCGACGCGTTGTTCGCCGTACGAGGCGAGTTCGGCGGCGCCCGACTCCGGGGTGGGGCCGAAGAACTTGACGTGGTGCACGGTGAACGAGACGAAACCCAGGCTGATCACCAGGTCGGCCGCGACCGCGGGGCAGACGAGGGTTTTGGACACGTACGTGCCCGGGGTCAGTTCCACGCTGTTCTCCTCGTTGTCGAACTTCGGGGCGGCGGCGACGCCGAGGTCCCACGGCGTCACGTCGTCGCACGACGGGTTGGGCATGACGGACAGGTGCAGGTGGCTGGTGTGCGGGTTCTCCCCGTAGTAGGGCCGCCACTGCCACGGGCTGGTCCGCGAGTCCGCGATCCGGCGGTCCCAGATCACGTACTTGATCCGCCAGTCCCTGACCTCGATCAGCCGCGCGGCCAGCCAGTGGCAGTCGAGACCACCACCCGGGTCGTGGGTGAAGTCCCTGGCCGTCACGATCCCCGGCCCATACCACGGGTTGTGGTCGCTGTCGCGGTTCTGGTGCGAGGTGTCCCCGATCGAGCCGTCGCCGGCCCGGTTGCGGTTCGGGGCCAGCGCGTTCAGTTGTGCCAGCAGTTTGTCCAGTGCGTTCGCCACTCGCCACGCCATGCCGGTTACTACGTGCCCGGAACGCCGGTGGATCACCCGGAGATCGGCAACTTCGTTCCGTCACGCAGGAACAACGGGATGCGATCAAGGGGCGCCTCGACCAGACCACCGCCGGACACCTCGCCTGTCCACGCGTCCGTCCATTGGGCACCGGACGGCAGGTAGACGTGCCGGGAAGTGGCGCCGGCGTGCAGGACCGGAGCCACCAGCAGGTCCGGCCCGAGCAGGAACTCGTCGTCGACTTCCCACGCGCTGGAATCGTCCGGGAACTCGGTGAACAGGGGCCGCATCGGGGGCGTGCCGTGCTCGTGCGCGGCCCGCATCTGCGTCATCAGGTACGGCCGGATCCGCTCCCGCAACCACAACGCCGACGCGATCAGCTCCCCCGCCTCCGGGCCGTAGCTCCACACCTCGTTCGGCCCGCCGGTCATTTCCGGCCCGAACGCCCCCCGCGGGTCCCGCACCCCGTGCAACCGGAACAACGGGCAGAACACTCCGTACTGGAACCACCGCACGATCAGTTCCCGGTACTCCGGCAAATCCGGATCGCCCCCGTGGAAACCGCCGATGTCCGTGGTCCACCAAGGGATTCCGGAAAGCGCCACGTTCAGGCCCGCCCGCACCTGGGTCCGCAGCGAATCCCACGTCGCCGGGATGTCGCCGGACCACAACGCGGCGCCGTACCGCTGGCTGCCCGCCCAGGCCGAACGGCACAGCAGCACCACGTCGTCGGCACCGGCGGTGCGGCTGCCTTCGTGGAAGGTCTGCGCGCTCGCCAGCGGGTAGGAGTTCGCCACCTCGCTCCCCGGTCCACTGTGGAAACTCAGGTTGTGCGGATGCCCCGGCTGCAGCTCGGGTTCGCAGGCGTCCAGCCAGAACGCCCGCACGCCCCGGTCGTAGTAGTTCCGCTTGACCGTCTCCCAGACGAACTCCCGCGCCTCCGGGTTCGTCGGGTCGTAGAAGGTCACCGGCATCTCGACGTCGAAACCCTTGTCGTGCCATGGCGCGTGCGCGGGGAGGCCGTGCTCGGTCCCCACCAGCAGCCCGCGGTCGCGCATCTCCGCGTAGTTCGAGCTCAGTGGGCTCACCGACGGCCAGATCGACACCATCAACCGGATGCCCAGCGAGTCCAGTTCGGCGATCATCGCGTCGGGGTCGGGCCACTCGGCCGGGTCGAACCGCCAGTCGCCCAGGTGCGTCCAATGGAAGAAGTCCGCCACCAGCACCGACATCGGCAGGCCGCGGCGCTTGTGCTCCCTGGCCACCTCGAGCAGTTCCTGCTGGCTGCGGTACCGCAGTTTCGACTGCCAGAACCCGCTCGCCCACTCCGGCAGCATGGGCGTGTGCCCGGTCGCGTCGGCGTAACGCGAGAGGATCTGCAGCGGGGAACCGGCGGTGACCCAGTAGTCGATCTGCCGGGCGGAGTCGGCGACCCAGCGCGTGCCGTTCTCCGCCAGCTCGACCCGGCCGACCGCCGGTGAATTCCACAGTAGACCGTAGCCACGGCTGGACAGCACGAACGGGATCGACACCTCACCGTTGCGCTGCACCAGATCAAGCACCATGCCCTTCTGGTCCAGGCGCCCGTGCGTGTGCTGCCCGAGGCCGAAGAACCGCTCCCCCTCATAGGCGTGGAAGCGCTGCTCCAAGCGGGCGTAGCCGCCACCACGTTCCTCACGCAGACGCGGGCCGGGCCACCAGAAGTGCGCGCGCTGCTCGGAAAACAGCTCAGCGCCGGTGTCCGTGCGCGTGAACGACAGCACCGGCACCACACCGGTGTCCGTGCCGACCAGTTCCACCGTGGCGGTCAGGGAACCGTTGACCACCTGGTGTTCCGACTCCTGCGCCTCGGCCGGTTTCGGCGCGACGAGCGCACCTGGCAGGTCCTCGGTGATGCCGTGCCTGCCCACGCGCACGCGCAGGCTGTCCGGGCCCCACGGCTCGATCCGGATCACCTCGTGGCGGACCCGCACTTCGATCATCTTCGCCAGACTCCTAGTCCTTGAGGGCGCCGCCGGTGACCCCGGCGACCACGTACCGCTGCGCGATGACCAGCAGCACCGCCGCCGGGATCGAGGCCAGTACCGCGGTGGCCAGCACCGCGTTCCAGTCCGCGCTCTGATTGCCGATGAACCGGTAGATGCCGACGGTGATCGGCTCGATCGCCCGCCCGGTGGTGAGCGTGACGGCGAACAGGAAGTCCGCCCACGCGAACAGGAACGAGAACAGCCCGGCGGTGACCATCGCGTTGCGGCTGACCGGCACGATGATCGAGCGGAACACCCGCCAGTACCCGGCACCG